>CAZSDD010000070.1:0-9323 GCA_964605505.1 uncultured Gemmatimonadaceae bacterium | reverse complement strand
CTGCGAAGGGAGCTCCGGCGCCACAACTACCTCTATTACGTGGAGGCCCGGCCGGAGATCTCCGACGCCCGGTACGACGAGCTCTACCGGCGCCTCCAGGCCCTGGAAGAGGCGCACCCGGGCATCGTGACCCCGGACTCCCCCACCCGGCGGGTGGGGGCCGAGCCCCGGGAGGATCTCCCGACCGTGGCCCACACGGCGCCCATGCTCTCCCTGGACTCCACCAAGGAGGAGTCTGAGCTACGGAGGTTCGACGAACGGGTCCGGAAGGCCCTGGGAGAGGGGGTCCGTTACCTGGTGGAGCCCAAGCTGGACGGCGCCTCCCTGGAGCTGGTCTACGAGGAGGGGGTCCTCACCCGGGCCGTCACCCGGGGGAACGGGGTGGAGGGGGAGGGCGTCACCGAGAACGTCAAGACCATCCCCTCGGTGCCCCTCCGCCTTCGGGAGGAAGAGAGGCCCGCGCCTCCCTTCCTGGCCGTCCGCGGCGAGGTCCTCATGAGTCTCTCCGCCTTCGAGACCTTGAATGAAACGCTCATGGCCCGGGGTCTCGATCCTTTCGCCAATCCCCGGAACGCCGCCGCCGGGGCCCTCCGGCAACTGGATCCCAGGATCACGGCCCAACGCCCCCTGGATCTGCTGGCCTACGACATCCTCACCGTGCAGGGGGCGGAGTTCACCCGGGACCTGGATGCTGTCCGGGCCCTGAGGGCCTGGGGCATGAAAACCCCGGAACGGGTGGAGTTGGTGGAGGGTGTGGAAGCGATCCTGGCCTATCACGAGGCCTTCCGGGAAGACCGGGACCGGCTGGATTACGAGATCGACGGCATCGTGATCAAGGTGGACGACCTGACGGTCAGGGAGGGCATGGGGGTCACCAGCCGGCATCCCCGATGGGCCCTGGCCTTCAAGTTCGAGCCACGGAAAGAGGTCACCCGGATCGAGCGGATCTCCGTGTCGGTGGGGCGCACCGGGGTCATCACGCCGGTGGCTCTCCTGCTTCCTGTGGAGGTGGGGGGCGTCACCGTCTCCCGGGCCACCCTCCACAATCGGGAAGAGCTCGCACGGAAGGACGTCCGGGAAGGGGACCTGGTCCGGGTCCAGCGGGCAGGGGACGTCATCCCCCAGGTGGTGGAGCGGGTGGAGGAAGAAGGGAAGGAACGGGGGCCGGCCTTCGAAATGCCCGGGGAGTGTCCCGCCTGCGGGACGCCTGTCGTCTCGGAGGGGCCCTTCACTATCTGCCCGAACCGCTTCGGGTGTCCGGCCCAGTTGAAGAAGCGGATCGTCCACTTCGGCTCCAGAGGTGCTCTGGACATCGAGGGGCTGGGGGAGGAGACGGCGGCCCTCCTGGTGGACCGGGGGCTCATCCGGGAGATGGCGGATCTCTTCGACCTGGATCCGGAGGCCCTCATGGAGCTCCCGGGCTTCGCCGAGATCTCCGCGAACAAGCTGGTGAAGGCCATCGCGGCCAGGAAGCGGGTGGAGCTCCGGCGCTTCCTTCACGGCCTGGGAATTCCGGAGGTGGGAGAGGCTGTGGCCCGGGATCGGGCCCGGCATGTCCGGAGTCTGGATGCCGTCCGGGAGGCGGATCGGGAGGCCCTGGAGGCGGTGGAGGGCATCGGCCCCAGGATGAGCGAGCTCATCGTGGACTTCCTCCGGGAGGAACAGAACGCCCGGGCCATCGACGCCGTTCTGGGCCAGGGGATGGAGCTCCTGGTGCCGGAGGAAAAGGGGGCCAGGCCCCTGGAGGGGAAGAAGTTCGTTTTTACCGGGAGCCTGGAGCGCCTGACCCGGTCCCAGGCCAAAAAAGTCGTGGAGAAGGCCGGCGGGAAGGCCGTCTCATCCGTGAGTGGGGAGACGGATTACGTGGTGGCGGGCCCCGGGGCCGGCTCCAAGCTGGACACGGCCCGGGAGTTGGGGGTGACGGTGTGGAACGAAGAGGAGTTCCTGGCTTTCCTGGAAGACGCCGGGGTGGAGATGGAGGATTGACGGCTGCGGGGATGGAGTTGGAAGGATGATTTGAGTGCCCGGAATCCAGTGCCCGGAATCCAGGGTGTAAGGACGAAGAGCTGACATGCAGAACCTGGAAATCGCCGCCGTCCTCAAGGAACTGGCGGACCTCCTGGAGATCAGGGGATCCAATCCCTTCCGGATCCGGGCCTACCGGAACGCCGTGCGGACCGTGGAGGGCCTCACCCGTCCCCTGGCGGTCATGGTGGCGGAAGAGGAGGACCTGACGGAGCTCCAGGGCATCGGGAAGGACATGGCGGGCCACATCCGGGAGCTGGTGGAGACGGGAAGGCTCCCTCGGCTGGAAGAGCTCTGGGAGGAGGTGCCCCGGACGCTGGTGGAGCTGATCCGGCTGGAGGGATTGGGACCGAAAAAAGCCAGGAAGATCTGGGTGGAGCTGGAGGTGGCCACGGTGGATGACCTGGAGGCGGCCATCCAGGCGGGCCGGGTGGAGGTCCTGGAGGGGTTCGGGAAGAAGAGCACAGAGAAGGTGCTCCGGTCCATCCAGGATTTCCGGGCTCACCAGGGGCGCTTCCTGCTCTCGGAAGCCGACATCCTGGTGGGGCCCCTGCTGGCCCACCTGGAGGAAGCCCCGGGGGTGGAGCGGGTGGAGGTGGCCGGGAGCTACCGGAGGCGGAAGGAGACGGTGGGAGACGTGGACGTCCTCGTCCTCTGTGAAGAGGGCCGGGATGCCGTCATGGAACGCTTCACCGGTTTCTCCGGCGTCCGACGGGTGGTGTCGTCCGGGGAGACCCGGGGCCGGATCCTCCTGAGCTCGGGGCTCCCGGTGGACATTCGCATCCTCCCCCGGAAGTCCTACGGCGCCGCCCTCCACTACTTCACCGGCTCCAAGGAGCACAACGTGGCCATCCGGACCCTGGCGGTGAAGAAGGGCCTCCGGGTGAGCGAGTACGGGGTGTTCCGGGAAGAGGAGGGAGAGGGGGAAGAAGGACCGGGATCCGTTTCGGATGTCGAGGGCCCGAGGGGGGAAGAGGAGAGGGATGATGGGAACGAAGGCCCCATGGCCGGCCGGCGCATCGGGGGCGAGACGGAGGAAGAGGTCTTTCAGGCTGTGGGCCTTTCCTGGATTCCCCCGGTTCTCCGGGAGAACCGTGGAGAGGTGGAGGCCGCCGGGGAGGGACGCCTGCCGGAGCTGGTGGCCCTGGAGGACATCCGGGGAGACCTCCAGATGCACAGCACCTGGAGCGACGGCGAAGTCTCCATCCTGGAGATGGCCCGGGCCTGTGAGGAACGAGGATACGAATACCTCTCCCTGACGGACCACAGCCGGGCCGTCACCGTGGCCAACGGCCTGACACCTGAGCGGGTGCGGCGGCAGTGGGAGGAAATTGCGGAGGTTCGAGACAAGCTGGAGGGGATCCACCTGTTCCGGAGCCTGGAGGTGGACATCCTCAAGGACGGTTCCCTGGACATGCCCGACGAGATCCTGGAGGGGCTGGACCTGGTCCTGGTCTCCGTCCACTCCTTCATGAACATGAGCCGGACCGAGATGACGGATCGGGTCATCCGGGGTATCCAGCATCCCCGGGTGGACATCCTGGCCCACCCCACGGGCCGGATCCTGAACCGCCGCCAGCCCTTCGAGATGGACGTGGAAGCTGTCCTTCAGGCGGCGGCGGAGCTTCAGGTGGCGGTGGAGCTGAACGCCCATCCCAGCCGCCTGGACCTCCACGACGGGCATTTGCGGCGGGCGAAGGAGCTGGGGGTCAAGGTGGCCATCAACACCGATGCCCACAGCCCCCGGGACCTGGCCTTCATGAGCTATGGCATCGACCAGGCCCGGAGGGGGTGGCTGGGGGCCGGAGATGTCCTGAACGCCATGACACTGGCGGATTTCCAGGGATGGCGTGGGCGGAGGTAGCCTTTCTCAGATGTGATCCAGGGCCTGGGACACGTCGGCGATGAGGTCCTGGGGATCCTCCACCCCCACCGAGATCCGGCACATGGCCGGGGTGATCCCGATCTTCTCCTGGTCTTCCAGGGGAATGTCGGAGTGGGTCATGGCCCCGGGATGTTCCGCCAGGGACTCGGTACCCCCCAGGCTCACAGCCAGCTTGATGAGCTTCAGGGCATTCAGGAACCGGAAGGCTTCTTCCTCCCCGCCCTTCACTTCGAAGGCGATCATGGATCCTGCCCCGGAGCACTGGCGCCGGAAGATCTCGTGGCGGGGGTCCCCCGCTTTCAGATGTCCCAGGAAGGACACCGTGTCCACCTTGGGATGGCTCACCAGGAAGTCGGCCAGGAGTGCGGCGTTTCGGGCCTCGGCCTCCATGCGGATCTTCAGCGTCTCCAGGCTCCGCATGAGAAGGAAGCCGGTGAACGGCCCTGCCATGTTCCCCAGGAAGGTCCGGGTGCCCTTGATCAGGTCCATGAGGTCGGCGGGGCCCAGGACCGCTCCGGCGATGAGGTCCGAGTGGCCCCCCACGTACTTGGTGAGGGAGTAGATGACCAGGTCCGCGCCGTGTCTCAGGGGTTGCTGGAAGACGGGCCCCAGGAAGGTGTTGTCCACGGCCAGAAGAACCTTCCTGTCCGGTGTGGAGAATTCCCGGGCCAGTCGGCTGCATGCCTGGATGTCCACCAGGTCGTTGGTGGGGTTGGAGGGGGTCTCCACGTAGATCATCCGGAGACGCTCCTTCCGATCCCCTTCCGCCAACGCCTCCCGGATCCCTTCCTCCCCCCTGGAGGACCTGAAACAGGCCACCTCGATGCCGTAATTGGGCAGGACCTCGTGGAAGAGGTACTCGGTGCCCCCGTAGCTGGGCTCGCTGAAGGCCACCACGTCTCCGGGCCGCAGAAATGTGAGGGCCGCCGTGGCGATGGCTGCCATGCCGCTGGCGAAGACGGCGGCGGCGTCTGCCCCGTCCCAGAGGGTGAGGCGGTCTTCCAGAATTTCCAGGCTGGGGTTGTTCAGCCGGGAGTAGATGAGGCCGATCTCCTCGCCGACCTCCTTCTCCTTCAGGCCGTAGGCCTTGAGGAAGAAATCCTTCCCGGCTTCGGCACTCGGAAAGGTGAATGTGGAGGTGGCGAAGATGGGGGCCTTCACCGCTCCCTCCGACCAGTCGGGACGGTAGCCGTAGCTCATCATCAAGCTCTCGGGAGCCAGCTCCCGATCACCGATCCTCTTCTTCGATTTCTTGTCCCACATGGAAGATCCCCTTTCGCCATGAACAATGGGGCGGGTTCCGGAAGCGCACGGCGCTCGGGGGGATTGCATCCGATGCCGGCGCCGCTTCCAGCGCTCCGGAAAGCTACCGGATGCCGGATGTCCGGGCCAGTTGAGAGGGGCTCCGCTACCGTTGCCCCACCGGTGAGGCGGGCTTTATCGCTCTTGCCCCGCTGGAAGGACCGGAGAAGCTTCAGGGGAGGCAGTGCGGATTTTTCCGCCAGGAGATGAAAATGACAGGTGACGCCCATCCGGTGACGGACAACTTCGGATCCATGCTGCCCCGCATTCGGGTATCCCCGCCGGGGCCCCGGTCGCTGGAGCATGCCCGGCGGTTGGCCCGGGTGGAGAGTCGGAACATCACACACCTCACCCCCCGCTTCCCTGTCTTCTGGGAGGAAGCCGTCGGGTGCAACGTCCGGGACGCGGACGGAAACGTCTACCTGGATCTCACGGGAGCCTTCGGCGTGGCCCTGGGGGGACATTCGGCTCCGGAGGTGGTGGCGGCCCTGGGAGAGCAGTCCCGGCGGCTGATCCACGGGATGGGGGACGTCCACCCGCCGATCCGGAAGGTGGAATTCCTGGAGGCCCTGAGCCGCATGGCCCCCTGGCCCGAGAGCCGGGCCATTCTGGGGTCCTCGGGATCGGAGGCCGTGGAGGCGGCCCTGAAGACGGCCCTCATGGCCACGGCGAAGCCGGGAATCCTGGCCTTTGAGGGGGCCTATCATGGCCTTACCCTGGGGGCCCTGGCCGCCACGGAGCGGGAGGACTTTCGGGGCCACTTCCGGCGGAGGCTCTATCCCGGGGTGGCTTTCGCACCCTTCCCGGATTCCTTGCGGCAGGGAAAAGGAGCCGCTCCCGGGAGCCTCCAGGCTGTGGAGAAGGGGCTGCGGGAGGGGGCCGGAGGCGACGAGATCGGCGCGGTCATCCTGGAGCCCATCCAGGGACGGGCCGGGGTGAGGATTCCGCCGCCGGGGTTCCTCCACGACCTGGCGGAGATCACCAGAGAGGCGGGAGCCCTCCTCATCTTCGACGAGATCTTCACGGCCCTGGGGCGGACCGGCGCCCTCTTCGCCTGCGTCCAGGAGGGGGTGATTCCGGACCTCCTGTGCCTGGGCAAGGGGCTGGGGGGAGGGCTACCCCTCAGCGCCTGCCTGGGGCCGCCGGGGATCATGGACGCCTGGCCTGACTCGGAGGGCGAGGCCATTCATACCAGCACCTTCCTGGGCCATCCCCTGGCCTGTGCCGGAGGTGTGGCCACCCTGACCCTGCTGGAGAAGGGGGGGCTGGCGGACCGGTCCCTGGAAGAGGGCCGCTTCCTCCTGGCGGCTCTGGGCGAAGCCCTGGAGGGGGAGCCGCATGTGGCCCAGGTCCGGGGCCGGGGCCTCTTTCTGGGGGTGGAGTTGGTCCGAGCCGGGACGCTGGAGCCGCTGGCCGGGGGGGCCGTGCGAGTGGCGGAAGAGGCCTTGAAGCGAGGGATCCTGCTCCTCCCGGCCGGGGCCCGGGGCCACGTGGTGGAACTGTCCCCACCCCTGGTCCTGACACGGGAACAGGGGGAGTGGGTGGTGCCGAAGTTGGTGGATATCATCCGCAGTGTGGATTGGCCGGAACCCTGACCTGGATTGACCGGGCCGGCTTCCTCAGGTGATGATCTCCTCTCCCCCGTCCACGTTGATGACGTTTCCGGTGATCCAGTGGGCGCCGGGAGAACAGAGGGCCACGACGGCCCCGGCAACGTCCTCCGGCCTGGTGAGGCGTCCCGAGGGGTTCTTCCGCCGGGCCCCCTCGATGAGGCGCTCGTTTCCGGGGATCTTCCGGAGGGCCGGCGTGTCGGTGACACCCCCCCTGAGGGCGTTCACGGTGATCCCCCTGGGTGCGAGCTCGAAGGCCAGCTGCCGGCAGTGGGCTTCCAGCGCCGATTTGGCTGCGGAAACGGGACCATAATCGGGGATCACCCGATTGGACCCGGAAGACGTCATGGCGAAGATCCTGCCATCTTCCGCCAGCAGCCCCTGTCCCTCCACAGCCTGGGTCCAGTCCACCAGGGAGTGGGCCATGACCCGAAGCGTCATGTCCATCTGGCTGGCGGATACGCCTCCGTCGCCCACGTAGGCACGGAGCGTACCGAACGCCAGGGAGTGCATGATGACACCGATCCTCCCCTTCTCACCCATCAGACCCTTCATCTCCAGGAGACTGTCCTGCATCTTTTGAGGGTCGGCGGCGTTGATGTTGAAGAAGTGCGCCTGCCGGCCCGTGGCCAGAAGATCGGATTGGAGCTCATTCACATGCTCCAGACCGGCACGGCGGTCCAGGTGTACGCCGAAAATGTTGTACCCGGCCTTCGACAGGGCTCGGGCACAGGCCTCACCGAACCCGCTCGATGCGCCGAGGATCAGGGCCCAACGGCCCTTACCGATGTCTTCGGACATCCTGTGCTGCTCCAAATCCAGAAGGGAAGATGCCGATCCCTGGCGGGGGATGCGGCGAAAAGAAGAAGATAGGGGAGTGGCCTTTGAAGGCAAACCCATTCAAGGCGCTGGTTCTTCTCCTGGTTGGGCTCCCGGGGGGACCGGGTGAAGTGCGTGCCCAGGTCCTCTTTCCCCCGGACTCCGCGGCTCTGCCGCCGCCGGATCTCCCTGTGCTCCTGATACCGGGGTGGTCCAAGGGCTCGGAGGACCTCATGCCCCTGAAGGAGCGTCTTCTCAGGGACGGATGGCCCGAGGATTGGGTGCTGGCCCTGGACTTTCGTGACCCGGTGGGAAGCAATGAGGTTCACGCGGGGGAGATACGGGATGCCCTGGAAGCCCTCCTGGACCGCACCGGGACCCGGCAGGTGGACGCGGTGGCCCATTCCATGGGGGGATTGGCACTCTGGACCCTGCTTCAGGAGGAGGGGGGCCGTATTCCCATCCGCCGGGTGGTCTTTCTGGGCTCCCCCCTCCAGGGGACCCTGATGGCTCATCTGGCCTGGGGAGAGGGGGGCGAAGAGATGCGGCCGGAAAGTGAGTTCCTGGAACGCCTGGAGGCCGGCCCGGATCCGACCCACTGGGTGGAGGCCGTCACTATCCGGACGCCTCTGGACCTGACGGTGGTACCGAATTCGGGGGCCACTCTCCCGGGAATGGGGGACCGGTTGGTCTGTTGCCCCACCCACCAGGGGCTACAGGATCACGAAGAGACCTTCCGGGTTTTGCGTGATTTCCTCCTGTTCGGCAGGCGAGGCCCCCCGACGCAGGATTCCGGAGAAGGTCCGGCCCTTCGCTGGCCGGATTTCTTCACCGGGCGGAGGTAGCGAAGTCCACTCGCTGGGCCAGGTCCAGGTCTCCCTGGGTGATTCCCTTCACCTCGGGAGTCGTCAGGGAAAGTCGGACCAGGGTGTTCCGGATCTCGATCTCCGGCGGATGCGTGTTCTCGTCGGCCAGGCTGGCGACGCGATTCACGAACACGATGGCGTCCCTGAAGGACCGGAATGCGAATTCCTTCATCAGAGACTGCCCCTTCAATTTCCAGCCCGGGCGTTTTTCCAGCCAGTCCTGGATGGATTGCTTGTTGAGCTTCTCTGCCATTGTGCCTCTTCGCGCCTCTGCAGGTCTGGGATCAGGACCCTCAAAGATAATGTCCGATGCAAGCCGTTCCGAAGGGACTTGAGGCAACCCGGGGATTTGCCTAATTTTAGGGCCGCCCTGGAGTACGGGTCGGGCGTTCGCCCCCATCGTCTAGTGGCCCAGGATACCTGGTTCTCAGCCAGGAGACGGGGGTTCGATTCCCCCTGGGGGTACTCAGAGAGTTTGGATGAGGGGCCGGATCCGTGGATCCGGCCGCTTCATCTTGAAGGGGCCCGGAAGGGTCTGAAATAGGCGGCCGCTTAGCTCAGTTGGCAGAGCACATCGCTCACATCGATGGGGTCGCTGGTTCGAGTCCAGCAGCGGCCATTTACAATCCCACACCACCGGATCCACCGATCGACCAAGGCCTCCCTGGGAAATCCCGGGAGGCCTTGCCTTTGGCCCCGAAGGCCCCGAGGGCTTCGGTCAGCACATTCCCAAGGGGTACCTCTACTTTGCCATGGGCTTCTCCATCTTCGTGGAGATGCTGAACCAACGGGCCTCCAAGCCTGAGGGCGCTCCGG
>CAZSDD010000069.1:0-16477 GCA_964605505.1 uncultured Gemmatimonadaceae bacterium | reverse complement strand
CTTTGGTGATTGTAGCCCTGTCAGCCCTTCCCTTCCAGACCCGGACCCTCCAGGCTCAGGAAGCTTCGGCCCGGTTCCGGATTCTGGTTCCCAGAGTTCCTCCGGCAGCGAACGAGAGCAAGAAGTTCGGAGAACGTCTCGGCGACGAGCTCAGGGATCGAGTCAACGACATGGCCACCCACCAGCCGGTGGAAGAGGATGAGATCAAAGACGCTCTCAAGAAGTTCGATCTGGACTGGGAGGACCTGAACTGCGTCCGAACCCGGCAGTTGGGACAGCAGATTCAGGCAGAGCTGGTCTTCTGCGGAAGCTACACCCGGGAAGGCGACGGGTGGCGCGTGGAAGGGAGCTTCGTGAGCGCCGACGGCGAAGCCCTGGAGGTTGAGCCGATCACTGTCGCCAACAAGGGGCATGAGGAGGCTGCGGAGCACTTCTTCGCCGCCCTGGAGCAGATGGTCGAACAGCTCCGGTTCGCCCAGTTCTGTGGCGAGTACGCTGACAGTGAAGTCTGGGAAAGCGCCCTCACCGCCTGCGACCGGGCCATCGAGCTGAACCCCAACAGCGTTTCCTCCCGCTACACCCGGGCCATGGTCCTCCGGGAGACGGACCAGCCGGAAGAGGCCCTGGTGGAATTCCAGAAAGTGCTCGAGCTGGATCCCCTGCATGAGAACGCCATGCAGAACGCCGGCTACATTTCGGCGCTCCTGGGCCAGGAGGATCAGGCTCGGGACTACTACTCCAGCTATCTGGAGTTGAATCCTACGAATGCCCAGGTCCGGATGCGGGTGGCCTATGAGCTGGCGCAGGCTGGAGACCCCCAGGGGGCCATGCAGCTCATCGAAGCGGGGCTGGAGATCGACCCGGAGAACGTGGACCTCCTGAAGCAGCACGCGGGATTCGCTTTCGCCGCCGGAGCCGAGCTGGCCGGGGGACAGTCCGAGATGCCCCCGGAGGCCGCCGAGCTCTATGAAAAGGCGTTGGAATCCTTCACCACGGCTTATGAAGCCGACCCCGAGATCCTGGAGGTTCGCCATCTCCGGAGCATGATGGGTGCCCACCTGCAGCTTGAGCAGTTCGAAGAGGCGGTGGCGCTGGGTGAACGCCTCCTGGAGACCCACGGAGACGAAGCCCAGATCTGGTCGGTCTACGCCGATGCCCTTCAGCGGTCCGGACAGGTGGACGAGGCCATCGCCGCCCTGGAAGAGGTACTGGCCGTGGACCCGGATTACCCCACCGTGAGGGTGAGGCAGGCTTCCTGGCTCATGGAAGCAGGCCGGCTCGACGAGGCCATCCCGGTCTTCGAAGAAGCCATCGCCGCCGGGGAGCAGTCCGCCGATGCCGTTGCGAACGTGATCTTCGCCAACGGATACAACGAGGGTGTATCCCCGAAGAACTGGGACTACGCCGTGCGGGTCCTCGGCCTGGCAAGGGAGTTCGACATCAGCCCGGAGATGGCGGAGCAGGTCAACTTCTGGCTCGGCTATGCCATCTTCAATCAGGCTGTGGCCCGGCAGGAAGCCCAGACGCTGGAGACGGCCCAGGCTACCCTCCCCCGGTTCCAGGAGGCCCTCAGGCTCTTCCAGAACGCCTCCGGGTACGCTGCCAGACAGAACATGGAGAGCACCCGGCAGGAGCTCATCGGAAATGTGAACACCTACATCGAGATCCAGGAAGCCATCATCCGGCGGGGCCGGTAGCAGGCTTCTCCTCCACTCCCTGGAGGGTCGGCGCCGTGGGGATTCTGCCCCGCGGCGCCTTTCTCTTGGGTACGCCTCATTTCCCCCGCCTTTCTTTCCCTTCCCGGTAGCCTCCCGTCCCGTTTCGATTGGGACCCCTTCCAGGGTCGTCCGGGTTTCTTTCCTCCACGCGGGGATCTTTCTGAGCTGCGTGGGGAAAAGTGGGTAGATTCCGGGAATACCGAAAAAAGACCGAAAATTTCGATGGAGATCCAGGGATGATCTCGCGGCAAACCCTTGGGGGATCTGGCTGATATCCATCCAGGCGGAAGCCGGACGCCTTTCGAAAAATCGACAAAAATACCGGAAAAGAACTCTTGCGCTCTCTTTTCCGGTGTCCTATCTTGCCACTTGGCACCACTTCATACCACTTCTACCCACTAAGAACCACCCAGGTGAACGGATTCCTCGGTCGGTACGACTTCCAGATGGACGAGAAGGGGCGCGTCTCCCTTCCGTCCGCCTTCCGAAAGGAAGCTGAGGGAGAGGGCTTCATCCTCCTTCAGTGGGAGAAGCCATACCTGACACTCTTTCCGACCAACGTCTGGCAGGGTGTTCAGGAGCGGCTGCTGGAATACCGCAGAGCGGATCCGTCTGCCTGGAACCACGTGCGGGAGATCACCTCAAATGCCGTGGAGGTCGCACCGGACAAGCAGGGACGGATCCTGATTCCCTCATGGCTCCAGGCGGCGGCTTTTCTGGATGGGTCCGTTCTCCTGAATGGGAATATCGATCGGGTGGAGATCTGGAACCCCGAGAAGTATCGAGCCGCGGTTCAGGATCGGGCGGAGGACTTCCAACGCTTCGCCCACCAGATCTTCGGATGATGATCGGCTCGGAGGCCGGGGGGGGCGGGATGACAGAGGAATTTCACCTCCCGGTGATGGTGGACGAAGTGCTGGAGGCCCTGGAAACGGCTCGGGAAGGAGTGATTCTGGATGGAACCCTGGGGGGCGGTGGGCACGCTGAGGCCATGCTTCTCAGATGGCCGCGCTGCAGCCTCATCGGCGTGGATCGGGATCCGGAGGCTCTTCGGAAGGCCGCGAACCGTCTGGCACCCTTTTCTGACAGAGTCCGGTATCTGGAAATGAGATTCGACGACGCCCTGGAAGACTCCACTGTGCGGGAGGAGGGCCTGGACGGCGCTCTCCTGGACCTGGGTGTCAGCTCCTGGCAGCTGGATCAGGACCGTCGTGGATTCGCCTTCCGCCGCGGTCTTCTTCTGGACATGCGAATGGAGGGAGAAGGGGAGAAAGCCACCGCGGCGGAACTCCTGAACCGGGAGCCTGAAGCGGAGTTGGCCCGGATCTTCTTTGAGTTTGGAGAAGAGCCCAGGGCTCGGAAGCTGGCCCGGGAGGTGGTTCGGCGCAGAGGCTTGGAGCCCCTTCGGACCAGTGACGACCTGGTAGCGGTCCTGGCCCGGGCTCTGGGCCGCGCCCCGGGTCAGAAGGAAAAGGCCAGGATCTTCCAGGCCCTTCGGATCGCAGTGAACCAGGAGCTCCATGCCCTGGAACAGGCCCTTCGCAGCGCCCTCGAGGTGTTGAATCCCGCCGGAGTCCTGGCTGTCATCGCCTATCACTCCCTGGAAGACCGCATGGTGAAGGACGCCTTCCGGGAGTGGAGCCGTGACTGCATCTGTCCGCCGGGGCTTCCTCTTTGCACGTGCCGGGGCCGGGCTCTGGGCGTTCCCGTCTTCAAGGGGCTTCGCCGTCCCTCCCCCCAGGAGGTGCAGAGGAATCCCAGGGCCCGGAGCGCTCGCTTGCGGGCGTGGAGGAAAGCCTCATGAGCCGCCTGGCCGGCACGAGCATGGTGGCTCTGGCCACGGCGGCCCTTCTGGCTTCCCTGAGCCTGGTGGCGTGGCGGCAGGCCCGAGCTCTGGAAACCCTGGAGATTCTGGATGGACTTCAACGGGAGCTCGCCCTGAGCCAGGCGGAGATGGCCGATCTCGGCAGTCGCATCCGGATTCTGGAGAGTCGGGGCCGGATCGTTCCCGAGGCCCGGGATGAGTTGGGCATGCGGATACCCGAGGCCAGCGAAGTCGTGATCCTGGCCGGGGAGGGGTCATGAGGGCTCCCAGCCCCCGGCCTCGTCGCTTCAAGGGCCGCCGCCGGATCCTGCTGACGGCTTGGCTTCTGGCCATGCTGGGCCTGGTCGCCAGAGCTGGAGTGGTGCAGGTGGCTCAGGGCCCCCTTTGGCAGGAAGTCGCCCTGAGCCAGCACCGGCAGACCCTGGAAGTGCCGGGCCCCCGGGGGACGATCCTGGATCGAAATGGGAATCCCCTGGCCGCCAGCAACGTCACCTTCCGGGTGGGTGTGGCCCCCCGGGAGCTCCTTCCCGAGACCCGGGACCAGGTTCTGGAGCGCCTCCGGGGGGAGCTGAAGTTGGACCGGAAAACCCTGGCCGCGCTCCGGAACGAGAGCAGGCCGTGGGTGGTCATTCCTGGTCGCTTCCCTCCCCAGATCAGCGAAGATCTCCGGGGCATCCGGGGGGTTTACCTGGAGAGGGAGCTGGAGCGGTTCTACCCTCATCGAACCCTGGCCAGGGGCGTTCTGGGTACGGTCCTGGACGGAGAGGGCAGGGGGGGGATCGAGGGAGCATACGACCAGCACCTGGCGGGGGTTTCGGGACGGGAAGTCCAGGCCCGGGACAACGAAGGCAATCCCATCCCGGGCCAATCCTATCTCATGTCCGTTCCCCGGGCCGGGGGGCTGGTGGTCCTGACCCTGGACCGGGACCTCCAGGAAATCGCCCAGGAGGCCCTGGCCTCCGCCATCAAGGATACGAGGGCGAAGGGGGGCGACCTCATCGTCTCGGACCCCAGGACCGGCGAGATCCTCACCCTGGTATCCATCAAGGACGGAAACGCCACGGGTCTGTCGGCCATCAACGCCCCGTACGAGCCCGGGTCCACGCTCAAGCCCTTCACGGTGGCTGGAATCCTGGACCACGGCGTGGCTACCCTGACCGACAGCGTGGATGGGGAGGAGGGCCGCTGGCGAATCGAAGGCCGAACCCTCACGGACATCCATCCCCATCAGGACATGACGCTGGCCGACGCCCTCAGGGTGTCTTCCAACATCGGGGTGGCCAAAGCGGCCCAGGGGCTGACACCGGCTCAGCAGTTTCAGAATCTCCGAAACTTCGGCTTCGGCTCGCCTGCCGGCTTGAAGATCGCCGGGGAGGCTCCGGGAACCCTTCGCCGACCCGATGAATGGTCTCGCCAGTCTCCAGTCTCCCTGGCCATCGGATACGAGATAGCCGCGACTCCCCTCCAGATGGTCATGGCCTATGGCGCCCTGGCCAATGGGGGAAAGCTCCTGGAGCCCCGCCTGGTCCGGGAGCTTCGGGATCCCCAGGGCCGCACGACGTTCCGGTCCGAGACCCGGGTGGTCCGGCAGGCCATTTCCCCGGACATCGCCCGAACGGTTTCTTCCGTCCTGGTGGATGTGGTTGAAGCCGGTACGGGCACGCAGGCCCAGCTCGCCACGTTCACCGTGGCCGGAAAAAGTGGAACCAGCCGGGCTTACGGGATCAATGGGGGCTACGAGCGGGGGGCCTATTACGCCTCATTCGTGTGCTTCTTTCCGGTGGAAGACCCGCAACTGCTGGTCTACGTCAAGCTGGAACGTCCGGAAGGCGCCTATTACGGCGGCGCCACGGCGGCACCTGTCACCCGGGCGACGCTGGAGGCGGTACTTGCCGCCCGCCAGGCGCCCATCGACCGGGAAGCTCTGGCTTCCCTGACCCGGCGGCAGCCGAGGAAACCCCTTCCTTCGGGGGCTCAATTCGCCTCAAGTACTCCCACCTATTCCCCCCCGGTCCGTACGCCCCGGACCCTCAACCCGCCGGAGACGGGCGCGGTGGTCCCCGACGTCTCCGGTCTGCCTCCTCGGCTCGCCGTCCGCCGGCTTCACGCCCATGACTTCCGTGTGATCATGGAGGCCTCCGGGCCCATCATTGGAATCGAACCCCCACCGGGCACGCCTCTGGCTGCCGGGGATACCGTTCGGATCATCACCGGGAGGGTCCGGAATGAGTAGGACGCCCTTCCAGTTGAACGCCGTGGCCCAGCGCCTCCGGGACGCCCAGCTCCTGCTGGAGACCCGGGGGCCTCTGGACATTCAGGTCACAGGCGTCAGCCAGGACTCCCGGACCGTCCGTCCGGGTGACCTTTTTCTGGCCTGGAGGGGAGTCGATCATGACGCCCATGACTTCCTGGATCAGGTAGCTTCCTCCGGGGCCGTGGCGGCGGTAGTGGAGGACTTCGACCAGGGCGTCGAGATTTCCCAACTCCGGGTGAGCAACGGGCGTCTGGCGGGAGCCCTGGCCGCCGACGAGGCTGCTGCCTCGCCATGGAGGTCCCTGTTCCTGGCCGGGGTCACCGGAACCAACGGTAAGACCACCACCGCAGTGCTGGCTCGCTATCTCCTGGAAACCCGGGGTCCCGCAGGCGCCCTGGGAACTCTGGGCCTCATGGAGCCCATGGGCCGGGTCCGCCCAGACACCGAGGGCCTCACCACCCCCGGGCCCGTCCAGATCGCCGCCTGGACCAGGAGCCTGGTGGATGCAGGTGCGGTTTCCATGGTTCTGGAAGCGTCCTCCCACGCCCTGGCCCAGTATCGGTTGGACGGCCTCCGGTTCGATGCGGCCGTCTTCACCAACCTGGGCCGGGACCACATGGACTACCATCCGGACCTGGCTGCGTACCGGGACGCCAAGCTTCGGCTGTTGGATCTCCTGAAGCCCCGGGGCTGGGCCGTGGTGAATGCCGATGTCCGGGCCTGGTCCGATGCCGATCTCCCCGAAGGGCGGACCCTGACGGTAGGTCTGGACAATCCGGCAGATCTCCGGGCCACGGAGATCCACCTGCATCCCGGGGGCTCGAGGTTTCGCCTGAGCGCCGGTGGGGACGAAGCGGAGGTGAATCTCCCCCTTCTGGGTCGATTCAACGTGGAGAACGCCCTGGTGGCTGCCGGGGTCGCCCGGGTGAAGGGGATGACGGTGGCGGAGATCGCCGCAGGCCTCTCGTCGGCTCCGCAGGTCCCCGGTCGCCTCCAGGTTGTGGTGTCCGATCCCTTCACGGTCCTCATCGATTTCGCCCACACGCCGGATGCCCTGGAGCGGGTCCTCTCCACCCTGCGACCTCTGGTGAGGGGCCGCCTCATGGTTCTTTTCGGAGCCGGGGGGGACCGGGACCGGGGAAAGCGGGCTCCAATGGGGCGTGCGGTGGCGAAAATGGCGGACCTCTCCTTCGTCACTTCCGACAATCCCCGGACTGAGGATCCGGAACGGATCATCGACGACGTGCTGGAGGGAATGGGGAGCGCCGATCACCGGACGATCACCGATCGGCGGGAGGCCATCCACCAGGCGGTGAAGGAAGCCCGCGCCGGGGATCTGCTTCTCCTGGCCGGGAAGGGTCACGAGAGCTACCAGGTCCTGGGAGAGGAGAAGCACGATTTCGACGAGGCCGGGATGGTTCTGGAGAGTCTGGGTGTCCTGAAGGGGAGGGGGGCCTCGTGAGCGCCTTCCGATGGACGGACCTGGAAGTCCGGAAGGCCCTGGGCATGAACCCGGGGCGGGCCCGGGAGGGGCTGGCCTTCACCGGAATCTCAACAGACAGCCGGACCGTTGAAGCCGGAAATCTCTTTCTGGCCCTCTCCGGAGAGACCTTCGAGGGCCACGACTTCGTCTCCCACGCCCTGGCCAACGGGGCCACTGGCGTGGTGGCATCCCGGGAGATCTCTGTCGAGGAGTCCACCCGGATCTACCCGGTGGATGACACCCTTCTGGCCCTGGGCCGGCTGGCCCGTCACCGGCGGCGAGCGCTGAAGGCACGGGTGGTGGGCATCACGGGATCCTCAGGAAAGACCACCACCAAGGACCTGGTGGCGGAGACCCTCCGGGGCACGTTCCGTGTCCATGCGACCCCCATGAATCTGAACAACCGCATCGGCCTTCCCCGGACCATACTGGACGCCCCGGACGACGCCCAGGTCCTGGTGCTGGAGATGGGGACCAACGAGCCCGGTGAGATCCGGGCCCTGGCCGCCGTGGCGGAGCCGGCCCTGGGCGTCATCACCACCGTGAGCGAGAGCCACCTGGAGAAGCTGGGATCCGTGGAGGGGGTTCTGGAAGAGAAGCTGGACCTGTTCCGGGGTCTCGTGCCCCCGGCCATCGGCGTTGTGGGGGACGAGCCGCCCATGCTGAGGGAGGGGGCCCGGAACCTGGTTTCGGAGCTCAGGGTGGTCGGGTGGACGGAGGAGGCCGATCCGGAGTTCAGACCCGCTGAAGCCGAGATCACCCAGCAGGGGTGCTTCCGCTTCCGGTGGAGGGAAAGGCAGGTCCAGATGGGTCTTCCGGGGAGGCATTCGGTACAGAATGCCCTCCTGGCCCTGGCCGTAGCCGAAGCCCTGGGAGTCGGTGCCAGGGATGCCGCCCGGCGTGTGACAAGGGTCCGGCCCCGGCCCATGCGAAGCGAACTCCGGAGCCTCGGAAGCCTCACTCTCCTCCTGGACTGTTACAACGCGAACCCTCAGAGCGTTCGTGCCGCACTGGATCTTCTGGAGACCATTCAGGTCCTGGGACCCCGGGTGGCAGTCCTGGGGAGCATGCTGGAGCTGGGGGAAGAGACCCGCCTCCTGCATCGTCAGGTTCTGGAAGACGCCCTGGAACGTCCACTGGAGATGGTGGTGGCGACCGGGCTCTTCTCTGAGGCTGCCCGGTGGATCCAGCCGCCGGCACAGGGACCGGAACTGGTGCCGGCCGGGACCCTGGCAGAGGCGGAAGAGATTTTGACCAGACATCTCGGCGGTACCGAGGTGGTTCTCCTGAAAGCTTCTCGGGGAGTCGCCATGGAAAGCCTGATACCGGGCCTGGAGAAGCGGTTCGGCGCTGCCGGGTCTTCCGGAGCCGGGGCGGAGGATCGGGTACGAAAGGCCTCGGCGGCGAGGGAAGGGGAGACCTGAGATGCTCTACCACCTACTGCCCCAGTTCTCGGATGTCCACATCATCTTCAACCTGTTCGTCTACCTGACCTTCAGGGGAGCCGGGGCCCTGGTCACCTCCCTGATCCTGGCGTTCTTCCTGGGTCCCATGACCATCCGGTGGCTCAGCCGGATGAAGGTGGGGCAGGTGGTCCGGACCGACGGGCCGGAAGCCCACCTGGAGAAAGCCGGAACCCCCACCATGGGCGGCGTTCTCATCATCATCGCAGCCGTCGTTTCCACGCTCCTCTGGGCGGATCTTACGAACTGGTATACCGGGCTGGCCCTCCTGGCTTTTGTCTGGATGGGGCTCATCGGATTCCTGGACGACTACCTGAAGGTGGTCCAGGGGCGGTCAAAGGGCCTGGTTGCCCGCTACAAGATGGCCGGCCAGATCAGCTTCGGGCTGGGATTGGGTTTCTTTCTGGTCCTGCAGCCCATCTGGCCGGTGCCCCCCACGTGGACCATGGTGCCTTTCTTCGCCGACCACGTGGCCGTCTTCTGGGGGCCGGCTTTCATACTGTTCGTCGCCCTGGTGGTAGCCGGCAGCTCAAACGCCGTGAATCTCACGGACGGCCTGGACGGCCTGGCGGCGGGGCTCAGCGCCATTGCCGTGGTCACCTTCGGGATCTTCGCATACGTCATCGGCCGCGTGGACACTTCAGCCTACCTGGGCCTGTTCTACCTCCCGGGGGCCGGGGAGCTGGCCATCTTCGCCATGGCTCTGGCAGGGGCGGCCTTCGGTTTTCTCTGGTACAACGCCCCGCCGGCGACGGTCTTCATGGGAGATACGGGATCCCTCTCCATGGGAGGTGCCATCGCAGTCATGAGCATTCTCCTGAAGGCCGAGTTCCTGCTGGTGATCGTCGGAGGTGTCTTCGTGCTGGAAGCCCTCTCGGTCATCGCCCAGACCTCCTGGTTCAAGTACACCCGTCGAAAGCACGGCGCCGGGCGAAGGGTGTTTCGTATGGCCCCCCTGCATCACCACTTCGAGGAGCTGGGGTGGGCCGAGAGCAAAGTAGTGGTCCGGTTTTGGATCCTTGGAATCCTCTTCGCCATGATCGCGTTCAGCACGCTGAAGATCCGATGAAGGCGGAGGGGACAGAACCCGGGGGACGAGGAGTTGGAGTCCCCGGAGCATTCGATGAAGCCGTTGGCAGGAAGAGGAATTTCGATTCTGGGCCTGGGAGCCAGTGGCATGGCCGCCGCTCGGCTGGCCCTTGCAAAGGGAGGAGAAGTCTATGTCTCGGATCGCCGTGTTGAACCCCCAGTTGCAGCTCGTGGAGGCCAGCTCCGAGAGCTGGGAGCGGAGGTGGAACTGGGAGGGCACGACCTGGAGCGAATTGCCGGCTCGGACACCGTGGTGGTCAGTCCTGGAATCCCCCCGGACGCTCCGGTGCTCAGGGCTCTTGGGGCTCGAGGCGTCCGCTGGATATCTGAGCCTGAATTCGCCTTTCACTTCCTCTCTGGTGAACTGATCGCCGTGACGGGAACGAACGGGAAGACCACCACCGCGGCCCTCACGGCCCATCTCCTCCGGAGCTCCGGCGTGGAGACGGGCCTGGGCGGCAACATCGGGCCTGCCTTCGGGCCTCCGGTCTCGGAGCTGGCCCTTCTGGCCCCGGCCCCGGCCTGGTTCGTGGTGGAGCTCTCGTCATTTCAGCTCGCGGACATCGTGGACTTCCGTCCCACCATCGGCGTGGTGACGAATCTGGCCCCGGACCATCTGGACCGTTACCCCAGCGTCGCGGCCTACTACGCCGACAAGGCCCGGATCTTCAGCAATGCCACCCCGGAAAGCCGATGGGTGCTGAACCGGGACGATCCCGGCGTGGAGACTCTGGCAGGGAGCGCCTCCGGGGAACGATTCTGGTTCAGTCTCCAGCGCGGTGAGGACGCCCACGCTTTTCTTCGGGATGGAGAGCTGGTCCTGGCCTGGGAGGGCGCCGAGACCCCTCTCGTGCACCGGGACGAGCTTCCCCTCCTGGGCAGGCACAATGTGGCCAACGCCCTTGCAGCTGCACTCTCGGCCCGCCTGGCCGGTGGTGACTCCGGGTCCCTGGCCAGGGGCCTGAAGAGCTTCCAGGCACTCCCCCATCGGCTGGAGCCCGTGGGGTCCGCCCGGGGTATGAGATGGGTGAACGATTCCAAGGCCACCAACGTGGCCGCCACCGTAGGGGCCCTGGAGAGCCTTTCCGGCCCACTGGTGCTTCTCCTGGGTGGGAAGGACAAGGGTGAGGATCTGACGCCGCTGAAGGCGGCCATCCACCCCGGGGTCCGCGCGGCAATCCTTTATGGGGAGGCCCGGCACCGGCTGGCAGAGGCCCTCCAGGAAGCCACGGAGGTCCGGGTCGTGGGCGGAAGCTTCGAGGCCGCGGTGGATCTGGCCGTGGAGCTGGCCCGGCCGGAGGACGTGATTCTGCTCTCTCCGGCCTGCTCTTCTTTCGACATGTTCCAGAGCTATGAGGCCAGGGGAAGCCGGTTCGCGGCCCTGGCCCGGGGAGAGGGCTGAAAATGGCCCCCCGGCCCACGAACGTTGCGCCGGCGGCGCCGGCCACCCTCCCGGTAACGGGGCTGGGCAGGGGGTGGGAGCCTGCGGCACTCATGGCCATGACCCTGCTCCTGTTCGCCTTCGGGCTGGTGACCCTCTACAGCGCTTCCACCTTCCTGGCCTACCGGGCCGGAGTTCCGGACTACTATTTCGTGTTACGGCAGGCTTCCGGCGGAGCCCTGGGCCTGGGGATCATGGTGATCTGCTCCCGGATCCCACATGGGATCTGGCAGAAGCTGGCCTGGCCCATGCTGGGAGCTGCGTGGATTCTGCTCATGGTTCTGGTCCTTCCGGGCACCGAGGAGATCGCCCCCCGGATAAACGGGGCCCGCCGCTGGCTCCGGATGGGCATCACCATCCAGCCATCGGAGCTGGCAAAGTTGGCCCTCATCATCTGGACGGCGGCCCTTGCAGTGAAGAAACAAGACCAGTTCCGGAGTCTTCGCAGGGGACTGGGACCCTTTCTCCTCATCTGGTTCGCCGTCCTCGTACCCATCGCCCTGGAGCCTGATCTTTCCACCGCCTTCCTGGTGGGCCTGCTGGTGGGAATCGTGGTCTTCGTGGCCGGGGGCCGTGTCGCCCACTTCGTCTTTCTGGGCCTGGTTCTCTCTCCCTTCTTCTGGATTCAGATGGGAGTGGGTTTTCGCCTGGCCCGGTGGATGGCATTCCTGAACCCGGAAGCGGACCCCACGGGAGCCGGGTTCCAGGTCCGACAGTCCCTGGTGGCCATCGGATCGGGGGGGCTCACTGGAGTTGGATTCGGCGAGGGACGCCAGAAGTTCGGTTTCCTTCCGGAGCCTCATAATGACTTCATCTTCGCCATGATCGGCGAGGAATGGGGCCTCATGGGCATTCTCCTGGTGGTGAGCCTGTTCATGGGCCTCATCCTGGTGGGCTTCCGGATCGCCCGGCGGGCATCGGACCTCTTCGGAGAGCTCCTGGCGGTGGGATTCACCAGCCTCATCGCTCTCCACGCGGTCCTCCACATGAGCGTGGGCCTGGGCCTGGTTCCCACCACCGGTTTGGCGCTCCCCTTCATCTCGTACGGCCGATCCAACCTTCTGGTGACCTTCGCGGCCGTGGGAATCCTCATGTCCATCGCCAGGGCCGGGGAAGCCGACGGAGGTGCTCATGTCTAGCGTCTCCGGTCCGGTTGCGGTCTTCTCCGGCGGAGGAACCGGGGGACACCTCTATCCGGCCCTGGCTCTGGCCGAGGCCTTGCAGGAGCTGAGGCCCGAAATCCGGATCTTCTTCGTGGGGGCCCAGCGGGGATTGGAAGCCCGGGTCCTCCCGGCGATGAAGATGGAGCACCTCCTGCTTCCCGTGAAGGGGCTCCGACGGGAGTCCCTCCTGGGGAATCTGGGCGTCGCCACGAGCCTCCTCCTCTCGTTGCTCCAGACTGCGGATGCCTTCTCCCGCCTACGGCCGCGAATGGTAGTGGTGACGGGAGGCTACGCCGGGGGTCCCGCCGGACTGGCGGCCGGCCTCATGGGAATTCCCCTGGTCCTCCAGGAGCAGAATGCCCATCCGGGGCTGACCACCAGGGTCCTGAGCCGTTGGTCCCGCCAGGTCCACCTGGCTTTCCCCGAGGCACGGGAGCTCCTGCCCGGCACCGCCCGTGGCCGGGCCCGGGTCACCGGAAACCCCGTTCGGCCCCCTTCGTCCCATGAGCCGGGTGAGGCCCGGACGGCCTTCGGGCTGGATCCCCGGGGCCGGGTTCTTCTGGTGGTGGGCGGAAGCCAGGGATCCCTGGCCCTGAACCAGGCGGTTCTGGAGATGGTTCAGGCCCTGGCCGCAGGAAGACTCCGGCGTCCGGCGGATCTTCAGCTCCTCTGGGCGACCGGTCCCGCCCATCTGGAGAGAATTCTCCAGGTCCTGGCCGAGGCCGGGATGCCCCCGTGGGTGAGGGTCATGGGGTACATCGATGAGATGCCCGGGGCCCTCCGGGCCGCCACTCTCGCCGTGAGCCGGGCCGGGGCCTCCGCCACTTCCGAATTCCTTGCCTGTGGGCTTCCTTCCGTCCTGATTCCCCTGCCCACTTCCGCCGCGGATCACCAGGTCCGGAACGCCGAAAGCCTGTCTCGGGCCGGAGCCGCCGTCCATATCCCCCAGGAGGACCTTTCCCCCACTTTTCTCTGGCGGAGGGTGGAGAGGATTCTGGACGATTCACAGCGGCTGGCCGCCATGAAGGAAGCCGCGCGAAAGCGAGGCCGTCCCCAGGCTACCCGGATGATCGCGGAGTCCCTGGCCCGGCTCCTCCCCGACACCCTGGAGGCCGGAAGATGAACCTCCGAACGCTCCTGGATGAGGCCCGGGGACCGGTACACTTCATGGGCGTAGCCGGGGCGGGGATGATTTCCCTGGCCGAGCTCCTCCTTCGAAACGGCCACGAAGTCACGGGGTGCGATCTCCAGGCGGATCCGGTGGCCAGGGCTCTGGCCCGTTTCGGGGCCACGGTTTTCCAGGGCCACGATCCAGCCCATGTGGAAGGGGCGGCAGCCCTGGTGGTCACCGCCGCCATTCCCCAGGACCACCCGGAGATTCTTCGGGCAAGGGAGCTGGGAATCCCGGTCCTGAAGCGGGCCGAGCTCCTGGGGGAATGGGTCAAGCAGGGCCGGGTCGTGGCTGTGGCCGGAACACACGGCAAGACCACCACCACGGCCATGGCCACCGAGATCTTCACTGCCGCCGGCCTGGATCCCACGGGTTTCGTGGGCGGCAGGGTTTCCGGATGGGGATCGAATCTCCGGTTCGGCGGCTCCCAGCTCTTTGTGGTGGAAGCCGATGAGTACGATCGCTCTTTCCACTGGATTCACCCCTACGCGTCGGTGGTTACAAGCCTGGAACCGGATCATCTGGATGTCTACGGAGACCTCCAGGGCATCCGGGACGCCTTTGTCACCTTCCTGGGAGGAGGGGCTGACGACGGCCGGGTTGCCGTTTGCGGAGACGACGCCGGGGCTTCGGCCCTCCTCCCGGCGGTGGGCGAGCGGGGGTATTCCTACGGCACAAGTCCAGGAGTCCAGCTCAGGGCCGTCGGGGTTGAGGAAAAGGGCGGGGCCACTGTCTTCCAGGTCATGGAAGAGGGCTCCTTTCAGGGGGAGATCACACTGAAGCTTCCCGGGCTTCACAACGTGAGAAACGCCCTGGGCGCAGCCGCTGCGGCCCGGTTTCTGGGCGTGGAGTGGGATCATATCCGGGCAGGGCTCTTGAGGTTCGGCGGAGTGGAACGGCGGTTCCAGGTCCTGGGCGAGGAACGGGGCGTCCTGGTGGTGGACGACTACGCCCACCATCCCACGGAGATCCGGGCCACACTGGCCGCTGCCCGGAGCCGCTATCCAGGGCGGCGCATCGTAGCGGTCTTCCAGCCCCATCTCTTCAGCCGGACCCGTGACTTCGCCTCCGAATTCGGACAGGCTCTGGCCCGGGCCGACGAAGTGTGGGTTTCCGAGATCTATCCGGCCCGGGAAGAGCCCATTCCAGGCGTGACCGGGGTTCTCGTGGCCCAGGCCGCTCTGGACGCCGGGGCCCGGCACGTCTTCTTCCACAGCCGTCTCTCGGAATTTCCGGAGGAGCTATCGCCGAATCTCCGATCTGGAGACCTCTGCCTCATCATGGGGGCCGGGTCCATCGAGTTTCTGGGCCCTGACCTCCTTTCGACCCTCAGAGGCGCGACCCGGGGCGGGAGGGGGCGATCATGAGAACAGGTCTGACGTCTGCTCTGGTGGCGATTCTGGTGGTGGCCCTGGCTGTGTCCTTCTCCCGGGTCCCCGAGGCCCTGTCGAGGATGGATAGCTTCCGTGTCACGGGCATCCGTCTGGAGGGAAATCGGTTCCTGACCCACAGAGAAGTGGTGAATACCCTGGGGATTCCGGCTTCCGCCAGTGTCTGGAACGACCTGGGGGCGTGGGAGGACCGTCTCCGGACCCACCTCCTTGTGGAGGATGTCCGCATCCGTCGGCGTCTTCCCGGGACTCTGATCATGGAGGTGACGGAGATCACGCCGGTGGCTCTGGTTCCCAACCCCACCCTGGAGCCAATGGACGGCTCGGGAAGGCTCCTTCCCATCGATCCGGCCCAACACCGCCTGGATCTGCCCCTGGTTTCCCTGGAAGATAGGGGAAAGGTGGTCACCCTCTCGGCAGCGGAGCGCCGCCTGGTGGCCGGGGAGATCGCTCGGATCTCTCGCCATGATCCGGAATTTCTGGCCCGCATCTCCGAGGTGACGCTTTATCCCCGGGGAGACCTCCGGGCCCGCATCTGGCGACGGAACCCGGAGGAGCAAATCTGGGATCGCCCGGTGAACATCCATTTCCACCCTGACCTCCCCGCCCGGCGGATCCAGGAAGGCCTCAGGGTTCTGGAGGATGCACTCATTCGCTTCGATGGCGCGGGAATCTCCGGCCTGGATCTTCGTTATGAGGACCAGGTTGTGGTTCGGCTGAGCCGGGCGAAGGAAGGTTGAGCATGCGCGCAAATCTCATCGCTGCCCTGGACATCGGCACTACCAAGACCTGCGCCGTCATCGGGGAGATCTCCGGTGACATCCAGCGCCGGCCGACGCTGAAGGTGCTGGGGGTGGGCCAGGCCCGGACCACCGGAATGCGCCGGGAAGTGGTGACCCACATCGAAGAAACCACCGAATCGGTGAAGAAGGCCATCAAGGAAGCCGAGCTGATGGCCGGCGCCACGGTGGACCGGGTCTACGCCGGAATCGCCGGTGATCACATCCAGGCATTCTCCTCCGCCGGCGTGGTAGCGGTGGGGGGAGAAGAGGTCTCCGCCCATGACGTGGCCCGTGTTCATGAAGTCGCCAGGGCCGTGGCCCTGCCTCCGGCCAGGGAGCTCCTGCACGCCATTCCCCAGGAGTACATGGTGGATCACCAGGGAGGGATCAAGGACCCTCTGGGGATGGCCGGGACCCGGCTGGAGGCGGAGGTCTACCTGGTGTCGTCGGCTTCGGCCTCCACCACGAACATCCGGAAGGCCGTTTCCCGGGCCGGATATCGGGTCCAGGAACTGGTCCTGGAACCCCTGGCTTCGGCCCGGGCCGTCCTCACGGAGGATGAGAAGGAAGTGGGCGTGGCCATGGTGGAGGTGGGGGGGGGCAGCACGGACGTGGCCGTATTCTACGAAGGTGAGATCCGCCATGTGGCCATTCTCCCCTTCGGAGGCCTCACCGTCACCAACGACCTGGTAAAGGG
>CAZSDD010000068.1:6077-16500 GCA_964605505.1 uncultured Gemmatimonadaceae bacterium | reverse complement strand
CTGGGGCTCTTCCCGGTTCATCTCGTCCGTCATTGGTTATCTCCTGGTCTGAGTCGCAGGGCCTGGAATATCTCCCAATACGGGATTCGGGAGGTAAAAGTTCAAGACGTGCGGCTGAATGCACTTCGGGGCTCCCCTGAAACGATCCTCCAACAGGACTCCCCGCCGTGGACTCCGTCCCTCGCTCCTGAGAACTCCAAGTGATATCCTCCCCTCGAGCCCTGAAACACTCGGGGCCTGCACCGTGGCAGGCATAAACCTTCTCGGAGGACACCATGCAGTCTCGCGCCGTCCGCCAACGAAACCGAACCATGCCCACGATCCTCTCCACGGCTCTATTCCTGCTCGGCCTCTTCCTGGCTCCGGAACCGGGAGGGCTGACGCCGCTGGCGGCCCAGGCTACACCACAGCTTCTGGACCCCGGGGTCCGGAATCTGCTCCATGAAAGTCTGAGCGGAGAAAGGGCCAAGGAGTACGCCATCGCCATCTCACGATTCCACAGGGTTCAGGGCTCCCGGGGATACCGGGACGCCGCCCACTACGTGTCGCAGACCCTCCTGGACGAGGGCTTCTCGCCCCGGGACGCCTACGTGGAGTCATTCCCTTCCGACGGGCGGATCCACTATCAGACCTGGCAGTCCCCTTCGGGCTGGGACATCGATGAGGCCGAGCTCAGGATGG
Organism: uncultured Gemmatimonadaceae bacterium; assembly: GCA_964605505.1. GTDB lineage: Bacteria > Gemmatimonadota > Gemmatimonadetes > Longimicrobiales > Gaopeijiaceae > CAZSDD01. The sequence continues at coordinate 15,819 of CAZSDD010000068.1, read as the reverse complement.
TGGAACCCCGGACTGAGCGCATCGTCGGGTATCCCGAGATCGCCATGAGTCTCATGACCTACTCCAACCCCGGCCACGCCCGGGGAGAGTTGGTCTGGGTGGGCCCCGGAACCCGGGAGTCGGATTATCAGGGGAAGGATGTGAGAGGGAAGATCGTTCTCTGCACCGGCTACGGGGGAGACGTCCACCGGTTGGCGGTCCTCCAGTACGGCGCCCAGGCGGTGGTCTGTTACCTGGATGACGAACGGGCCATGGAACATCCGGACATGCTGGCCTACACCGGGATGTGGCCCCGTTCCGAGGAACTGGACAGAGTGCGGTTCGGCTTCAATCTCACCCGGAGGCAGGGAGAGGGACTCCGAAGCATGCTGGAATCGGGAAACCGGGTGGTCCTGGAGGCCAACGTGGAAGGGATCGGACTGGAACCCTTCTTCATGGACGTGCCGGTGGCGGTGATCCCCGGCTCCGATCCACAGGCCGGGGAGCTTGTCTACGCCGGCCACCTGGATCATCCCAAGGAATCGGCCAACGACAACGCCTCCGGCTCGGCTGCCATGATGGATATGGCCATCACCCTGAGGAGACTGGTGGATGAGGGCCGCCTGCCCCGGCCCCGGAAGACCATCCGATTTCTCTGGGTCCCTGAGTTCTACGGGATGATGGCCTACCTGGACGCCCATCCGGAGCTCCAGGGCCCCCTCCTGGGAGGCAACGTCCTGGCCCACATCAACCTGGACATGGTGGGGGAGAACCTGGAGATCATCCACACCAAGATGGTCCTGACCCGAACCCCGGCTTCCATCCCCTCGGTCCTCAACGATGTGGTGGAGAACATGGCCGGGATGGTCCGGGGGATGAATATCCGGACTCCCAGGGGCAGCCTCTCCGAGGCAAACATCCTCCTGACTCCCTATTCCGGGGGGAGCGATCACAACATCTTCATCGACCGGAAGATTCCGGGAATGATGCTGGGCCACTCTCCGGACTATACGCATCACACCTCGGAGGACACACCGGACAAGGTGGATCCGGTGGAGTTGGAGCGGAGTGAGATCCTGGCCCTTTCCGCCTTCCTGCACCTGGCGAACCTCACGGAGCCGCAGGGAGTGGAGCTGGCTTATCTGGCCGGTGCCAGGGCGGCCAACCGTCTGGGTGAAGCCGCCCGGGAAGGAGTTCGACACCTCCTGGCGGCTCCCCCGGAGGGTCTGGGGCAGATCTGGGCCGAGGGGGAGAATCGCATCATCCACCACCGGGACTGGGCCAAGATGGCCGTCCGGGACGTGCTTCACTTCAATGCCCGGCCCGGGGTGGGCCGCGCCGTCAATGCCCAGTTGGAAATGCTGGAGAACCAGGCCGAGGCCCTACTGGCTGACCTGGCGGACGTGGCCCGGGACCGGGGCGCCGCCGGCATCGACGCCCCGGTCCTCGCCCGGGCCACGGACCACCGCGTTCCGGTTCGCCTCACCCGGGGGCCTCTGGGCGGCGGTCTTCCAGCAAGTGGATTGGATCCGGAGCGGGGTGCCTGGTATGCCTCCCAGGACTACCCTCTTGGAGGGAACCATGGCTTCGAGTTGGTGAACTTCATCGACGGAGAACGGACCGTCACCGAAATCCGGGACGCCCTCTCCGCCGAGTACGGACCGGTGCCCACGGGGGCTGTGACCCGCTTCGTGGAAGACCTGGTGGCAGTGGGCGTAGCCCGGTGGAAGGAATAGGAGCAGCGTTCCCCCCGAATGTCTGGTGGCAGGCGCTCGAGGCTGTTTCCGGAACAGCGATCCGCCCGGGGAGTAGATTGGAAGGCGTATGGGGTAGAAATGGCTGGACAAAACGTCCCCCTGAGCCTAACGTTCCCAATCAAAATCCTTTTTTTTCAAGGAGTCCGGCACCATGACGGAGCAGGCAGGTCAGCACATCCAGGTTGTCCTCCGGTGGATTCAGATTCTGGACAAGCTGGAGCCCTTCTACAAGGAGACGGGCGAGTTCGTCTTCCGTTCAAAGGTGGAGTCAGGCGGCAAGGTGGAGGAGTACCGTTTCCCGAAAGAGGGATATTACGCCATCTCCGACAAACCCGGATGGAACCGGCTGGAAAAGCTGAACAAGGTTCTTTTCGATGGTGTGGCGGGGGACGGCCTTGTCGTCGAGCTCAAAGGCGAGGAGCTGGACCAGTTCACCGCCAATGACGCCCTGGATGACTATCGCCGGGAATTCACCGGGTCCGTCGATGACTGGATCGGGCACTATGAGCCCGTGGACGAGGGATCCGATGATCCGGAGAACATGTCCACCTGGAGGATCTGCTTCGATATCCTCAAGGCGAGTTGACGTAGCTCGAGTCCAACCGTAATCCGAGAGGTGTAGCGGACGATACCGCTCGGCAGAGGTCCAGAAGACCCATGGCCCTCAGGGTCCGGCGAAGACCGCACCTCAAGGGGGCTGATAACCCCCGCCGCAAACGGATGGCCGCCGCAAACGGATGTAAGACGGGTCCCGGGGATCCTGGAATCCCGGGGCCCGTCCATTTTTTCTGCCAACCCTCCGAATCCCTCAACCTTCCCGGCCCTCGACATATTCGACCCTCGACATTCCCGGTCCTCAACCTTCCCGACCCTCAACATTCCCGGCATGCAGGTGTAGAATTCCCCCGTATGCCCCCAGCCCAGCCTTCCCTGTCACACGGGGAGGAGCCCGCTCGTTCTTCTACGAGCCCGTCCGAGTAACGGGGCTCGCCTCATTACTCGGGGCAGACTCCCGGTGCGAGGCCGTGTTTGGGGGGGAGCAACGCGGGCGAACGCCACTCTTACCCGGTGGGCTATTGGATATCAATGCCCTGTTCGACGAAGTATATCCTTCCCTCTTTCGGTACTGCCATCGACTCACGGCAGACACCGACGCGGCGGAGGACGTGGCTCAGGAGACCTTCGTGCGTCTCCTGGAGCGAAGGCCCGATGGCGTCGGAGACGGCCTTCGCCCCTGGATGTACCGGGTGGCCACCAATCTCATCCGGGACCGGGCACGGCAGGAAGCCAACCGGGGCAGGATTCTCGCCGGAGTACCTCCCCGAGACCCGACGCCCAGCCCGGAAGGGATGCTGGAGAGAAGTGAAGAAATCCGGAAGGTGAGGGAGGTCCTGAACCGTCTTTCTCTTCGCGACCGCGAGATGCTCATTCTCCGGCAGGAAGGGCTCAGCTACAAAGAGATCGCACAGGTCCTGGACGTTGCCCCCACATCCGTCGGCACCCTCCTGGCCCGGTCGCTGAAACGGTTTGCCACTGCATACAGCAAGGAGAAGAAGGGGAATGGGACATCCTGACGAAGGAGAGATCCGGGCTCTCCTGGACGGCGAGGCCGGAGAGGCGAGCCGGGAGCTGGAGGCCCATCTTCAGCAGTGTTCCCGCTGTGGCGCCGTAGCCAGGGACCAGGAGCTTGCCATGGCGGCCCTTTCTGAAGCTCTCGCCCTGGTGGATGTCACTCCCTCTCCCGGGCGGCTCCGACGGCGGATTCCCAGGTCGAGAAGGAACAACGAGGGATTCCGGCTTCTGGCCCGGAGATATCTGCCCCGGGCGGCGTCCGTAGCGCTATTCCTCACAGCCGGGGCCGCTGCGGCTCTCCCGGGGTCTCCGGTACGCCAGTGGGTGATCCAGGGGTGGGAAGGGCTCTCTCCGGGGGGAGCCGCCGATTCACGGAACCCTGCCCCCATCGCCGAACCGATGGCCGCAACGGACGAAGCCACCGGAGGTCCCGGGATGGTGGGGGCCAGCCTTCCGGTGAAAGCGGGAGGGATGACCGTCCGAATCCGGGGTGTGGTAGAGGGTGGCGAGATCCGTGTCATACTGGTGGAGGGGGCCCAGGTAGGGGTCTTTGCCGGAGAGGGAGCGCGATTCCGGACGGAAGCCGGGTCACTGGAAGTCCGGGGGGCTCCGGGATCCGTTACCGTGGAAGTCCCCCGGGACGCCCACGAGGTGGAAGTCCTGGTGGACGGGCTTCTGTATCTCCGGCAACGGGGAGGGGAAACGGAGGTCCTGGGACCGGTGAGGGAGCGGACCCCCACTGAAATCCGGTTCGGGCTCTCCCTTTCGGGTTGAATGCGTCATGTGCATGAAACCGTCATTCTTCTGGGCGCTGGTGTTTCTGACGGCCGTCGGGCTCCCCTCCAGGGGGGCGGGCCAGGAGCCCGATCCCGCCTTTCGTGGAGCGGGAGGTGTCGAGGGGCTGGTTTCGGGACGGCAGAGATCGGCGTCCTACCCCCTTCCCCACGTCCTCCTGGAGCTCTCCAGGGGAACGGACTACCGGACGGCGGCCACGGACTCGCTGGGCCGGTACCGCGTCCAGGGCCTGAGCCACGGCCGATGGCGGATCCACGCTGTCCACGTGGGTTACGAGGGACTCTCCATGGAGGTGTTGGTGCCGGCCGGCGGGGTCGTGGAGTTGGACATGGAGCTCATGGCCCGGCCCATCCGGCTGGATCCCCTCGCCGTCCAGGCGCTTCCGGTCGCGGAAACGACCGTCAGGGATACACCATCCGCCGGAGAGGTCGGGGAAATCTCGATCCGGGCAATGGAGGGAGGCACCGGCATGGCGGAATCGGGGCTGGCCCGGGTGGTCCGGGCTGTGCCCGGAAGCAGCCAGGCCGAACCCACCGACGTTCTCCTCATGCGTGGCTCCGCCGCAGACCTGAAGCTGGTGCTCCTGGACGGCGCGCCTGTCTACACACCCTTTCATCTGGGAGGCCTGGTGGAGAGCTTCGACCCCGGGGCCCTCGGCGGCGCCTCCCTCTTCCTTGGGGGCGCGCCGGCCCGGTTCGACGGAGGTCTCTCCTACATCATGGATCTCCGGACCCGGCGTCCCCGGAGGGACCGGTTCCGTGCCAGAGTTGCTGCCGACCTCCTCACCGGCCGTATCCTGCTGGAAGGGCCCGCGTTGAGGGGCGGCCTCATGGTGGGGAGCCGGGTGATCCACGACCTGGGAACACCGATCCTCAACCGGAGAAGCTCCCCGTATGGCTACCGTGATCTACTCATCCGCGGGGCCTGGGGGGAGGGAGCGGAAGCCGGAGCCTTCCTGACGGGTTTCCTGAACCAGGAGAAGGTCCGTCTCGACCTGGGCGGCATGGCCCGGGAGAAGGGGGCTGCCTGGGGAAACCAGGCCCTCTCCGGGGGCGTCCACGGCACTCTCGGCCGGGCGTTCGCGGAGCTCCGGGGAGCCGTGAGCCGCTATGACGCCCGCCTCCCGGTATCGGATTCCATCCCTCTCATCGCCCGAAGCCGATCGGACCGGCTACGGATAACCGGTGACCTCTCCCACCCCTGGGGCCCGGGGGCCCTGCGCCTGGGGGCGGTGCTGGACCAACTGAGTTCGGATTACTCCGCCCAGGGTTTGGACGAGGAGGGGGCGCTGGTGGAATCGGAGCTCGCCCTGGAGGGGACGACCCTGGGCGTCTACGCTGAGGGAACGCGAGAGCTGGGGAGATCTCTTCAGCTCCGGGCCGGCCTCCGGCTGGACCACTTTTCCAGCGAGAGGGGCCTCCGGCCGGCCCCCCGGGCGTCCCTCTCCTGGCTGCTGACGGAAAACGCCGTCCTGACTCTGGCGGCCGGAAGGTATCACCAGTTTTCAAGCCTCTCGTCGGGTGAGGTGGAGGAGAGTCTCACAGGTGGAGTGGTCTCTCCGGGCAACGGCGCCCCCTTCGAAATCAATGGTCTCGCGGTGGGGAAAGCCGACCACCTGGTGATATCCCTGGATCAGCTCCTCATGCCCGGGCTTCGCCTGGGTCTCGAGGGATACATGAAGAGGTTCTCCGGAGTATTCCAGAGCGCTGAGCCCGATCTGAACGCTTCCGGGGTGGACCTTCGGGTGGCCCGGGAAGGGGAACGAGCCTCGGGATGGCTGGGCTATACGCTCACCTGGTTCTGGGCCTCGGAAGATGGAATCCTGGGAGGAGGGGCCCGGTTTTCCGGAAGGCATCTCCTGAGCGCCGGCCTCACCACCCGAATCAGTGAGGGAACCGGCCTGAGGCTTCGGGTGGGGTACGGGGACGGCCTTCCCTACACTTCTGTCCCCTTCTACCCCAATTCCGGTGACAGCCCCTCACTGGAACATTCCGAAGGAAGCAGGAACCGGTTCGAGTTGGACGGCGACAACCTCCTGAACCAGGCTCCCAACCTGACGGTAGGCCCTGACCAGGGATTTCTGCGGGTGGAGGGGGAGGTATTCGCGGAGTGGAACACCTCCCTCGGGGGAGCACCCCTGCAACTCAGGCCCTACCTCCGGGTGCTCAACGCCCTGAACCGGCGGGACGCCCTCTTCTACCATTTCGATCCCTGGCGAAGCCCCACCCCCCGCCCGCTGGCGGACCTGCCGGTCCTCCCGCTGCTGGGCCTGGAAGTGGTATTCTGATTTCGAGAAAGATAAGGCCATGGAAACGATCCACCCCCTCCCGTCCTCCCCTGGGGCTTGCTGCCGGCCCTTGAAATCCAGGGAAGCGAAAGCCCGAGGGACCGGCTGGCCGCTGGGCCTGACGATCCTTCTGGCAGCCCTGATCCCGAGGCCCACCCCCCTGGATGGCCAGATCGTGCCGGTGAAGACCGTACCGGTGGCGGCAGGAGACCAGTTTCTCCTCTTTCCCTCCCAATACCTCTCCATGGGAGGGGTGTCCCTGGCTTCGCCGGACACACTCGGGGGCGTGTTCGTGAATCCGTCCCTGGGAGCCCGACTTCCGGAGAGCTTTGTCTTCGGATCCCCCGCCCACTACAGCATCTCCCGGAGAAACGGCTCGGGCGGAACCCTTCCACTGGGAAGCCTGTTCCGTTCCGGGGATTGGTTCGGAGGAGGCGCTCTGGCCATCCAGGAGCTGGAGGGGGCGAGGCGGGAGAGCTGGGCGCGCTGGGACTGGCGCCCCACCGGCACTCCCCAACTCCTCTCCGAGGGCTCCGCCCGGAACCTCTACGCTTTCGGCGTCCTCGGGAAGCGGTTCCCGAAGAGAGGGATCAGCGTGGGAATCAGTGGATTCTGGGCAGACTTGAATGCCATGGACGGGGTGGATCTCCTCTACGCACAGAGCGAAGAGATCCGGCAATCCGGAGCTCTCGCGGACCTGCGGCTGGGCGTTACGAAGGAGTGGAGCGGGGATCGGACTCTGGAGCTTCTCCTACTCAAGAGTCGGCTTCGCATGCGCCACGAGGTCACCTACCGGGACTGGGTCTGGACGCCTGGAGCCCCGGGCGTGGAGCCGGGGGGGGAGTGGATGAGCCGGGAGGAGACGAATCTGGACCACACGGATACCTGGGGTGTCCACCTGGCCTACCGGAGGCCCCTGGAAATCCCGGGATGGAGAGTGGGATGGTCCCTCACCGGAAATTGGAAGGATCACCCCAGGATCCCGAACTACGAGATCCAGAACATTCCACGGGATCCGGGTGATACCCGGGCCTTCGGGGCCGGTGTAGGAATCGCCCGGACCGAGGGCCCCTTCCTGGCGGCCATGGAGGTCTTCCTGGAGCCCATCCGGAGCCAGACCTGGGCCGACGCGGCATCGGACACAGTCTCGGCGGAGGGGATCACCATCCCCGCAGGCGAAAAGACCGTGGAAAACGAATTCGAGTTCACCAACGCACTGGTCCGGGCCGGAGGAGCCTGGGTCTACCGGCAGGCCACGTTCAGGGCGGGCATCCAGATTCGCTCCATCTCCTACGAGCTGGAGCAATATGACCACATCCGGGTGCGACGCCGAACTCAGGAGGAGAGTTGGATGGAGTGGACTCCCGGCCTGGGGGCATCCCTCCGGCTGGACGGAGCCGTGTTCCACTATTCCGTCCTGTTCACGACGGGAACGGGACGGCCCGGCGTGAGCTGGTCTCCGGAAGCCTTGAATCTACCCGATGCTGATGCGTTCAGTGATTTCATTCTGGCTCCCAGCGGCCCCCTCACTCTCCAGGACGCCAGGGTCACAACCCACCAGCTTTCCGTGGTGATTCCTGTCCGGTAGCTGACGCTCCGGGGCGCCTGGTCCTCGCCCCCTTCGCGTCTCCCTGCTATCCTTTCCCTGGTGCCGTCAGGGGTTCCTCACCGATACGGCCGAACCGTGCGTTGCCGCAACGGACCCCTGGCCTGCAAACACCCCAACCGGAGAATCCGGATGCGTGCCTTTCCTGGAACCTGGCGTCTCTTTCTTCTGAGCCTGGCCTGCCTGGGCCTCCTTCCGTCCCCGGCCGCCGCCCAGGGCTTTTCCATCGAAGACATCCTGAGTCCACCCTTTCCGGTGGAGATGGTTTCGGCCCGGGACGTGGACCGTATCGCCTGGATCTCCTTCGAGAGGGGAATGCGGAACGTCTATACGGCCGTGGCCCCTTCCTTCGACCCCGTGGCCCTGACCCACTGGACGGAGGACCGGGGTCGGGACCTGACGGACATCAGGCTCTCCGCGGACGGGGAGGTCGCCGTTTTCGTTCGTGGCCACTTCCCCAACCGGGAAGGCTGGGTGGCCAACCCCAGCTCGGACCCCCTGGGTGCCGAGGAGGCCATCTGGGCCGTCAACACCTCGGGGGGGGAGACATGGAGGGTGGTGGAGGGGAGCAACCCCGTCCTCTCCCCTGACGGCCGGTGGGTTCTCTTCGCCCGGGACGGTCAGATCTACCGGGCTCCGGTGAACCCGGGGGTGGCCGGTTACGAGACCGCCGAGGAGGTCAAGCCCCTCTTCCGGACCTGGGGGGAGAACAGTAATCCCGTCTGGTCTCCCGACGGCCGCCACCTGGCCTTCGTCAGTGAACGAGAGGACCACTCCTTCATCGGGATCTACGACCTGAAGCGTCCCCGGGTGACCTACATGGCTCCGGGGGTGGACCGGGACGACCAGCCCACCTGGTCCCCCGACGGCACCCGCATCGCCTTTGTCCGGCGTCCCGGCCTGCCCTTCGGGGCCAGGGCCACACGCCCCGAGTCGGTGCCGGACACGGCCATTCCCCCGGGGTTGGAGGAGGCCCGCTTCGCCGGGGGCTACGACCTGGCCCTCTGGGTGGCGGACGTGGCCACGGGAGAGGGGCGGGAGATCTGGCACAACGCCCCGCAGGACTCGGCGTTCAGCCGGGTCCGGAACCTCATGTGGGCCGACGATCACCTGGTGTTCGAGGCGGAGCCGGAAAACTGGCGCCATTACTGGTCCGTACCCGTGTCGGGGCATGAGGGGGAACCGAAGCACCTGACCCCGGGCGAGGGATTCGCCGAGCACGCCGCCCTTTCCAGGGACGGCCGGACCCTATACTTCGCCGGGAACATGGACGGCATCCACCGCCGGGACCTCTACAAGGTCGCCACCGGCGGAGGACAGGTGCAGAAGCTCACCGAGGGGCCCCGACTGGAAACCTACCCGGCGGCCCTGGCCTCGGACCACCAGGTGGCGATCCTGGTGGCGGGGCCGGCGCTGCCCCAGTCCGTGGGGGTCCTGGATACCGATGGCGGCGAGGCCCGGGTGATCTCGGAGATACCCGATCGCTTTCCCCGAGACCGGCACGTGACGCCCACCAACGTTACCCTCACCGCCGACGACGGCGTGGAATTCTACAATCAACTCTTCCTGCCGCCGGACCTGGAGCCGGGAGAGCAGCGGCCCGCTCTCATCTTCATCCACGGCGGCTCCCGTCGGCAGATGCTCCTGGGATACCACTACATGCACTTCTATCACATGGCCTACGCCATGAACCAGTACTTCGCCAACAAGGGCTACGTGGTCCTGAGCGTGAACTACCGGAGCGGT
>CAZSDD010000068.1:0-5977 GCA_964605505.1 uncultured Gemmatimonadaceae bacterium | reverse complement strand
ACTACGAGCTCATCGTCTTCCCCGACGAGGTCCACGACTTCCTGGTCTTCGATCGCTGGCTCATCACCTTCAACGCCACCGACGACTTCTTCGATCGCTTTCTCCGGAGCAGGGAGAATTAGACGGGCCCCGATGCCTTCACGCCGTCGCTGGTCTCGCCGGCGAACTGCTTGAAGTTCTCGGCGAACATTCCCGCCAGCTTCCTGGCCTGCTCGTCGTAGGCTTCCTTGTCGGCCCAGGTGTTCCTGGGCTGGAGAATCTCGGAGGGGACGTCGGGGCAGCTCTCGGGGACCTGCACGCCGAAGACCGGATCCGCCTGCGAAGGCACCTGAGCCAGAGTTCCGTCCAGAATCGCCCGGACCATGGCCCGGGTATAGGACAGCTCCATTCTGTGTCCCACACCAAAGGCTCCGCCGCTCCAGCCGGTGTTCACCAACCAGACGTCGGAGCCGTGCTCTTCCAGCTTCTTTCCCAGAAGATCCGCATAGGACACGGGGTTCAAGGGAAGGAAGGGCGCCCCGAAACAGGCGCTGAAATTGGGCTGGGGCTCCGTGACCCCCCGTTCCGTTCCCGCCACCTTGGCCGTGTAGCCCGAGAGGAAGTGATACATGGCCTGGTCCCGGTTGAGCCTGGAAACCGGCGGAAGCACCCCGAAGGCGTCGGCGGTGAGGAAGAGAACGTTCTTCGGATGCCCTCCCCTACCCTGCCGGGTGGCATTGGGGATGTGGGGAATGGGATAGGAGGCCCTGGTGTTCTCCGTGAACTCGGAAGAGTCCAGGTCCAGACGCCGCCGGTCGCTGTCGATGGCCACGTTCTCCAGAATGGTCCCGAAGCGACGGGTGGTGGCGTAGATCTCCGGCTCGCCCTCCGGGGAGAGCCGGATGACCTTGGCGTAGCAGCCCCCCTCGAAGTTGAAGACTCCGCTGTCACTCCAGCCGTGCTCGTCGTCGCCGATGAGGGTCCGGGTGGAGTCGGCGGAGAGGGTAGTCTTTCCCGTTCCCGAGAGGCCGAAGAAGAGGGCGGCGTCATCCTCGGTCTCTCCGTAGTTCGCGGAGCAGTGCATGGGGAGGACGCCCTTCTGGGGGAGGAGGAAGTTCATGATGGAGAACATGGACTTCTTGATCTCGCCGCCATAATGGGTGCCGCCGATGATGACCTCCCGCCGGCCCAGGTGAAGGATGATGAATGCCTCCGAGTTGGTCTCGTCCTCCTCGGGGACGGCCTTGAAGCCCGGGGCGTGGAGGATGGTGTACTCGGGAACGTGCTTCCTGAGCTTTTCCGGATCGTGCTCCTGGATGAACATGTTCCGGGCGAAGAGGGAGTGCCATGCCTTCTCCGTCACCACCCGGATGGGCAACCGGTGGGCCGGATCGGCACCCGTGTAGCAATCCTGGACGAAGAGGTCCTTTCCCTGGAGGTAGGCAGTGAGCCGGGCACGGAGCACCTCGTAGTGGTCCTTGTCAAAGGGGTGATTCACCTTTCCCCAGTGGATCCGGTCCTTCGTGGTGGGCTCCTCCACGATGAAGCGGTCCTTGGGAGACCGCCCCGTGTACTGGCCGGTCCGGGTCACCAGGGGGCCCAGGTGGGCCACCATTCCCTCGTGGCGCTGCACCGCCTGTTCGTACAGCGCAGGGGTGGAAAGATTCCACCAGATGCTGTTGACGTTGCGGATGCCGTGGGCGGACAATCCATGTTCGCTCTTCGCCCTGCCCTGCTCTTGCATGGTAGAACTCCCGGAGGATTTGTGATTGATTTTTGCCGATAATAACAATGGATATCAGAACCCTTGACCCCTTTCAAGCCATTCGGGCTCGAGGTAAGCCGGCCACCCGCACTCCTCAGACATCCGTCTCTGACGAAAACACGTCCTACTGGTAGATTTACGCACTTCCCCCCGGTGGGTTCCGGCATCGACCCGGGGGGAACTGCGTGGACCCGGGGCCGGAAAACGTCCGCCGGAATGGAGTCCGGTCGACAGCACCCTTTTTCGAGGCATGTATTTCATGGTTGGAAACATGGTTTTCATGATCCGTCCTTCCGAGCGCTTTCGATTCCCAGCATGGCTCCTTCTGCCCGGGGCCGTGGTCCTTTCCGGATGCTCCGGAGAGGAGCCTTCTCCCAAAGCGGGGCTCGAAGCCGGCCATTACGCCGTCCTGGAGTTGGAAGCCCGGCATCCGGAGCCGTTCAGCTTTCTGAACCGGGTCCGGGAGCGGGCCGACGGCACCGTCATGGCAGCGGATCCCCTGAGCCAGGTGGTCCTGCGACTGGACATGGTGACCGGGACGGCCGACACCCTGGGAAGAGTGGGTGAGGGACCCGAGGAATACATGCAGCCGGACCAGGTCTTTCCCCTTCCGGCGGACTCGACCCTCCTGGTGGACATCGGAAAGGTCCAACTCACCGTCATCGATCCACAGGGGAGCTTCCACTCCGGAATGAAGCTGGCCACTGCGGACGAGGAAGGGCGTATGAACATGATCATGCCCCGGTCGGTGGACGACCGGGGACGGATCTACTACGCCGCTTCCGGGGGATTGGGAGCTGAAGGTCCTCCCGACTCCACCCGCATCGGCCGGTACGACCGGCGGACAGGCGAAACGGAGGACCTGGGATGGGCCTGGAGGCCGGAGCCCATCGTCTCCCGCTCCGGGGACAACGTCCGGATGATGTCGGTACAGATGGCAGGCCGGGACGACTGGGCCGCGGGTCCGGACGGAGAGCTCGCCATCGTTCGGGCGGAAGGCTATTCGGTGGAATGGCATTACCCCGATGGCCGGGTGGTGGTGGGGCCGCCGAACCCGGTGGAATCCCGGACCATCAGCGAGACCGACAAGATCCATTACCTGGAGAATCGGAGCTCCGGGGGACTCATGGTTTCGGTGACCCAGTCCTCTTCCGGAGGCATGGAGATGGGAATGAGCCGCGGCGGCGGCGGCATGAGAGCCGAGTGGAACCTGGCTGACTTCCAGTGGGCCCGGGAGTTTCCACCCTTCCGTCCGGATCGTTCCCGGATCTCGCCCCGGGGCCACCTGTGGGTGGAGCGCTGGCTTCCTCCGGGGGAACGCCCCCGGATGGACGTCTTCGACGGTGAAGGCAGGAAGTTGGGGATCGTGGAGCTTCCGGCAGGCCGGGAGCTCATCGGATTCGGAACCACCGGGAAGGGAGACGCGGGAGTCTATCTGCTCCGCACCGACGAGTTCGACCTGAAGTGGCTGGAACGCTACCGGATCATCTCTCAGTAGTCCGTTTCGGAACTGCGGTGATGTACCGGGAGCGCCGAAGCGCCCCGGTGGCAAAGCGGGCGACTGAGGGGCACCCCTTGTGGCACGGCGATGGAGGGCGAACCCCCCGGTGCTGGGTGCCGGATCTGTCACATCCTGAATCGATAGCTCACCTTCAAGAAGAGACCGTCGGCCCGGGTGGTGACGTCCTGGAATCTGAAGCTGGCCTGGTCTCGCATCTGCCGGGTGTATCCCAGAAAGACCACGGTCCCGGGAGACGGCTCGTACCCCAGGAGCCCCTCCAGCCGGAAATCGAAGGAATCCGAGGAGGACCGGAGCGTGCATCCCTCGTCGCAGCGGGCCACGGGGAATCCCGTCTCGGGATCCAGAAGGTCTCCGCTGGTCTGGGAGGAATACTCTCCGATGGTCCGGGCGAAGAGGGCCCGGGTGAACTGGTAGCGGGCCTGGAGTCGTGGAATGGTGGCAGAGGAGTACCGGGATCCGTCCCGCTGGCGGAAGAGGCTCACGTGACGGAGCCCCGCCTCCGCCTGAAGGGATCCGGTGGGATAGACCGTCACACCCACGTCGCCGCTCCAGCTATCGGCCACGTCGGCGGGTACGCCGGTTCTGTCGAAGATGGGCGTCTCGCTCCAGGAAGCCCCCAGGGACAGACGGACCCGCTCCCAACTGCTCATCCAACTCCGGAGCCGAAGGGCGTCCAATCCTGAGAAGAGAGCCGCAGCCGGCGAGAACGTCCTGAGATCGGGCCCCGGTACCAGTGGGCCCGGGGACGGATTCCCGTCGTGGGATAGGGACGCCAGCTCCGGGGAGGCCACGTAAAGCCCCTGGTAATCCTCCGGGCCATAGGAAAAGGAGTTCCGGGAATAGGTGAGGAAGGTGCCTATGTTGTTCCGGAAGAAGGCCCTGAAGCTCAGTTGAACCTCCGACTCCAGAGGCCCGGTCCCGGCCCAGAAATCTTCCCGCTCCCAGTAGCCTTCCACCTCCAGGGAGGGGCCCCAGCTTTCCACGAGAGCCCCGGGCCCACCCCGCCAGGTATAGCCCACCCTGGCGTCGGCCTGGGTCATTCCCACCCGGCGGATGAACCCGCTGGCGGCGCGAAAGTCGGGGGTGACGTCCTCGAAGGAAGCGTTGAAAGAAAGGCTCCGGCTGGACCGGTTGAATCGGGCCAGGAAGAGGGACCCCCACTCGGCGCCCGATCCAGGGTTTCCGTCAGCGCTCCCGGCGGCCATGACGTCCAGGGTGTACCTCCGGGCCATCACCAGGCGCCCGTCCACACCCAGGACCCGGTTGAACTCGCTTCCGGAGATGGTCCGGTCCGTGTAGACCATGCCCAGGCTGGATGAGCTCCCCACGTCTCCTTTGATCCGGAGGAGATTCACCATGGGATCTCCGGCCCCGGCGGTCTCGTCCATGGCGCCGATGTAGGCCATGCTGAAGGGCCCGACCTTTCCGGAAAGCTTGGCTGCACCCACCGGATTCACGATGGATCGGGTGTAGACCAGGTTCCGGGGCATGGAGAACACGTCCGTCCCCTCCAGGAAGAACGGTCGCTTCTCCGGAAGGTAGAGGGCGAAGCGCTCGTTTACAGTGATCTGGCCGGCGTCGGACTCCACCTGGCTGAAGTCCGGATTGTAGGTGGCGTCCAGGGTGAGATTCGTGGTGATCCCGTAGGCCAGGTTCATTCCGAAGTCGCTGGAAGCCGGGCCCCGCTGAAAGGACTCCAGCTCCGGGTCCCAGCGTCCCTGACGGTTGGCCGTGAGGACCGGATTGACCTCCATGAAGCGCCCGGGTTTCAACCCCCTGAGATTCTCGAGGAGGCCGGACTGGGCCAATCGGTTGGCCTCATCTCCGGTTATGGGAGCCCAGGAGGATTCATGACCGGACCGCTGGATCCTCCGGACGACCTGGAGGCCCCAGTCCTGGACCCGGGCATCAGGAAACCGGAGGCTCTTCAGGGGAATCTTCAACTCGGCTCTGTACCCCCCGGCATCCACGATCCCGGCGGACTCCCAGAGAAAGTCCGGATTCCAGTCGATGGGGTCCCTGCCCCTGGATCCCTCCACCCACAGCCCGTCCCCCTGTACCCCCAGGGGATTCACCTGAAAGACGAAGGCCCGACGCTGGTCGTTGAAGGTGTCCAGGATGAAACGGACATAATCGTCGGACCGCCCGTAGCCGTCCCGTTTGGTCAGGGTGGCTCTCACGCCTCCCATCTCCCGATCCCGGGCATCCACACCGAAGAAGATGGCCTCTTCGGTCACAAGCACCCGGACCTCCGTAGACTGTGAGGCCGGTATTCCCTCAACCGGATCGAACTGGGTGAAAGCCGTCAGCACGGCGGCCTGCCTCCATGCAGCGTCGTCCAGCCTACCGTCCACGCGGATTTCGGCCTCCGGAGCAGTGGGAGCCGGAATCGCCAGATTCAGGGCAGAACCGTCGAACTCTCTCGATCCTGCGGATTCCCCGGAAGGGGCCAGGGAGTCCACCATAATCCCCGGAAAGCCCGTGTCTTCATCTTCTGCCGGAGGCATGCCGGCCTGAAGGGCCATCAGTGCGATTGCGGTGAAAGTTTCGACCATATTGTGCTCCAAAAACCTCTTGTTTATGTATTGTCTCGTTTTTCTTTAAACAAATATACAACATGCTTCAGATAATGCAACTTACCATCACCGCCGGATGCTCTGGAGGCGACGGGTGAAACCCTCTACCTTTGGGCCGGTTGGACCTGTTTCGAG
>CAZSDD010000067.1:0-16665 GCA_964605505.1 uncultured Gemmatimonadaceae bacterium | reverse complement strand
GATGCCGAGACCAACCGCCTCACGAATGCCATCTATGTGACGCCGGGATTCTTCGAGACCATGAGAATTCCTCTCCTCAGGGGGAGGGATCTGGACCAGGGAGACCGGGATGAGGCGCCCATCGTGGCCGTCGCCAATCAGGCTTTCGTGGACCGATATTTTGCGGAGCGGGAGGCCCTTGGAACCCCGCTGCGAATGGGGTTTGGCGGAGGAGATGGAGTGACCATCGTGGGGATCGCCGGGAACGTCCAGCAATCCGCCGGTTGGGGGGACCCCTCCGGTCCGGTCTGGGAAACGCCCACCCTGTACCTCCCGGCAGCTCAGGCCGGCGGTTCCTTCTTCGGGATGATCCACGTCTGGTTCTCTCCAAGCTGGATCATACGAGGAACCGGCGACGGTTCGGAGCTGGCTGCCGAGGTTACGCAGGTCTTCCGGAGTGTGGATCCGGATCTCCCGGTGGCACGCACCGCCACACTGAACGAGATCATGGACCGTGCCTTCGCCCGGCAGCGCTTCGAGGCCCTCTTCCTGATCCTGGTGGCGGGCTTTTCCCTCCTTCTGGCCGGGGTGGGGCTCTACGGCATCGTGGCCCATGAGGTCCTGGAGCGGCGGGGGGAGATGGGCCTGAGGATGGCCCTGGGATCCACCCCCGCCCGGGCCGTCTGGGTCACCGGGGCCGGAGGGGTCCGCCTGGCCCTCCTGGGTCTGGCCCTCGGCAGCGTCCTGGCCGTCTTTGTGGCCAGGATCATGGTGCACCTCATCTACGGCATCACGCCCTATGATCCCATGACGCTGGGGCTGTTGTTGGCCGTCCTGACCCTCTTCATCGTCACGGCCAGCTTCGTGCCCGCCGCCCGGGTGGGACGGACGGATCCAGCCAGGATCCTGCGGGAAACGTAAGGAATGCTATGGTTTCGAACCCGGCCGGCGGTGAGGAGCCGGTTGTGGGACTGTGGAGGGCGACAAGACGAAGTGGCCGAGTCTTCGACATTCACCCCCTCCTCTCGTGGATCGGTCCCGCAAGTCCCGGGGTGTCCACGAAACCGGGGCAACTTCAGAACTCAAGCCTACCTTCGGCAAGGACACAACCCTCGGAAGCGAGGTCCTCAAAACCGGGGTGCTCATCGTCACCAAGCGGCTGGACACCGGCAGTCCGTGGCCACTGGGAAACAACCCGAAAGGAAAGTATTTCCGGGCCCCAAAGGACGCGGAGTGGATCTCGAACGCCGATTATCCCCTCTGGAAGGTGGTCCGGGCATCCACCGCCGCCCCGAGCTTCTTCGACCCGGAGACCATCCTCATCAGCAGGAAGAAGGGGAAGAAGGCTCAGATCGGGGAGTTCGTCGACGGGGGGGTGAGCCCCTTCAACAATCCAACTCTCCAGGCACTCATGTACGCCACGCTGGACGGGTACCGGGTGCGTTGGAAGGTCGGCGCAGAGAACCTGCTCATCGTTTCCGTGGGCACCGGGATGGACGACCCCTCCATCGGGTCCTCCCGGGTAGCCGCCGGCGGCGCCGTGAAGTCCATCCTCGGCCTGATGAAGGACTGCGCCACTCTCATGGAAACGATGATGCAATGGATCGGAACCTCCCCCACCTCTCGCCCTCTGGACGCAGAGATCCAGGATCTTTCCACGGACCAGCTCGGAAACGACCCGTTCTTCACCTACCTCCGGTTCGACCTGCCCTTCACCAGAGAGGGCCTCGAACCCTTGAAGCCAGGTTTGAAGGGAAGCCTCATCAAGTCTCTCTCGGAGATGGACAACCCCGAGAATCTCGATCTCCTCAAGGAGTTGGGGGAGTTGGCCGGGAACAAGCAGGTGAGAGCACATCTCTTTCCGGACGTTTTCGACCTCCGGCACTGAGGGAGCAGGCGTTTCACCGGAAGACCCGGCTGTCGGCCCGGAAATTCCTCTTCCCCCCGGCCGGTCAGAAGGTCCCGAGGAATTGGTCGGATGGGGGGGGCGCGGAGCACAGGGGGATCGTCAGGCGAGAGCCTGACAGAAGGGAAGCAAAAGCGGGCCACCCGAGGTGTGCTCTTTCGTTTACTGACAGTGGAGGACGGGACAGACCCGATGGCTACGGGTCTGGATGGAAGATCGGGTTGGGGATCGGGATAGAGTCGGGGGAGCAGCTCTGGCCGGTGGGAGCGGTCACCAGCCGGAAGTGGAGGTCCACCGGGTCCGAAACCTTCACCATCCCGAAGATGGACTCGGGCTCGATGTCGAACTCGGTCTGCCGGACCTCCAGGGTGCCGGCGATCTGCAGTCCCCCGTCCCCCGTCCGCTCCACCCGGACCTCATGAGGGTACTCGCGAGTCATCCCCCGGACGCTGAGTCGGGACCGGAGCCGTACCTCGGACTCCCCTTTCCCTGTCCCTTCGCTTGCTCCGGCCAGGACCTCCTCCACCGTGCTCTCCAGACGGATCTCCGGATAGCCCTCGGCGGAGAGGTGGCTCTCGTCCAGGAGAGTCTCCTGGATGTCGTTCCTGTCTGCCTCTCCCGGCCCTTTCCCGAGCCCCGCCAGGTTCCGGGCCGAGTCCGAGTCGATGATCAGGGAAGGAGTGCTCAGGGTCAGGAGGCCCCGGGCCCCGGGTACCATCGAGTCAGGTAGGCAGGCCTCTCCTTCCCAATCCATGGGGATGATGCTGTGCTCGTGACCGAGGAAGGAGAGGAGTCCCGACCTGTGGGTCACGACGTACAGATCCGACGCTTCCACTCGAATCCGGTGCCGGGTCCAGAGGGTGTCCTGGTGCGGGTCGGGCGAGAGAATGGCTTCCCGGACCGCGCCACTCGGTCCGACGGTCATCTGGACCCAGTCCACCGGAGGGGAAGCGGCCTCTCCCCAGACCGGCTGAAGGCCCAGGCCCAGGGTCAGGGCCACGAAGAGTGGGAGCATGAGATGGTCCGGGTCCGGTGGTCAGTTGATCCGGTGGATGACGCCGCAGGCCACCGGGAGGGTCACGTTGTACTCCCCTTCCACAAAGGCGCCGTGCAGGACCACCGTAAACTTCGCCATGCCTTCCACGCCGGAATCGTTCAAGGGCTTGAGGCTGGCCATATAGACTTCCGTGGCCGGGGTTCCCTGACCCTGGGCATTCCCATGGTTTGCCAGGGCTTGGGAAGCACGGGGGGCTTCTGAAACCGGGGTGCCGACATCCGGTTGGACCGGGGAGTGGTCCCCGCATCCCGTCAGCACCAGGCCGGGCACCAGAAACATCATCGTAGACGGTGGAGAAGCGATTCTCATTCGGATTTCTCCTCTTCGCGCGGCTCTTGAGCTTTGGGGATGGCATTTCAGCTTAACCACCATCGGAGGACAGTTCGATCCATCGAGATAGAGGCGAAGGGGGAGAATGACGATAGGAATGGGGCCCGGGGACGCCGTGAGGGATCCGCTGACCCGTCCGACGTACATTCTCCCCAAGGTGCCGCTTGGCCCTGGCCGCCCGATTGGAGGGGTTTCGGGTTCTGCCGGGATCCACGATCTGAGGGCCTCTTCCGCCGGGCCGGAAGAGGCCCGGCCGGAGCACACAGGCCATTGCCACGGGGGGGCGGGGCACCGAAGATGATCTCTCTGTGAACCCGTCGAAAAAGGACGTCATGTGAGTAGACCGACGCGGATGAAGTGGTCGCCGGGAGTGATGACCCGTGGAATCCTCTTCCCCTCGCTTCTCCTGTTCCTCTCGCTTCTCCCGAGCCCCGTCACCCTGCCGGCCCAGGAACGGCCCCTCACCCTGGAGCAGCTCTTCGCCTCCGCCGATTTCTTCGGGGACCGATTCGGTCCGGCACAGTGGCTGGACGGGGGCCGGTACACCACACTGGAGCCCTCCCGCAGCGCCAGGGGCGGCATGGATCTCGTGGCCTACCAGGCCGCGACAGGGGACCGGGAGGTCCTGGTGCCGGCATCGGATCTGCTCCCGGATGGGGTCCGGACACCCCTGGAGGTGGAGGGGTACTCCTGGTCCGAAGACGGCCGGAAGCTCCTGATCTTCACCAACACCCGGCGGGTCTGGCGGACCAACACCCGGGGAGACTACTGGGTCCTGGATCGGGAGACGGGACGCCTCGGTCAGTTGGGGACGTTCGCCCCCGAAGCCACCCTCATGTTCGCCAAATTCTCTGCCGACGGCACCCGGGTGGCCTACGTCCAGGCCAACGACATCTACGTGGAGGACCTGGCCACTGGCTCCGTCACCCGGCTCACCCACGACGGCTCCCGGACCACCATCAACGGGACCTTCGACTGGGTCTACGAGGAGGAGTTCAGCCTCCAGGACGGGTTCCGCTGGAGCCCCGACGGCACCCGCATCGCCTACTGGCAACTGGACGCCACCGGCGTCCGGGACTTCCTCCTCATCAACAACACGGATTCCCTCTACTCCTTCACCATTCCCATCCAGTATCCCAAGGCCGGGACCACCAACTCGGCGGCCCGCATCGGGGTCGTCCCGGCTGCAGGAGGAGAGACCGTATGGATGGAGCTGGAGGGGGACCCCAGGAACCACTATCCGGCCCGGATGGAGTGGGCCGCCTCCAGCCGGGAGGTCGTCATCCAGTATCTGAACCGGCTTCAGAACCGCCTCTCCCTCCTCCTGGGCGATGCGCCCACCGGAGCCGTGGACACCATACTGGCGGAGAGGGACGAGGCCTGGCTGGACGTGGTGGACGACCTGGTGTGGATGGAGGAGGGAGCCGCCTTTACCTGGATCAGCGAGAGGGACGGCTGGCGCCGGGCCTACCGGGTGAGCCGGGACGGGGCCGACGTCACGCCCCTGACCCCCGCCCAGACCGACGTTCAGCGAGTGCTTCTGGTGGATGACGAGGAGGGTTGGCTCTACTACATGGCTTCCCCGGAGGATCCAAAGACCAGCTACCTGCACCGGGTGCCTCTGGACGGAGCTCCGGAACGGGTCCGGCGCCTGAGTCCCGAGGAAGCCGTCGGGACCCACGACTACCAGATGGCGCCGGGAGGGCAGTGGGCCGTCCACACCCATTCCACCTTCGATTCCCCTCCCGTCATCGATCTGGTGACCCTGCCCCGGCACCGGGTGGTCCGGACCCTGGTGTCCAATGACCCGCTCCGGTCCCGGGTGAGCGAGGTACGGTCCACCGAGGCGGAGTTCTTCAGGGTGGACATCGGGGACGGGGTGACGCTGGACGGTTGGATGATGAAGCCGGCGGACTTCGATCCGGGCCGGAGGTACCCGGTTCTCACTTTCGTCTATGGGGAGCCGGCCTCCCAGACCGTCCGGAACGCCTGGACGGGCCACAGCATGCTCTGGCATCACTACCTGACCCAGCAGGGATACGTGGTGGTGAGCCTGGACCCCCGGGGGACTCCGGCGCCCCGGGGAAGGGAGTGGCGGAAGATCGTCTACGGGGAGATCGGGACCCACGCCTCCCATGATGTGGCCATGGGTGTCCGGGAGCTGCTGGACCGGCACGATTTCCTGGATCCGGCCCGGGTGGCCATCTGGGGATGGAGCGGCGGCGGCTCCCAGACCCTGAATAGCATGTTCCGTTACCCCGAGATCTTCGGCACGGGGATGGCCGTGGCTCCGGTGCCGGATCAGCGGTACTACGACACCGTCTACCAGGAGCGCTACATGGGGCTGCCCCGGGAGAACGCCGAGGGGTATGCGAAGGGCTCTCCCATCACCTACGCCCATCAGCTGGAGGGCAACCTTCTCCTGGTCCACGGCACCGGAGACGACAACGTCCACTACCAGGGCACCGAGGCCCTCATCAATCGCCTCGTCCAGGCCGGAAAACCCTTCGACATGATGGCCTACCCGAACCGGAGCCACGGGATCTACGAGGGGGCCGGCACCACCCTCCACGTCTACAGCCTCCTGACCCGGTACCTCACGGACCACGTTCCAGGCGGGGGGAGAAAGTAGGGCAGGCCCGTGGGCCTACAGCCTCTCTGGCAGCGGGCTGCGGTCCTTGGCAGCCTCTGGGCTGCCTCGGAGATCGTGCTGGGAAGCTTCCTCCACAATCTCCGGGTCCCGTTCTCCGGCCACGTCCTCACGGCCATCGCCATCGTCCTTCTGGCGGCGGGGCACCGCACCTGGCCTCTGAAGGGCCTCCTGGTCCGGGCCGGCCTCATTGCCGCCCTGATGAAGTCGGCCTCGCCAAGCGCGGTGCTCCTGGGGCCCATGGTGGCCATCGCCATGGAGGGGGCCCTCATGGAGGGGGGTGTCCGGCTCCTGGGTGGGAGGGTCTGGGGATACGCACTGGGTGGAGCCCTGGCCATGTCCTGGACTCTGTGCCAGAAGCTGGTGAGCCTCCTCGTCACCTATGGGGCGGACCTGGTCCGGGTCTACCAGGATCTGGTGACGGTGGCGGAGCGGCAGGTTGGAGCCGTGCCCCTGGGGCCCTGGGGTCCCATCCTGGCTCTGGCCTCCCTGAATCTGGTGGTGGGACTCACGGCGGGAGTGGTGGGAAGCCGGCTGGGTTCCGGCCGCCCCCCCCTGGCGAAATCTTCGGGGAGTGGATCCCTGCCTGTGGAATGGCGCAGGCGGTTGGGGGGGGTGCCGGGCTCCGGGCCCCGGCCCCGCCTGGGTTTTCTCCTCATGTGGGGGATTGCCCTTCCCCTGGGGCTCTTTTCTTTTGGCAGCCTTGCCCTGTGGGGGAAGGTCCTCCTGGCGGCCGGAGCGATCCTGGTGGCTGCGGCCCGGTACGGGCGGGCCCTCCGGCGCCTGGCCCGCCCCGGCTTCTGGGCGGGGTTGCTGGTGGTGACCATGCTGGCCGGGACCGTCACCGGGGCCCTCTCCGGGGAGGAGGGGATGGGGTGGGGAGGCGGTCTGCTCATCGGGATCGGCATGAGCCTTCACGCCGTCTTCGTGACCATGTGCTTCGCGGCCCTGAGCACCGAGTTGTCCCACCCGGCCCTCAGGAAGAAGCTGGAAGAGGTGGGGGGCGGGCAGCTCCACCGGGGGGTCCACGCCGCCTTCACCACCCTTCCCCTGGTGGTGGCCTCCCTCCCCTCCGGCCGGGAGTTCCTCCGACAGCCTCTCACCTCCGTCCGGAGCCTTCTGCCCCGAATGGGGCTATGGCTCCAGGCCCTCCAGGAGCCCCCGGTGGTGGTGGGAGTGGTGACGGGGGGGAGGGGTCGGGGAAAGACCGCCACAGTGAGCCGGATCGTGGAGGTCCTCCGGCAGGAGGGCCTCAGAGTGGGGGGGATTCTGGCACCGGGAGAGCTGCGGGACGGCCGCCGGTGGTCGGTGGATCTCCTGGAGCTGAGGTCCGGCCGAAGGATGCCCATGGCCACCCGGGACCCGGCTTCGCCCTGGCCGGCCCTGGGGTCTTTTCGGGTGAACCCGGAGGCGCTGGAGATGGGGCGCCTGGCCCTTTCGCCGGAGACCCTGGAGGGCTGTGATCTGGTGGTAGTGGATGAGGTGGGACCATGGGAGTTGGCTGGAGAGGGGTGGGC
Organism: uncultured Gemmatimonadaceae bacterium; assembly: GCA_964605505.1. Classification (GTDB taxonomy): domain Bacteria; phylum Gemmatimonadota; class Gemmatimonadetes; order Longimicrobiales; family Gaopeijiaceae; genus CAZSDD01. The sequence continues at coordinate 9,226 of CAZSDD010000067.1, read as the reverse complement.
CGAGGCCCTGGAGGCCCTCCGGGGGAGGGGCGTGCCTCTCCTCCTGGTGGTCCGCCGAAGTCTGGTAAAGGATGTCATGGCCCGGTTCGCGCCGGGGGGAGCCCCGGTATGGGAGATTCCGGCGAGAAGGCCCGAGGAGATCACCCGGGCCGTCCTGGACCGGGTCCGGTCCGGTGCGATGACCACGTGAACGTGATTCTGAAATAAATGGGGAGGTTCGGACATGACGAGATCGGAGGTTTGGACATGACGAGATCATGGAGGCTGGTTCCCTGGATGTGTGTTCTTCTGGCTCCGGGGGTGTGGGGCTGCGGTGGGGAGCCGAGGGACCCTCCCATGGACCCGGACCTCTTCGTGGCCCGGGACTCGGCCAGAATCATGGCGGACCTCCGGGTCCTGGCACACGACTCCATGGAGGGACGCCGGACCGGAGAGCCCGGAAACCTGAAGGCCAGGGAATTCATCCAGAGCGCCTTCCGGGAAGCCGGGCTCCGTGAACCGCCGGGAGGGTTTGTCCAACCCTTCGAGTTCCGGAGCCGGCGGGACACCGCGGAGGTGGTTCAGGGAGCCAATGTGGTGGGCTATGTCCCCGGATCCGATCCGGCACTGGGGGCCATGATCCTGACGGCACACTTCGACCATGTGGGCGTCCGGGACGGAGAGGTCTACAACGGCGCCGACGATAACGCCTCAGGGGTGGCAGCGATGATTTCCATGGCTCGCTACGTGTCCGGGAATCCCTTCCGGCACACCGTGGTTTTCGCGGCGCTGGACGCCGAGGAGATGGGAATTCGGGGCGCGAATGCCTTCGTGGAGGCCGGTTGGCCCCCGGAGATAGCCGTGAACGTGAACCTGGACATGATCTCCCGGAGCGACTCCATCCTCTTCGCCGCCGGTACCTACCATTATCCCCGACTCCGGCCTCTCCTGGAAGCCGTGGGTGACAGGCCCCCGGTACGGCTGGTGTTCGGCCATGACGAGCCGGGGGTGGAGGGCGTGCAGGACTGGACGGGCTCCTCGGACCACCGGGCCTTCCACGCCCGGGGGATTCCCTTCGTCTATTTCGGGGTGGAGGACCATCCGGACTACCACCGGCCCACCGACGATTTCGAAGCCATCGACCCGGAGTTCTACCTGAACGCGGTCCGCCTGGTGCTGGCGGGGGCCAGGGCCCTGGACCAGGGGCTGTCGGGGTCGGCGGCCGTGGAGGAAACGGTGGACCAGTAGGGAGGCGCCTGAGGGGAGAGGGCCCGATTCCGTCCAGCCGGGCGAGTCGGGAGCCTCGCCGCACAGCGGTGATCCCGAACAGGTCCGGTCCCTGCGGGTCCGGGGCCCGGGTCTGGAGCAAGGCCCCGCTGGCCCCCACGCTCGTCCGGTCTTCGCGGGCCCGGGGCCCGGAGGGGGGCTGGACGGAAGGCCCGAAGGATGTGAACGTCTTTCCCATGGACCTTCAACACCACGGTAGGGAGAGCCAGTGATCGTATCCGTACCCCAGGACGACCAGCGGGAGATCTGGTACGCCAACCGTCTCCTGGTCCTTCTCCATCCCAGGGAGCCCTTTATGGTCTGGGCCCAGCAGTTCAGGGAGCCCGGGGAGCCTCCCGCCGAGTTCAGGGCGGCCATGGAGCAGCCCGTGCCCTTCATGGTTCCCATTCTGGACGACCAGGGGATCATGTGGGAGTGGGTCCAGGAGAACTACGTGCTTTTTTTCGACACGGCCCTCTGGAGTTGGGTCCCGGAGCAGAACCGGTGGCCCGAAGACCGGGGGTGGGAAGCCTTCCAGGAGTGGTTCGAGCTGGAGTTCCTGGGAGCGCCCTGGGACATCGTCGCTGAGCCCCTCCACTCCACCCCTCCTCCCCGGGAGCCTGTGGACTGGGACTGAGGGGGCGGCGCATGATCCTGAACCGTCGCTTCCGGGCGCGGTATCAGCTTCGCCGGTTTCCCGGGCTCCACCGCCTCCCGATCGGCCTCACCACAGAAGAGGGGAACGCCGCAGCGCCGGCAGGCGGTGTGGGTACACCCCCGTGGTATCAGGCCTGAGCGAATCCATCCCGGTGGTGTCCGGCGGCGTCGTGTCGGGCGGGGTCGTGTCCGGCCGGACGGAGTCGGGAAGGATCGTGTCCGGAAGGAGGGTGTCCGGCCGGAGGGAGTCGGGAAGGAGCGTGTCCGGCGGCGTCGTGTCCGGTCTCACGGAGTCCGCCCGAAGCGTATCCCCCGGAAGGCTGTCCGGCTGCAGAGTATCCGGCGCGGGAGGTGGAGGGGATTCCCGGCTCCGGGTGAGGCCCTGGAGGAATCCCGTTGCCCGATCCTGCAGGCGCTCCGTCTGCTCCCGGACCCGGTTTCGGGCTTCGGAGGCGACCTCTTCTCTCAGGGCCGTGCCGAGAGCTTCGGCCGTAGCCTCCGGGTCGGCTCGGAGGTTCGGAGACATGATCGAGCCGCCGATGCGGACCACGGCCTCCACCACCTCCGGCCGGTTGGCCACCCGCCCGGCGATCTCTCCGGCGATCCCCAGGTTCTCCAGGGCAAAGCTGCCCAGACGTTCCGTGGGAAGGGTGAAGGCCGAGAGGAGGTCCAGCTCCCCGCCCAACCCCACGCTCCCGCCCACCCGCGGCTCACCGGGGGCCTGTGCCAGGATTGCATCGGCCAGGCGGACCATACCGTTTTCCAGGACAAAGCCGGTGGCCCAATCCCTGATGTCCGGAGCCCGGAGCTCTTCCATGCCAAAGAAGTCGGCCAGAGACCCGGTGACACGGTTGGCATTGAGGCCACCGTCCGTGAGGTCGAAGTTGCCGGTCCCCACCAGGGAAGACCGTTCGGGCAGCAGGAGGTCATCCAGCGTTCCTGCCATCTCCATGGACAGGGAAAGGCGCCCTCGAACAAAGGCACCCAGGGGAGACGTGGCGGCCAGGAAATCGCCGGCATCCAGACCCGTCACAGTGAGCTGCATGGAGAAGGGCTCGGGCCCCGCATCTCCCAGGGAGAGACTCAGGCCGGCCTGCAAGTCGCCTCCGTACCGCTGAAAGCTGGCCTGGGGCACTCGAATGAAATCCGGACCGAAGCTCACGGTGCCCCGGACGTCATGCATTCGGCCCCGGGCATCCATCACCGTGTCCAGGGCAAAGGTCACCTCTCCCGCCAGGGGAAGGGAGTCGGGCCGCTCCAGGCGCAGGGCCCGGGCGGCTTCCTCCACACTGGACCCGGCTACCTGCCGGCCTCCCAGGCGGGCGAAGGCCACCTTGCCATAGGTGATGTCCGGGTCCGGGGGCGGGTTGGGGCTGAGGGGCACCAGGTTCAACCGAGCTCCCCGGACGGAGCCCCGAAGGCCTACCGTTCTCCCGGGAAGCCCGAAGCCGGTGAGGTCGCTGGCTTCTCCGGAGAGAACCAGGTCATCCTGCCCCAGAGAGAAAGGGAGATCCTGGAAGGAGGCCTGGTTTCCCTGGAGGGTCAGACGGCCTCCCGGGAGCCTGATGGGAACGCCCAGGGCAGGAGTCGTGAGTCGGATCTCCGCAGGGGATGCTTCTCCCCAGAACCGGAGGTTCCGGGGTTCGCGGGCCGGCCCCGTGAGCCTTCCCTCCACTTTGAGGCGGCCCTCCATGGTGACCCCCTCCGGGAGCTCGGTCACGCCGCCTGCCAGAGCCAGGTCCGGATAGAGGCTCACCTGGAGGTCCAGGGGCATCTCTGCGTCCGTCTCGGCCTGGCCCGCCAGAGAAAAGGGACCGTCCATGACCTCTCCCCGGGCCTGCATCCGGAGGACTCCATCTGGAGACAGGGTGAAGTCGGAGGAGAGGTCCCGGGCCAACTGGGTCCCGTTCCGGCTGCTGACGCTCACGCCCTCCAGCCGAGCGGTGCCGGAGACCTCGGGAGAGGTGTCGGGCCCCAGATCTCCCTCCACCTGGAGGTTTGCGGAGAGGATCCCCTGGACCTCGGGTCCTCGATTCCGGAGGGAGTCAGGGAGAGCCGCGGCGATTCGTTGCAGGGAGATTCCCTCACCGTTGAGGCTCAGGGAGAGAGACCGGACTGGGTCCTTCAGGCCCCGGACGGTTCCGGAAAGGTCCAGGGCGGCCCCTTCCACCCCCACGCTGCCGCTCCGGATGTCCACTCCCTGGAAGGCCGGGTCCGCCGAGAGGTCGAAGGCCAGGGCCAGGGGGATCCCGCCGAGGCCGGGACCGTCGGATCCCATGGCCAGGGAAAGATCGGAATCGGAGCTTCCCGCGAAGGTCCAGGGTCCGTCCTGGATCCGTCGCACGGAGGCCCGAACTTCCAGGTTTTCCAGCGAGGCTTCCGTGGAATCCCGGATGTCGGTGAATCGGATCTGTCCCCCCGAGACCCGGATGGCGTCCAGAGCCAGCCCGAAGGGAAGATCCTCCTCCCCTCGGGCGGCTTCGGCCTCCGCGGTTTCCTCCGGCGAACCGGGAGACAGATCCCCGAAGTTGCTCTGTCCGTCGGGGCCGATCCTGAGGTGGGCCCAGGGCTCCTGGATCAGGAGTCGGCGAAGCTGTATCTCCTTTCTGAGGAGTGGGAAGAAGGCCACATGGAAGTCCACCGAGGCCACCCGGGCCAGGGCCGGCGCCATTCCCGTGGGATCGGAGACGACGATATCCGTCAGCCGCATCCCCAGGGGAAAGAAGCCCACCTCCGCCGCTCCGATCTCCACCTCCCGCCCGACCGCGGCTTCCAGCCTGGGCTCGAGCCTGGCTGCCAACTCCCCCGGGTCCAGGAAACGGCTGAGAAGGAAGAGGAGGGCGGCGTAGAGGACACCGAGAACCAGAATGGCCAGGAGAATCCGCCGCGGCCAGGGACTTTTCGCGAGGGGGGGGGCGTCTGTCTGCACGTTGGGCTTCCTTCTGGTCAGGATCCGGTTTCCATGGACTTGATCCGGTTTCCATGGACTCGATCCGGTTCCCCATGGACTCGATTCGGTCTTCCCATGGAGAGGATTTCTGAATGATACACCAGACCGGAGGATTCGGTGATGGACAGAGCGGGGGAGGTGGGGAGGCCTGTCGCAGACCGGCACGCCCTCCCTACTTTCACCGGCGAACTCCTTCTTCCCGCTGAACCCCGGCACGGAGCACTTCATGGCTACCCTACCCCCGATGCCCATGGGCCGACGCTTCCCCGCCTGGGCTCTGGTCCTTCTCCTGGTACTTCTTCCTGGGTGCGGTCCTTCCCAGGAATCGGTCCGGGGGGATCCACCTCCCGGCCCGACCGACCTCTCCGGCGAGGAGCTCCGGACCTACGTCATCGCCCGGGGCGATTCTCTGGAGCTTCCGGGAGAGTGGACCCCGCCTCCGGGAGATCCCCTGGAGCACTCCACGGCGGGTTTCGCCAAGATCCTCTGTTCCGCCGTGTTCCTCACGGGGCTGGATCCTGCCGACGCCGCCGAGAACGTGGGGTTCTTCACCAGCCCCTATGAGGATCGGGCCCACGTTACCGACACGGTGGTGGATTACGATCGGGAGGAGGTCCGCCTGACGCTTCCTTCGGGAGTGGTCCGGGAGGCGAAGTTGTACGGGAGCCAGGGGTGCGTGGCCCGTCCCATAGGGGAGGATTCGGTCTTCTTCGCTCCCACGGTCATCGAGGCGAAGCTGCCGGATGCCGCCACCACGTCCTGGCCCATGGGGGATGTGATCTCCGACGAGCCCTGGCCCGCCGCGGTGGACTCGGCCCTCTTCGCCCGGGCCATGGAGGTGGGGTTCGGACCGCCGGAGGCCATGACTCTGGCTCTCCTGGTGACCTACAAGGGCAGGATTCTGGGGGAGCGGTACGGAGAGGGCATCGGGATCCACACCCCCCTGGAGAGCTGGTCCATGGGCAAGAGCCTCACCGGCGCCCTCATGGGGGTCCTGATCCAGCAGGGAGACTATGAGCTCTGGCAACCGGCCCCCATTCCCGAGTGGCAGACCCCCGGCGACCCCCGTCAGGAGATCCGGATCGGGGACATAATGCGCATGTCCTCGGGCATCCGGATCCGGGCCCCCCAGGACCCGGACTACGATCCGTCTCTGGGGTATCCCGACCACCTCTACTTCTACACCGGGACGGTGAACTCCTTCGAGTGGGCCGCCACCCGGCCCCAACAGTGGCCTCCCAACACGGTGGGCCGCTACCGGAACAGCGACCCGGTCCTGGCCAACTACCTCATCCGCCTGGCGGTGGAGGGGAGAGGGGAGGACTACCGGGCGTTCCCCCAGAGGAATCTCTTCGACAAGATCGGGATCCGGGACGCCTTTCTGGAGACGGATCCCTATGGGAACAACCTGACCCAGGGGTACGAGTTCCTCCCGGCCCGGGACTGGGCCCGGCTGGCCAATCTCTACCTCCAGGACGGGGTCTGGGATGGAGAGCGGATCCTCCCGGAAGGCTACGTGGAGTACGCCAACACCCTGGCCCCGGCCTGGGTTGCCGACGGAAGGCTCCAGTACGGAGGCGCCTTCATGTGGGTGAACGGAAACGGGGGTTGGGCCGTCCCCACCGACGCCATGGGGATGCGGGGGGCCGGGGGACAGAGCGTCACCATCGTGCCCTCCCATGATCTGGTCATCGTCCGCCTGGGCAAGTACCGGGGATCGGGGCCGGGAGGCCGGGCCCTGACCCGGGCCATGGAGCTCCTCATGGAGGCGGTGCCGCCGCCTGGGCAGTAGTGAGCCTGGCGCCAACAGCCCCGTCCTCAGGAGCGGAGATCGTGCGGAGGTAGCCGCCTCCGTCGGGGGAGGGTAGTTGCGCCCTCCCCTCCTGCGCCCCGTTCGGACTCCCCTCCTGCGCCCTCTCCGGCCTCCCTGTAGATTGGCCGGGATCCTGACGACCCGATCCAGAGGGAGACCATGATGCGCCGGACCGACTTCCATGCCAGCAGCCTTCTTTCCGGGGGGCTGCTGCTCCTCCTGTTCCTCCTTCCTTCGCTCCTGTCGGCCCAGGTCACGGCCGACCGCTCGGTGGTTCCCGCCGACATCCGGGACCCGATCCTCCTGGAATACTCCGGGGAGCTGGCCCAGAACCACGTCACCCTTCTCTCGGTGAACCGACAGCGGGCCGTGGAGGAGTACACCGAGACCTTCATGGAGACCCGGTACCTGGAGGAGATGGCCCGGCGCTACGGCCTGTCGGAGGTCCGGGTGGATTTCTTTCCCGGCCGGCCCGGGTGGATTCCCCAGGAAGCGGATCTCTGGATGGTGGAGCCGGTGGAGAAGAAGCTGGCCGGCCTGACCCTGGTTCCGGCGGCCCTGGCTTCCGGGAGCGGAAGCGCCGACGTGGAGGCGGAGGTGGTCTACGTGGGTGCGGCCCGGGAGGAGGACTTCCAGGGGAAGGACGTGGCGGGGAAGATCGTGCTGGGGGACGCCAATGTGGGGACGGTCTTTTCACGGGCCGTAAATGAAGGAGGGGCCGCCGGCGCCCTGGGGACCGGGAGCGCCGGGGTCTCCCGGAACGACGCCGGGTACACCCTGGACCAGATCGGTTGGGCCTCGGTCCGGCCGTCGGAGCCGGGGAAGGGGTTCGGCTTCAACCTCTCTCTCCGGCAATTCAACGAGCTCCGGGGGCTGCTGGAAGGGGGTGAGCGGGTGGTGCTCCGGGCGAAGGTCCGGGCCATGACGGCCCCCATCCCCATGAACGTCATCTCGGCGGCCATTCCGGGGACGGATCCCCGGGCCGGGGAGCTCATGATCGTGGCCCACGCCTTCGAGCGTCCCCCCACCCCCGGAGCCAGCGACAACAACTCCGGCGTGGCCGTGACCCTGGAGATCGGCCGGACCCTGGCGGAGCTCATCGACCGGGGAGAACTGGCCCAACCCAGGCGCACCATCCGTTTTCTCTGGGTGCCGGAGATCAGCGGCTCCCGGGCCTTCATGTACGCCAACCCGGAGCTGGAAGACCGGATCATCGCCGCCATGAACTACGACATGCCCGGCGAGGACCTGGAGGAGACGGACTCGTATCTCCGCATGAAGATGACCCCGGACTCCAGGCCCAGCTATCTGAACGACCTCATTGCCGACCTCCTCCGGTTCACCGATCAGACGGAGATCCGGACCCAGACGGGGAACAACGCCCCCTTCAACTACCGGCTGGTCCCCTTCATCAGCTCCAGCGACCACATCGTATTCCTGGACGCCGGCATTCCGGCCATGCAGTTCAACCACTGGCCCGACAACTTCTACCATTCCAGCGGAGATACACCGGAGCGGACGGACCCCACGGAGATGAAGCGCACCGGTTTCATGGGGGCTGCCTCCTTCTACTACCTGGCTACCGCCGGGGCCGGGGAGGCCATGGACCTGGCCTGGGAAGCCGCCGCGAACGGGGAGCAGTGGATGGCAGAGGTGACCCGGCAGGCCAGCCGTCTCCTGAACGCCGGGCCCGAAGCCGTCCATGAGCGCCACATGGCGGCCCGGAACAAGGTCTACGGCGCCTTCCGCCGGGCCACGGGAACCGTGGCTTCCGTCACGGATCTGGACGACGGCCGCCAGGTCCTGGGGCTGGTGGAATCCCTGAACCGGAACCTGGGGGAGGTCCGGGATCTCAACTACCAGCGGCTCGAGGCGGCCTATCGGGCCCGGTGCGGGGAGCTGGGTGTGAGTCCGGTGGAGCCTCGGGAAGATCCGGCGGTGGCGGCCTACGAGACTCTGGTTCCGGCTCGGACCCACGCCTTCTATACGGAGGAATACTCCGATGCCCAGGGCCGCCTCCGGGGCCTCCTGCCTCCGGGCCTGGAGATCCCCTGGCTGGCCACAACCGAGATCCAGTGGTTCGTGGACGGGGAGCGGAGCGTTGCGGAGATCTGGCGCCTGGTCCGGGCCGAGTACGGCAACGTCACCACCTCCAGCCACGAGTGGAAGTTCGCCTACGTGGTGACTCCGGAGAGCCCGGACATCAGCCTGGAGGATGTGGCGGCCTACCTGGAAGCCATGGAAGAAGCCGGAAATCCGGAAGAGGACTCGGAAGTTAAAAGATTGCGCCATCAACTAATGGTGGTGCAAAAAGGATTACAGCGGATTATGCGCGGCAGAGCCAACTAACCATCTCTCATTTTCAAAGCGGGAAGCAGTTACCACTGTTGAAAGAGGAAGGATTAGTCCCACCCGGCCAATTCCGCCTCTTTTATTTCCGCAAGGAGCAACCACCCATGTTGCTCTAACCTTTTGGAGGAAGTCCTACCCGGACTTCCTCCTCCCTAAATTTTATTTATTTTTATATAATTATGAATATTCAAAGAATAACCCAAATTATT
>CAZSDD010000066.1:0-16847 GCA_964605505.1 uncultured Gemmatimonadaceae bacterium | reverse complement strand
ATCCGGCAAGGTGCTGTTTCGGGTGACGGCCAGCTGTACCTCCGTGATCTGCCGCTGCCGCCGCTGCTGCCTCAGGTCGGTTCGTTCTTCGAGGGCCCTTTCCACCGCCACCTGGATGTCCACGTCCGGCTCGGAAATGCCGGGCAGCTCGGTGGGATTCACGGTCCGTTCGAACAGGGGATCTTCGGGGCCGCTCACCAGGAGGGACTTGAAGACGAGCTCCAGGTTTCGCCACTGGACCTGGGCGTTCAGGAGGGCCTGTTCGGCGCTGGCCACCTGAGCCTCGGCCTGGATCACCTGGAGTCTCGACATGGTGCCGAGGGAAACCCGGATCCGGTTCTGCTCCAGAAGCTCCTGCGCCTGGGCCAGGCTTCGGCGCTGAATCTCGATCTGGTCGATGGCGGCTCGGAGGGCCCAGTAGGCCGCACGGACCTGGCTCCGGATGTTCTCCACCCGGGACGTGAGTTGAATGTCGGAGATCTCTCCCTGGATCCGCTGCGTCCGGACTCCCGCCCGCTCGTTGTCGGTCTTGAGGCCGGCCAGGAGGGGCTGGGTATAATTGAAGCTCAGGGTGGAATTGTAATTGGGGTTCAGGGTGCTGAAGGAGTTCGTAGTGCTCATGCGGCCGTTGTTGAAGTCCGCGCTGAGCCGTCCGCCGTACCAGGGAAGGGTCTGGGAGAGAGAGGCATTGTACGTGGAGCGCTGCGTTTCGATGCGCTGTCCACCGTCCAACTGGCTGGTGGACTGGCTGATGGAATTGTTGTACCCCAGGGTACTGCTGATGGTGGGATCGAAGACCGCCCGGGCAGCCGCCAGACTGTAATCCTGGATCCGGGGTCCCAGGCGGGCGCTCCGGATATCCAGATTGTGCTGTTGGGCCTGGGCGATGGCCTGGTCCAGGGTCAGGGCCACCATGGGGCGCCCCTCCACCTCCGGGGGCAGGGCCTTTCCGACTTCGTAGGGCTCCGGCTCCTCCTGGGCCGAAAGGATCGTCGGGATGAGAAAGGCCAGAACGACGGGCCAGATCCGGACTTTCCGAACGTATGTACCTCTCATTGTGCCACTCTCCTGGAATGCCAAAGGGGCAGACCCCTCATGCCCCGATTGATGAGTCCAGAAGTAGAGACACCTGAGGAGCCCCGGATGTTAGACCGGGATCCTGAGAGGTGACAATTCTCATCTGGAAGGGGGGCGGAGATGTTCCTGGAGGAAGGCCAATTCCGTGGGGGTCAGGCCTTGCCGCAAATCATGCCAGGGCCTTGCCAGAAATATCATGCCAGGAGAAGGAGCGGTCTATTCCATCTGGTCCATTCGGGAGGGCGGAGCCCCGCTCCCCGGTGTCCCATCATGGTAATATGGCTCCATGCGGGCGGCGAAATCCATACGGGCCCTGTGCAGGCGGCTCTTCACCGTCCCGAGTCGGATCCCCAGGATGCCCGCCACCTCCCGATAGCTCTTCCCGTTGAGTTCCCTGAGGCGGAAGACGCGCTGGTGATCCTCCGATAGCCCGCTGACCGCCTCCTCCACCAGCCGGCAAAGCTCCCGCTTCTGGAAGAGGCGGTCCGGGGTGAGGGTGTTGTCTTCCATCTGGAACTGCTCACCTTCCCCATTCCTGCCGGGCTCCAGACTCCTGAAGGGAATGACCCGTGCCCGGGAGCGATTCCTCAGCTCATTCTTGCACAGATTGGCCGCAATGGTGAAGACCCAGGTGGAGAACCGCCGGTCGATATCAAAGCGGTGGAGATGGCGGGCCACCCTGACCCATGTGTCCTGAAGAAGATCCGGAACCCGCTCGGGGTTTCCGGTCTTCCGGAGAATGAAGTGGGAGAGACGGCCCTTGTGGCGGTCATGAAGTTCCTTGAACGCATCGGTGCGCCCTCCCAGATGAGCCGAGACCAGCTCTTCGTCGGAGAGGGCGTCCAGAGGTGGGAGATCCTCAGGGGTGTCCTCCCTGAGGAACGATTCCTTCTGCCGGTGTCCTTCCTTGAGCGCGATCATGGTTCCATGACGATAGGCGCCGGTGCCGGACGGAACCATTCATCTGGTTGGAGGCGAAAGGTAGAGCTTGAGGTGGATTTTCCGGGCCCATGGCCGGCCATCGGCTCCCGGACCCTTTCCCCCGGTCCAGCATATGCCTTAAAGGAGTCCCCTCTCCCGGCAAGCGATTTCAGGATGAGGGAAGACCGCCGCCTCCCGAAGGTGAGGAGCCGTTATGCCCATGGAATTCCTTCCGGGGATCCCGGATCCCGGTCCCATGCAGCTCCTGGGACGCCTGGGTCTGGCCGCGATCCTGGGTGCCGCGGTGGGACTGGAGCGGGAGCTCTCGGAAAAGCCCGCCGGCCTTCGAACCAACATCCTCATCTGCCTCGGCGCTGCCCTCTTCTCCGAGTTGTCCATCCACTTTACCTGGTGGGGCTCACCCGGAACGCCGGCCGACCCCGGGCGCATCGCCTCACAGATCGTATCGGGAATCGGTTTCCTCGGTGCCGGTGCCATCATCCAGTCCAGAGCCAACGTGAGGGGTCTCACCACCGCAGCCACCATCTGGGTGGTGGCGGCCATCGGAATGGCCGTAGGCGCCGGCGCCCTGGTCCCCGCCATCGGAGGCACACTTCTGATCCTCCTGGTTCTGGTGGGCCTGGGGATTCTGGAGCGTCGCCTTACGGTCGGTTGGACAGGAATCGAGATCCAGCTGAGCGTGAGGGACGAGGACGGGGAGATGGAGAGGGTGATTCGCAGGCTGGAAGGAATGGGCCTGAGAATCACCGTAAGCAAAGTCTACCGGGATGAGGACACGGGATTCAGGAAGGCCCGTCTTCGCAGCCGGGTGGCCCGCGCCCGGATCCGGAGCCTGTCCGAAGAGTTGCTGGGCATACCGGAGATCAGGACGCTGTTCCCGGACTGAGGGCCTCCCGTCGAGCCTCTGTCGACCCCGGAAGCGGTCAACTGATCATACCCACCGCAAGGCCTTCAAGGTCTGACCCAGGACCAGGGGCACCAGGCTCGTCACAAGAATGATTCCCCACCCTCGGGCCGAGGGGGTCACCACATCCAGGACCCCGGCCAGGGGCGGAAGGTAGACGGCCAGAAGGAGGAGGCCTACGCAGAGCCCGAGGGCGCCCCATACCCAGGGGTTGCTGGTGACCTGGTTCCGGAGGAAGCCGGAATCCGCCTCACGCATGTTGAAGACATGCCAGAGGCGGGCGAAAGCCACCGAGAGGAAGGAAAGGGTCACAGCTTCCTCGGTGCTCATTCCCCACACATTGAGGCTCAGCGCGAAGCTCCCCAGAACGGGCAGCCCGATGACGGCCCCGAAGATCCCCATGGCCCGCCAATGCTTTCGGGTCATGATGGGCTCCCGGGGATCCCTGGGAGGACGCTCCATCTCCCGCCCGCTCCCGGGCCCCACCCCGAGGGCCAGGGCCGGGAAGATGTCATTCACGGCGTTGATATAGAGGATCTGGAGAGGAAGCAGGGGAAGGGGGGCCCCCGCCACAGCCGCCAGGAAGACCAGGAGGATCTCCCCTATGTTTCCGGAGATCATGTAGACCACGAAGCTCCGGATGTTGCCGAAGATGATGCGGCCCTGCTCGACCGCCAGCGTCACGGTGGCGAACCGGTCGTCCTGGAGAATAATGTCGGCGGCGTCTTCCGCCACGGGCTCTCCCCGCTCTCCCATGGCGATGCCGATGTCCGCTTTCTTCAGGGCCGGCGCATCGTTTACCCCGTCCCCGGTCATCCCCACGATGGAGCCCCCGTCCTGGTGGAGAGCGATGAGCTCCAGCTTCTGCCTCGGAGTCACCCGAAAGAAGACGGATTCTTCCAGGAGAGCCTTCCGCTCCTCCTCCTCCAGGGAATTCGCTTCTTCGATCCGGCTTCCCGGAAAGGCGCCGTCACCTTCCTCAACCAATCCAAGGTCCTCGGCCACGGCCACAGCCGTCTCCCCCTGATCGCCCGTGACCATGACCACCCTGATTCCCGCCTTCCGGCAATCGGCAAGCGGCTCCCGCACTTCTTCCCTGACAGGGTCAAGCAGCCCCACGAGCCCCAGGAGGGTGAGATCCCGGTAGGGATCCTCTTCCGGATCCGGCAGGGATCCTTTGGCCAGGGCCAGGACTCTGAGGCCTTCACCCGCCAGGCGACGGTTCTCGTCTTTCCAGAAATCCTTGTCCTCGGAAGACAGGGGCTGGGGGCCGTCTTCAGACAGGACCTCCTCGCAGACCTGGATGACGGCATCGGGAGCCCCCTTTACGGCCTGCAGGAGTCCGTTCTCTCCACCATTCCCCGTCCGGTGAATGGTGGCCATCATCTTCGTTTCAGGGTCGAAGGAGACTTCTCTGACCTCCTCCATCTCCTCCAGGATCTCGTCCCGGTGAAGACCGGCCTTGGCCCCCCAGATGAGGAGGGCCACCTCGGTGGGATCGCCTACGGTTTGATCCTCCCCCAGGGAGGCGTTGTTGCAGAGAACCGCCACCTTCAAGGCTTCCTCCAGCGGTCCCCTGTCCAGGGGATCGATCTCCTGGTCATCCACCTCGAAGGTCCCGGAAGTGGAGAGCCCCGTACCCCCCACACGCACGGTCCTGTCTGCCAATCTGGCGACAGTCAGGGTCATGCGGTTCTCTGTGAGGGTGCCCGTCTTGTCCGTGAGGATCACGTTGGTGGCTCCCAGCGTCTGGACGGCTGAGAGACGTCGGACCAGAGCGTTTCTCCTGGCCATGCGTTGCATCCCCCGGGCCAGGGCCAGGGTGGCCACGATGGGAAGGCCTTCCGGAACCGCCGCCACGAAGAGAGCCACGGCCGTCTCCACCATGAAGAGGAGTTCCTTCCCGGCCAGAAATCCGGCCACACCCGCAACAGCGGCCACCACGACGATGCCTTTCACGAGGCGGGCGGCCAGCCGATCCAGGCGCCGGGTCAGGGGATCTTCCTCTCCTTCGGCCTCCTGAACCAGGGAGGTGACCCCTCCCATCTCCGTTTCCATCCCGGTGGTGACCACCACCCCAAGCCCCGATCCCTGGGTGACAGCGGTACCCTTGTAGAGCATGGAGTGCCGCTCGGCCAGGGGGGTGTCCCGGTCCACCTCTTCCGGCTTCTTGGATACGGGGGTCGACTCCCCCGTCAGGGCCGATTCGTCGATCTGGAGATTGTTGGCCTCCACCACCCGCAGATCCGCAGTGACCATGTCACCTCCCTCCAGGAGGACCATGTCTCCGGGGACGAGTTCTTCGGCAGGCACCTCCTGCTGCTCACCACCCCGGAGCACGGTGGCAAACTTCCGATCCATCTCCTGCAGCGCCTCCATGGACCGGAAGGCCTTCAGCTCCGTAAAAAATCCGATCGCGGCATTGATGAGGATGGCCACCAGGATGGCCAGGGCGTCGATCCATCGGCCGAAGGCCAGGGAGAGGCCGGAGGCCAGAGCCAGAACCAGCATGATGAGGCTCTTGAACTGGCGGACCAGAATAGCCGTCACCCCCTCCTGCTCCACCTCCCGGAGCCGGTTGGGCCCGAACTCTTCTCTCCGACGCTCCACTTCTTGTGGATCGAGCCCGGATTCCGGGTCCACGTCCAGATCCTTCAGAACTGCGCGGACGGTCCGGGAAGCCGGAGTGCTGGTGGGTTGGTGGGGTTCTCTGTCTCGCATTTTCCAGATGTTGGAGGGGATCGGGAATGAATGACTGTGGCGGGAGCGGCCGAAGCCACGGTTCCCGGGGGGGCTCCGCTCAGGTAGCTGATCGAACCAGGCTGCTGAATCGAATTCGACCTGGATCTGAATATAGGTGTCCGTCCGGACCCCTCCACTGTCCGGGGTAGATCGGATGGATATGGATACGGGTGGAAATCCCTGATTTCTGTGCCCAAAGGAAAGGCGGCGCGCAGCCCCCTGCAGGCTGAAGCCCCGGGCTTTCCGGCC
This sequence comes from uncultured Gemmatimonadaceae bacterium, assembly GCA_964605505.1. Classification (GTDB taxonomy): domain Bacteria; phylum Gemmatimonadota; class Gemmatimonadetes; order Longimicrobiales; family Gaopeijiaceae; genus CAZSDD01. Next base: position 10,933 of record CAZSDD010000066.1, on the reverse strand, counting down.
ATTTGCTGTAACCCGGACCCTTTGGTTCGGGCAGGCCTACAAGCGGGTGACGAGAACGGTGGATAATGGACAGAGGATCCACACCCATGAAGGTGATCCTGATTCGAAGACATTTCCTGTCATGAACCCCCTGTCATGAACCATCTCCCCCTCCTCACCGGGCTTCTGGGGGCAATTCTGGTGGCCGGCATCCTCCTGAGAATGGCGGCCGAGAGGGCGAGCGTCCCCTCTCTCGTCGGGTACATCCTTCTGGGATCCCTCCTGCGCCTCCTGGACCACGCCTGGGGCATTCTTCCGGCTTCCACCGGACCTTTGCTGGATTTCCTGGGCACGGTGGGCGTGGTCTTTCTCCTGTTCGGGGTGGGGCTGAAGACGGACATCCGCGGGCTTCGAAAGGTGCTTGGCCGGGCCGGCTGGATCTGGGCCGGCAACGTGCTCCTGAGCGGCGGCGTGGGGTTCCTTACGGCCCGGTATCTCCTGGACGTGGCGTTTCTTCCCAGCCTCATGGTGGCTGTGGCGCTCACCGCCACCAGCGTGGGAGTCACCGTCGGGGTCTGGGACTCCCGTGACGCGCTGGACTCCAGGGCCGGAAACATACTCCTGGACGTGGCGGAGCTGGACGACATCTCCGCCGTGGTGCTCATGGCTCTCCTCTTCGCCGTCCTTCCCACCCTCCGGGACCCCGGAGGAGAGCCGGATCTCCTCCTGATAGGACACACGGTGGCGCTCTTCAGCCTGAAAGGGCTTGGGTTCGGTCTCTTCTGCTATCTGTTCGCCCGGACGGCGGAGCCTCATGTCACGGCCTGGCTCAGCAGCGAAGGGCAACCCAGTCGAATCATCATGGTGTCCGGCGTCGGCCTCATCATCGCAGCCCTGGCCGGGGGCCTGGGCTTCTCCGTGGCCATCGGCGCCTTCTTCGCCGGGATCGTTTTCAGCATCGATCCTGAACGGATCCGGGACGAGCTTTCCTTTCAGGCCCTCCATCACTTCTTCGTTCCCTTCTTCTTCCTCAGCCTGGGATTCAAAGTGAATCCCGGCGCCCTGGGCGGCGCGGTGGTTCCGGGATTGGCTCTCGTGGCCGCGGCCATCGTGGGCAAGATCGGGGGAACCTACCTCCCGGGTCTCGGGATCATGGGCTCTTCGTCCGCGTTTCTCCTGGGCGTGAGCATGGTTCCCCGGGCCGAGATCGCCATGATCGTCATGGAAAGGGGCCTGGGCATGGGGAGGGACATGGTGTCGCCGGACCTCTTCGGAGCCATGGTCCTGGTGACTCTGGTCACATCCACCTTCTTTCCGGTCATCATCGGATGGGGAATCGACAGAGCACCCATCGGCGAGAGTGAATAGGAGACCCCCCATGGCTGGTTTTTTCCTGGGCACTTCCGGATTTCAATACGACCACTGGAAGGGAGACTTCTATCCGGACGATATCCCCAGGTCTCAATGGTTCTCTCATTATTCCACCGTATTCAAGGCTGTGGAGATCAACAATACCTTCTACGGTCTTCCGTCCAGAGGGACGTTCGACGATTGGCGGGAGCAAGCTCCCGACGATTTCATCTACTCGCTGAAGTTCAGCCGGTACGGCACCCATATGAAGTACCTGAAGGACCCGGAGGAGACACAGGAGAACTTCCTGGAGAGGGCCCGGCTCCTGGAAGATCATCTCGGGCCCATCCTTCTCCAGCTTCCTCCGGGATGGAGCCCCGATCCCGGCAGGCTGGACCGCTTCCTGGATCATGCTCCCGATGATCTCAGGTGGGCCGTGGAGTTCAGGAACCAGGGGTGGCTCAGGGACGATATCTACCGGATCCTGGAGCGGCACGGTGCGGCCCTGTGCATTCATGACCTCCTGGAGGATCACCCCCGGCATCTCACTGCCGATTGGACCTATCTACGCTTTCACGGGCCGGAGAAGTACGCCGGCTCCTACCCCTCCGAAGTGCTCCAGGGAGAGGCGGGGTGGATCACCGCCCAACTGAAGGCGGGCACCGACGTCTACACCTTCTTCAACAACGACGAAAATGGAATGGCCCCCCGGAACGCCCGGGAGCTGGGGAGCATGGTTCCGGACGGGCCATGACGGCCCCATGGCCGTCAAAACCCTCCAACCCGATAGATGGCGCGGGTAGAAATTCGGAGTGAAAACACCGGAAACACCCCGGGACCCCGTTGCCCCGGAGATTCCCTCCGGGTTCCTATTCAATGGGTCATCCCGCATTCCGTGGCAGGGAGTCGGGGTCGACTGCCGCGCATTCCGTGAAGCCAGGGCCGGGAGGGCCATCGCACCCTCCGGGTCGGATTCTCATGAACGGGAGAAAACATCATGCTATTCGGTATTTCGGTGTATTCCTTTGGAGAGGGGGATTCACAGGTAAAGCCTGTGGCGTCCGTGGTGGAGCAGCTGGCCACCTCCGGCATTCCGTACCGGGTTCACGCCATGCAGACGGTAGCGGAGGGGGAGTGGGAACAGGTCATGCCCGTCCTTCAGGAAGCCTACCAGCGTCTGATGGCCAAATACGACAGGGTCTACATGAACGTGTCCATCGATGAGCACGGAGGCCTTTCCAATCGCCTGGAGGGGGCCATGAACGATCTGGAGAAAGAACTGGGCCATCCCATCGCCCGATAAGGATCGGAGCCATGGATAACCGAGGGACCCTCAGGGGAATCCGGGGGAGTGTCCTCGAGGTGCAGTTTCCGGACGGTCTTCCGGAGCTCTATCACCGCCTGGAGCTCCCGAAGTATCCGGAGGTGGTCCTGGAGGTGGTGGGCCACCTGGCGGAGGACCGGATTCAGGCCATGGCCCTCACGCCGGTCCGGGGAGTCGCCAGGGGTTCGGAGGTAGTGGATACAGACGGGCCCATTCGCATCAACGTCTCTCCCGACGTTCGGGGGCGGGTCCTCAACGTCACCGGAGATCCCATCGACGAGGGCCAGCCATTGAAGGAGGGGGAGTCCAGGTCCATTCACCAGCCTGCCATCCCCATCTCCGCCCAGCACCCGGGATCGGAGGTCCTGGAGACGGGAATCAAGGCCATCGATCTCCTCTCACCCCTGGAACGAGGAGGAAAAGCGGGCCTCTTCGGAGGCGCCGGGGTGGGGAAAACGGTCCTCATCATGGAGCTCATCCACAACATGATCGAGGGCCAGGAGGGGCTGAGCCTGTTCTGCGGCATCGGAGAGCGAAATCGGGAGGCGGAAGAGCTGTACCGGGAGCTGAAGGAGATCCAGGTCATGGATGACACGGTCCTGGTATTCGGGCAGATGGATGAAAATCCCGGAGCCCGCTTCCGGGTGGGGCACACGGCTCTGACCATCGCCGAGTACTTCCGGGACTCCCAGAAGCAGGACGTCCTTTTTCTGGTGGACAACGTCTTTCGGTTTGCCCAGGCCGGGATGGAGGTGTCGGGTCTCATGGGGCGGCTTCCCTCACGCCTGGGGTACCAGCCCACCCTGGGAACGGAGCTGGCGGAGCTTCAGGAGCGCATCGCCAGCACCCGGAGCAACGCCATCACCTCGGTGCAGGCCGTGTACGTCCCGGCGGATGACTTCACGGATCCGGCGGTGGCTCACACTTTCTCCCACCTCTCCGCCACCGTGGTGCTGTCCCGGGATCGGGCCAGCCGGGGGCTTTATCCGGCCATCGACCTCCTCCAATCCACCTCCAAGATGCTGAATCCCACGGTGGTGGGGCACACGCACTACCAGGTGGCCCGGCAGGTCCGGGAGACCCTGGCCCGGTACGACGACCTCAAGGACCTCATCGCCATGTTGGGGCAGGAGGAACTCTCCAGGGAGGACCAGCAGGCGGTGAACAGGGCCCGACGGCTGGAGCGGTTCCTCACCCAGCCCTTCTTCTCCACCGAGCGGTTCACCGGCAAGGAAGGGCGCCTGGTGTCCCTGGACGAGACCCTGGACGGGTGCCGGAGGGTCCTGGCCGACGAATTCGCCGATACGGGGGAGGGAAAGCTCTACATGATCGGGACGGTCGAAGAGGTGGGCGGCGAGGAAATGGGCACGGAGGAACCGGACGGCGAGGAACCGGACGGCGAGAAAACGGGCGGCGAGGAAACGGAGAAAGGGGAGAAGAAGGAGAAATGAAGGTGAAGCTTGTGCTCCCCTCCAGGTTTCTGGCCGAATGGGAGGATGTGGAATGGATCCAGGCCCGTGGGTTGGAGGGGTCCTTCGGGACCCTGCCCAGGCGTCTGGATTTCGTCAGCCCGCTGGTGCCCGGCATCGTGGGAATCAAGGAGGCGGGCGTCCAGGATCCCGAGTACGCCGCCGTGGATGGAGGGATCATGGTGAAGGCCGGGCGCGAGGTCATCATCGCTACCCCCGCGGCCGCTCGGGGAAGGGACCTGGAGACCCTGCGACGGACCGTGACGGAAGAATTCCAGGTCCTCGACGAGAAGGAGAAGGAGGCACGGGTGGCCATGGCGAGCCTGGAAGCCCGTTTCGTGAGGCGATTTGTTGAGCAGAGACGGCGGTCCAGGAGATGAGGCCGGCCGAGAGGGAGTGACGGAAATATGACCCGGCATGGATTCGAGAAAGAGATCCGGAAGCAGACGGACCGGAAGATCAGGCGCCGGGAAGAAGGGGACCGGGGAATCTGGTTCGGCCTGGGCATGATGGGTGTGGTGGGGTGGTCCGTGTCGATCCCCACCCTCCTGGGAATCGCCGCAGGCATATGGTTGGACGCACGAACCGGAGACCGGGTCTCCTGGACGCTTACGGGCCTGGTGGTGGGCCTGGCCATCGGTCTCCTGAACGCCTGGTTCTGGGTCCAGCGGGAAAGCAGGCACCGATGATGATGGACTTTCTGTTCTGTTTCGGCTCCGGCCTCCTTCTGGGAATTCTCTTCTACGGAGGCCTCTGGCTCACTCTGGTGAAGATGGTTTCGGTTCGGCACCCGGGACTCCTGGTAGCTTCCAGCTTCCTGGTCCGACTGGCTCTGGTGGGTGTGGGGATGTTCTTCCTGACGAATCAGGGGCTGGGATGCCTGGGAGCCGGCTTCCTGGGCTTCCTCTCGGTTCGCATCCTGCTCACCCTTCCCGAAGCAAGGAGAGAAGACGGTGGACCTCAGTCCTGACGCGCTTGTCTACTGGCAGTGGGGCATGGTCGAGATCAACGCCACACTGGTCTTTACCTGGGTCACCATGGCCCTCCTGGTCCTCGGCTCGTGGCTGGTGACCCGCGGCATGAAGTCCGGCGTGCGGGTGTCAAAGAGCCAGGCCTTCCTGGAGATCGTGGTCACGCTGATCAGAGGACAGATCAGGGACGCTACCCACGACGAACCGGATCAGTACCTTCCCCTGGTGGGAACCCTTTTCCTCTTCATCGCCGTTTCCCATTTCCTCTCCATCATCCCCGGCGTCAGTTCCCCCGCCGCCTCCCTTTCCACTACATCCGCCCTGGCCCTCTGCGTGTTCGTGGCCGTCCCGGCCTACGGCATCAAGGCCAAGGGAGTCACAGCGTACCTCCGGAACTATCTCCAGCCCTCTCCCTTCATGCTTCCGTTTAACGTCATCGGGGAGCTGTCCCGGACCCTGGCCCTGGCGGTGCGCCTCTTCGGCAACATCATGAGCGGACGCCTGATCGCCGCAGTCCTCCTCTCGGTGGTGCCCTTCATCTTTCCCGCGATCCTGGAGGCTTTCGGATTGCTCATCGGATTCATCCAAGCCTACGTCTTCGCCGTCCTTGCCCTGGTCTACATCGCCTCGGGAACCCGCGCCACGCAGGAGGCGGAAGACCGGGCCGAGAACCAGGCCGGGAGCCAGGCCGGTCAACCCTGAGGAAATTGTCTATGGAGACCATCGATCTCATCGCTTCCGTATCCATCGCCATCGCTGGAATCACCATCGGCCTTGGAAGCATCGGCCCGGCTCTGGCGGAAGGCCGGGCTCTGGCCAGGGCCATGGACGCCATCGCCCAGCAGCCCGACGAGGCGAACACCCTCACCCGGACCCTCTTTGTGGGCATGGCCATGATCGAGTCCACGGCCATCTATTGCCTGGTCATCTCTCTCATCCTTCTCTTCGCCAACCCATTCTGGAATCACATCCTCCAATCGGGAGGCTGAGGTGCAGATCGACTGGTTCACCCTGGGAGCCCAGGCATTCAACTTCGTCCTTCTGGCGATCCTTCTGTGGTTCGTCCTCTACCGACCCGTCCGGGACGCGGTGGATAAGCGGGAAAAAGAGATCGAATCCCGGGTGGAATCGGCGCGGCAAGAGAAGGAAAAGGCGAAATCGCTCATGGAGGAGCACCGCCGGAAGGAGGCCGAGCTGGAGGAGAGGCGGGATTCCCTCATCCGGGAGGCCGAAGAGGAGGCCGAAGAGCACCGAAAGGAGCTCCGGCAGGAGATCCGGGAAGAGATGGAGGAGGCCCGGGAGGACTGGAAGGAATCCCTCAGGAAGGACCGGGAAGCTTTCCTCATGGAGCTCTCGGAACGAGTCCGGGAGGAGGTCTTTCAGGTCATGAAGCAGGGATTGACGGACCTGGTGGAGGGTGAAGCTGCTGAGGCCGTGGTGTCCACCTTCCTCCGCCGGACGCGGGAAGCCCCGGAAAAAGAGAAAGAGGCCCTCGCCCGAGCCATCGTGGAGACCGACGGCCGTTGCACGGTCCGGAGCGCAATGGAGATCCCGGAGGAGGAGCGACAGAAGATACAGGAGGTCCTGGAGGACTGGGTCCGGGAGATAAAGGAGGACGGGAGCGGGACCGTGGAGTTGGAGATGGAGGTGGAGGACGAGGCCCCATGGGGAATCGAGGTCTGGGCCGGGGCCCGGAAGCTGGGCTGGACGGTGGAGGGCTACGTGGAAGGCTTGAGGGAGAAGGTGGCCGGCATTCTGGACTCGGAGGCGAAGGAAAAGGGCTCCCGGAAAGACGATGAGAAGGCGGAGGACAAGGCCTCCCGGGAAGACGAGGAGAGGGAGGCAGAGGAGGGGGAGGAATGACACCGGAACCCCCGCCGCCGCCTCCCACGTTGAAAGAGATTCCCGAGGCTGCCCTGGCCCCCTTCCGGAAGGCCAGGGAATTCCTCCCGGCCGCTCTCCGTGTCCAGGACGTGGGAAGGATCCAGTCGGTGGGGAAGGGCGTGGCCCGGATTCTGGGCCTCCCGGGGGTGGGCTCCGAGGAAATAGTGGAGCTTCCCCGGGGGCAGGTGGCCCTCGCCCTGAACCTGGATCCCGGAGGGGTGGGGGTGGCGCTCCTGGGAGACGAGGAAGCGGTGGAGGCCGGCCAGGAGGCCCGGCAGACCGGACGGGTCATGGAGGTCCCGGTCGGGGAAGAGGTCCTGGGAAGGGTGTTGGATCCCCTGGGCCGCCCCCTGGACTCCGGGGGTCCCGTCCGTGCCTCCAGGCGGCGACCGGTGGAGCAGCCCGCTCCAAGCATCATGGACCGGAGCCCCGTCCGGGTTCCCCTTCAGACCGGCCTGAAGGTAGTGGACGCTCTGGTTCCCGTGGGACGGGGACAGCGGGAGCTCATCGTGGGTGACCGGCAGACGGGAAAATCGTCTGTGGCCGTGGACACCATCATCAACCAGAAGGGGGAGGGGGTGACCTGCGTCTACTGCGCTGTGGGTCAGCGCTCCACCTCCGTGGCCCGGGTGGTGGACGATCTCCGGGCCAGGGGAGCCATGGAGTACACGGTGGTGATGATGGCCCGGGGGGAGGACGCGCCGGGGATCCAGTACCTGGCCCCATTCGCCGCCATGAGCATGGCCGAGTTCTTCCGTGACCGGGGAGACGACGCCCTGGTGGTCTTCGACGATCTCACGCAGCACGCCCGGGCCTATCGGGAGCTATCCCTCCTCCTGCGGCGCCCTCCGGGAAGGGAGGGGTATCCGGGAGATATCTTCTACCTGCACTCCAGGCTCCTGGAGCGTGCCACCCGTCTGAAGGACGAGCGGGGTGGCGGCTCTCTCACGGCGCTTCCCATCGTGGAGACCCAGGAGGGGAACATCTCCGCCTACATCCCCACCAACCTCATCTCCATCACCGACGGTCAGATCTTCCTATCTCCGGAGCTCTTCCGGAAGGGGATCATCCCGGCGGTGGACGTGGGGAAGTCCGTCTCCAGGGTGGGGGGGGATGCCCAGCTTCCGGCCTATCGAGCCGTGGCCCAGGACCTTCGCCTCTCCTACACCCAGTTCCAGGAGCTGGAGGTCTTCTCCCGTTTCGCCAGCCAGGTGGACGAAGAGACCCGGCAGTCCCTCACCCGGGGAAGACGGGTCCGGGAGGTCCTGAAGCAGGAGGAGCACGCTCCCCTCTCTCCCTGCGCCCAGCTGGGGGTGCTCCTGGCGGTCACGCGGGGGGTCTTTGACAACCTTCCACTGGAAGAGATGGAACCGGCCCTGAAGGCCGTCCAGGAAGAGCTGCCAAACCGGAAGAAGGAGATCTGCCGCCGAATCCACCAGCGGGAAGATCTGGATGAAGAAGAGCAGGACGCTCTGGAGGAGGAGGGCAGGAAGATCGTGAAGGCGGCCCGGTCCGGGGCACCAGGGAAGAACCACCCGTCGATTCCGGAGGAAGATCCGGAAGAGGAAACAGGGTAGCCGCGCCGTGAAGACCATGGAAGAGCTCCGGAACCAGGTGGAAAGCACCCGGGATCTCTCTTCCATCGCCCGGGCCATGAAGGCATTGGCCGCGGTCCGGATCCGCCAGAGCCGGGAGGCGGTGCGCTCGCTTGAAACCTATGCCCTGGCCGTGGAGCGGGGGTTTCAGATCCTGGTCAGGAAGGAGCTGAGAGGTTTGGACTTCTCTCCGGACCCCTCAAGGCCCACCGTGGCCCTGATCATGGGTTCCGACCTGGGGATGGTGGGGGGATTCAACAGGAGCGTGGCGGATTTCGCGCTGGAAAGCCTGGAAGGGACGGAAGCGAAGCTGGTGACGGTAGGGGAAAGGATCACCGCCGAGCTGGAGTCGGACCACGGTGATATCGAAGCCCGGTTCCCCATGCCCGACCGGGTGGATGCAATGGCCGAAAGGGTGCAGGACCTTCTTCTGACGCTGGAAGAAGTCAGGGCACGTCATGAGCCGGAACGGGTCCTGGCCTTCCATCACGCATACCTCTCGGGATCGGAGTACGAGCCCCGGAGGATCCAGCTTCTGCCCCTGGACCCGATCTGGCTCGACAGGCTGGCCGAAAAACCCTGGCCCGCCCGCGTCCTCCCCACCTACCGGGTGTCCACGTCGGAGCTTCTTTCCGATATGGTGAAAGAACACATCTTCCTCTCCCTGTTCCGGGCCATGGCCGAATCCCACGCCAGCGAAAACGCCAGTCGCCTGGCGGCCATGGAGTCAGCGGAACAGAAGATCCAGGACCAGCTCCAGGAGCTGACCGGTCGCCTGAAGCAGCAACGCCAGCAACAGATGACGGAGGAGCTGCTGGACATCATGGCCGGAGCCACCGCTCTGGAGGACGACGAGGAAGAGGGAGGGCCGGGGTGAAGCTCACCTTTCTGGGGACCCGCGGTTACATCGACGCCGCAAATCGACGCCACCGCAGACATACGAGCCTGGAGGTGGCCTACCGGGGAAAGCGGGTGGTGGTGGACTTCGGGGAGGACTGGAAAAGACGGTTCAACGAGGTGCGTCCGAAAGCCATTCTCCTGACCCACGCCCATCCGGATCACGCCGCCGGTCTATCGGAGGGGGCGGATTGCCCGGTGTACGCCACCCGGGCCTCCTGGGACGGCCTGGAGAGCTTCCCCATCCCCGACAGAAGGAGGGTGGAGCCCCGGGAGCCCCTCCAGGTGCAGGGGATGACCTTCGAGGCCTTCCCATTGGAGCATTCCACCCGGGCTCCGGCGGTGGGGTACCGAATCACGGCAGGAGAAGTCATCGTATTCTATGCCCCGGACGTGGTCTACATCCACGATCGGGAGGAAGCCCTCGAGAACGCCCGACTCTACATCGGCGATGGCGCCACCCTCACGAGCTCCCTGGTTCGAAGAGACGGCGAGCACCTCATCGGACACACGCCGGTCCGGACCCAGCTCACCTGGTGCAGGGAGGAAGGCGTCCCCCGAATGATCGTCACCCACTGCGGCTCAGAGATCGTGGAGGGCGACGAACGCATCCTGGGGGCCGAGCTCCGAACGATGGCCCGGGACCGGGGTGTGAAGGTGGAGATCGCCCATGACGGGATGGAGTTGGTCCTCCGCTGAGCGATCCGTTCCGTCAGACGAGTTCCGGAAGCCCTTTCTAGGCCGGTGTAAGCCGTCGCCCCGTACCCATGCTGAAGCCCCTGGTGAGCTGCCGGGAGGGCTTTGCCCGCCCGGGGCCCACCTCCTCGATGGCCTGGAGAAAGGAGTCGGCCCACCAGTGGACGTCTTCCTCCAGGACGCTGGTCCGCATCTTCTCCATCCGCTCCCGGGTCTCCTGGAGGGGAGCGTTGATGGCGTCATGGATGCCCCGGGCCACGTCTTCGGGGTCATGCGGGTCCACCAGGTGGGCTCCCGCCGCAAACTGGTTCGCGGATCCGGCGAACTTCGACAGCACCAGGCTTCCCGGCTCCCGGACCCGACAGGCGCAGAACTCCTTGGACACCAGGTTCATCCCGTCCCGGAGCGAGGTGACGAGGGCCAGGTCCGCTGCCCTGTAGTGGGCCATGAGCTCTTCCCTGTCCCATTCGCCGTGGATGAGGCGGACGGGCTTCCATTCGGAATTGCCGAATTCCCTGTTGACCCATTCCGCCATGCGGTCGATCCGGGACTTTTCGTCCTGGTAGGCCGGAATGCCCTCCCGGCTGGGCACCAGCAGCTGGATCAGCTGGACGTTTCCCCGGAGCTCGGGAAATCTGCTGAGAGCCCGCCTCATCCCCCCGAGCTTGGCGGGAATGCCCTTGCTGTAATCCAGGCGGTCCACGCCGAGAATCAGGGTGGAGACGTTCCCCAGGGACTTCCGGATCTCGCTCACACGCTGGGTCACGC
>CAZSDD010000065.1:12002-17243 GCA_964605505.1 uncultured Gemmatimonadaceae bacterium | reverse complement strand
CCGGGCAGCGGCCAGACCAGCTCCGGCTCTCCTCCCTGGAGCCCCATGAGGTAATAGCCGTTCTGGGCCTGGAGGAGGAGTTGATCCCCATCCGGGTGCCACCGTTCGAAGGAGAAGCGGAGCCTGGTGCTATCGCTCTCGGAGATGGGCTCCCTGAACTCTTCCGTGAGGTTCCGGGCGCTGTCGGCCTCCGGCGTCTTGTAGAAGACGTCTCCCTCGTCAGACCAGGCGAAGCCTTCGTCATCCGGCGACCAGACGATGCGCTTCCGGTCCTCCCCCTTCTCCAGGACCTCCTCCGGCTCCCCCCCCTCCTCCAGGGCCAGACGGTAGTAGCCGTATTCCGTTCCCTCGCCCCGGATGTAGGAGGTTCGGAGGGGGGTGGCAGTGGTGTAGGTGATGTGGCTCCCGTCCGAGTCCACACGGAGATCCTGATATCCGGCCTCCGGCGCCAGCACCCGGAGATCTCCGCTATCCAGGGAAACCCGGGCCAGCTCCGTCAGGCTCCCCAGGTTCCGGACGGCGTCCCAGGAGAGGAAGGGCTCCGAGGCGTCCTGGACCACGATGGGCCCCGTTTCCATGGCCTGGTAGGCGGACCGGGCCTCCCGGGCCCACCCCTGGGCACGGACAGGAAGAATCACCCCCGTCCCGTCGGGGAGCCACTCCATGGATCCGCCCCAGACCAGCGCCCGTTCCGGTCTGACCTCCACACGCTCCATGCGGCGGGACGCGCGGTTCCAGATGATCAGGCGCACTTCGTCCTCCACCAATCGCTGAAAGACCAGGCGATCCCCCGTCGGTGACCAGGTGAAGCCCGTCACCTGGGTAGGTTCCTCGAAGAGGCCCCACCGATCTCCTGTCTCGGTATCCAGGACGAAGGCCTCCACCAGGGAGGGCCCGACATAGGTGGGGTCCCCGAAACGGAAGTGGTCCGTGTTCATCCGGCTCCTGGACGTGCTCACCGTGGCCGCCGCCCAGCGTGCGTCGTCCGTCACATCGGCCAAGCTCACGGATCGTACCCTCAGGGCGTCGTCCATGGTGAAGGGTCGCAGACCCTGGGCCGGCAGTCCCCGGGGAAGGGCCAGAAGGAGAAAGACGAGAAGCGTGAAGGGGAAGACCGAAAGGGAGCGTCCCGATGTGCGTCGCATGTGGAGCCTCCGGTGATGGCGCGAATCGAAGTCCCGGAAAGTAGGGCGGGCGGCGCCTCCGGGGAAAGGCGGGAGGCCTGACGCGCTTCATTGCCTGGATACCGCCTCTTTTCGTGCCGGGGCCGGGGACCTCTTAACGTTTTTCCCTGCCCGGACATCTATCTTCGGTATCAGGGGCACGACATCCTTCCGGCCGTGGAGGCCGGTGACCCGACCATCTTCCCCCGGAGAATCCCCATGCGCCGCATGATCCCGTACACCATCATGAGCCTTCTACTCTTCGCAGCATTCATCCCGGCTCAAGCCCAGGTCGACATCACCGGCACCTGGGAGATCACCTGGGAGGGGATGAGGGGCACCACCACCTCCGTCTTCACCTTCCAGCAGGACGGAGACACCTTCACCGGAACCGCGCAGATCGAGACCATGGGGCGGGCCGGGGGGCGGGGCGCCGGCCAGGTGAGGGAAATGGAGATTTCCGACGGCAAGGTCGAGGGAGACCGGATCACCTTCACCGTCACCATCGGGATGGGCCCCCGGGCCCTGACGCCCGTCTACACCGCCACCGTCTCCGGCGACTCCATGGAAGGAACCATGAAGACGGTCCGAAGGGAAAGCCCCTTCACCGGCATCAAAAAAGAGGGATAGGGGCGGCGACGGAGGAGAGGGCCGAGGCCACGGCCGGCGGTTGTGCCGGGAACGCCGAAGCCGAACATTGCCCGGGAGCGGGGAGGAGCCGAACATTGCCCGAGGCCGGGGAGGAGCCGAACATTGCCCGGGAGCGGGTGAGAGCCGGGATGCAGCGGCAGCGCGGCGCCGGCGGGCCGGGGAGGAAACGCGGGCCGCTTCCATTTCGGAGCGGACCCGGACGATCCTGTGATCCAGGGGCGATTCATGAGCGAAGAGAAAAGCAGGGAACCAGTCCGGGGGCCAGGGATGGACCGGCGAGACCTCCTCAAGATCGGCGCCGCGGGGCTGGGGCTGGCTGCCCTGAAAGGCTGCACCTCCGGGTCGCGGGAGGAAGCCGCCGGGACGGGCCGGATCCACCGGAGCGACCTGGGCCCGGCCCCGGAGACCCTCTTCTCCGCCCCCCCCATGGATCGGGTCCGCATCGGTTTCGTGGGTGTGGGGGGGATGGGAACTGCCCACGTGAGGAATCTTCTGCGTATCGAGGGGTGCCGGATCACAGCCGTCTGTGACGTCGTCCCCGAGCACGCCCGGCGCTCGGCGGCCCTCATCGAAGCGGCCGGATTCCCCCACCCCACCCTCTATACCGACGGGGACCGGGACTTCGAGCGCCTCTGTGCCGAGGAAGAGCTGGAGCTGGTCTATACCGCCACGCCCTGGAGGTGGCACGTCCCGGTCCTCCTCTCGGCCATGGCCAACGGAAAACACGCCGCCACCGAGGTGCCGGCGGCCTATACCGTGGATGACTGCTGGGCCATGGTGGAGGCGGCGGAGCGATACGGGAAGCACTGCGTCATGATGGAGAACTGCAACTACGGCCGCATGGAGATGCTCTGTTTCAACCTGGTCCGACAGGGCTTCCTGGGCGAAATCCTCCACGGCGAAGGCGGGTACCTCCACGACCTGCGGAGCGTGAAGTTCGCCGACGAGGGGGAGGGCCTCTGGCGCCGGGCACACGCCACGGAGCGGAATGGAAATCTCTACCCCACCCACGGCCTGGGGCCGGTGGCCAACTGCATGGACATCAACCGGGGCGACCGTTTCGCCACCCTGGTCTCCATGAGCAGCCCCTCCCGGGGTCTCCAGCTCTGGGCAGAGGAGAACTACCCCCAGGGCCACCCCAAGCGTCAGGAGGAGTACGTCCTGGGGGACGTGAACTACTCCATGATCCAGACGGCTCTGGGCAGGACCATCCTGGTGGGTCACGACACCAACCTTCCCCGACCCTACTCCCGCATCAACACGGTCCAGGGCACCAGGGGCATCTTCACCGACTATCCGGGCCGGGTCTACGTGGAGGGGGTCAGCGATCCCCACCGCTGGGACGAGGCCGAAACGTGGATGGAGGAGCACGACCATCCCCTCTGGAAGGAGATGGCCGAGCGGTCCGCCGGGGCCGGCCACGGGGGAATGGACTTCATGGAGGACTACCGCCTCATCAAGTGCCTCCGGGAGGGGCTCCCCACGGACATGAACGTCTATGACGCCGCCGCCCTTTCGGCGGTGACGCCTCTGAGTGAATGGTCCGTGGCCAACGGCAGCGCCCCGGTGGAGTTTCCGGACTTCACCCGGGGCCGCTGGCAGAGCTGGCCGCCGCTGGAGGTGTTCGGTGCGTAGCCCGGCGGCGGCCCTGGCCCTGGTCCTGCTGGCCATGACTCCGGACCTCCACGCCCAGAACCCGGCAGAGCTCCCCCAGACCCAGGCCGACGACTACACCCGCTATGAGCTCCAGGAGCCTGGATCGGGAGCCTTTCGCATCCTCTACTACGTCACCGCCACCACCCCGGGAAAACGTCACTACTTCAACTCCATCCGGGCCGGAGCCGATGAAGAGGTCCACGGCGTCACGGATCTCATGACGGGGCTTCCTCTGGAGTGGGAGGTGGTGGATGGCGCCACAGCCCGGGAGGCCGGCCATCCCCGGGCAAACCCGGAAGGGCGGTACATCAAGGTGACATTGGTACGGCCGGTTCCGGAGAACGGGGAGGCCCGGATCCTCATCGACAAGACCTACCGGGACCACGAGAGCTACTTCGTCCAGGGAGGCGGAATCGTCTTCGACCGCTCCCTGGGCATCGAGCGAAATGCCGTGGTCCTGCCCCGGGGATACGAGTTGACCGGCGTGAACCACCCCTCCCAGGTGGTGGTGGAGTCCGACGGCCGCATCAAGGTGAGCTTCCTGAACACCGGCGCCGCCTCCGTCCCCTACCGGGTGACGGGCCGGCCGCTGCCGGCGTCGGCCTCCCGGCCCACATCGGAGGGACAGGCCCCTCCCCGGGGCCACCCGGAGCCCCCTCCGGCCTCGGGCCGGGCCCGGGGAGCGGTGGCCCGGGTCAGCCATACCTTCACGGAACGGGCATTCCAGGACAGGGAGATCGTCTACTTCCTCCTGGATCCGGACACCCACTCCTTCCGCCTCTACCACGATTACACCGAAGTTCGACCCGGCGTGGACCGCTATCTGAACGTGGTCAGGGCCGGCTCCGAAGCGTCGGATCCGGAGGCCTACCTCCTGGACACGGGCGACCGCCTCGAGGTGGAGACGCTGAAGGGGGCGGATATCGCCGCCAGGGGCATAGCCCTGGGCGAGCCGGCGGGCCCGGAGACGGAGGTCGTCGTCATCTGGTTCGATCCCCCGGCAGAGGGCGAATCCCGCCGCATCCGGATCTGGGAAACGTACACGGACCCTGGTCGGTATCTCCGGGTGGGAAACGAGCTCATCTGGGACCGGCACTTCGGCCGGCCCCGGAACGCCATAGTGCTCCCGGCGGGCTGGTACCTCACCACCTCCGCTTTTCCGGCGGTGGTTTCGGAAACCGGGGACGGCCGCATCCGCCTGGACTTCCGGGACGACGAGCCCGATGGAGTGGACGCCTTCGTGAAGGCCCTGCCCCGGAATCGGTAGAAGCCTGTCCGAGTAATGGGGGAGGGAGCGAGGAAGGTTCAATCGCATGGGTAGACGCAGGAAGCGCAAAGGAGGCAGGGCCCCGGAGCTCGGCTTCTTCGGGGATCTCCTGGACGCCACCCCGGTGGCCACCCTGGACCTCCATGGGGACACGGCGCTGGGCGCCGAAGGCCGGGTCCGGGACTTCATCAGGACCCAGAGTCGCATCTCCGGGGGGCAGGTCGTGCACATCATCACCGGGAGGGGTCTGGGCAGCCGGGGCCGGCCGGTGCTTCCCGGTGTGGTCCGGAAGGTCCTGACGGGGGATTTGAGCCGATTCGTGCAGGAATTCGACAAGGACCTGGACGAAGCCGGCTATCTGGTGCGGCTTGTTTGACCTGTCCTGCCTGACCTGTGAGGACGGCGGCAGTTACGAGCCCTTCACCCCCCAACCCCCCCCGAAAAAAAAGTTTTTTATGTTACCCGGGGGGGAAGGGTATTTGTTTTCATAAAAAGGGCAACCCG
>CAZSDD010000065.1:9473-11992 GCA_964605505.1 uncultured Gemmatimonadaceae bacterium | reverse complement strand
AGCAAGCCCTACCCTCCCGGCATCTCCTTGAGGTAGAGGTCCCGCTGGGGGAAGGGGATGGTGATGCCTTCCTCGGCGAACCGCTTGTACACTTCACAGTTCAGCTCGTGGACCACCAGCCCCCGTTCCGCCGGCCTTGCGATCCAGCACAGGAGGTCGAAGTCCAGGCTGGAGTCGCCGAAGGCCCTGAACCGGACCCGGGGTTCCGGCCGGTCCAGGACCTTCCCGTGTTTTTTGCCCAGGTCCAGGAGAACCTCCATGACCTGGTCGATGTCGGAGCCGTAGGACACACCCACACTCACCCGGATCCGGTACTGGTTGGGCACTCCCGTGGCCTCGTTCACGATCTTGGCGGCGCCCATGACGCCGTTGGGGATGGAGACCTCCACGTCGTCCCGGGTCAGGAGCCGAGTGCTCCGGAGACCGATATGGGTCACTTGTCCCCGCTCTCCCGAATCCAGGATGATATAGTCCCCGATGCGGTAGGGCCGGTCCGTGAGGATGGCTACGCCGGCGAAAAGGTTCGCCAGGGTGTCCTGGGCGGCAAAGCCCAGGGCCAACCCCACGATCCCGGCGGAGGCCACCAGGCCGGTGACGTTGATGTCCCAGGCCAGGAGGATCCCGTAGATCCCGACCAGGAGCAGCATGACCGAGAAGACGTTCCGGAGAAGAGGCTCGGTGGTCTGCTGGACCATCTCGAACCGGTTCTCCTGTCGCCGCATGGCCGCCAGGAGGAGGCCGATGAAGCGAAGCCCGAAAAAGGCCCAGATGGCGGTGAGAATGGTCTGGATGACGGCCCGGATGAGGAGAAGATGCCGTGAGCTGAGATCCAGCTCGTAGGCCGCCACATTCAACCCCACCAGGGTCACGGTAGTGAAGAGGGGCCGGTGGAGGATGGAGAGGATCTCGTCGTCCAGGTTTGTTTCCGTCCTGGCCGTGACCCGCCGGACGACCCTGCTGATGATCCGATCCAGCAACCCCGCCAGAAGCAGGAACAGGACGATCACCTGCAGGGCCCTGAGAAGGGGATAGGGCTCCAGGAACGCCATCCACCTGTCCAGGAGATCAGTCAAACCGGCAATCCTTTCCGTTCAGTCTCACGAGCTTCGAACCACGTCCTCGATGGCCCCTCCCAGGACCTTCGTTCCGGCCCTTCCCCCCATGTCCCGGGTCAGGGCGGAGCCCTCCTGCAATACCGTCTCGATGGCTCGTTCCACCATCCGGGCAGCCTCCGGTTCCCCCAGATGCTCCAACATCATGGCCCCGGACCAGATCTGGCCGATGGGATTCGCCCACCCTTTCCCGGCGATGTCCGGCGCCGACCCGTGAACCGGCTCGAACATGGAGGGGAACTCTTTCTGGGGATTGATGTTGGCCGAGGGCGCGATTCCGATGGTCCCGGCCACCGCCGGCCCCAGGTCCGAAAGGATATCCCCGAACAGATTACTTCCCACCACCACGTCGAACCAGTCCGGGTGAAGGACGAAGTTGGCGGCCAGGATGTCCACGTGGTACTGGTCGGCCCTGACTTCCGGATACTCCCGGCCCACGGCCTGGAAACGCTCGTCCCAGTAGGGCATGGTGTGGACGATGCCGTTGGACTTGGTGGCGGAGGTCAGGTGCCTGCCGGGCCGGGTCCCGGCCAGCTCGAAGGCGTACCGGAGGATCCGGTCCACGCCCTTCCGGGTAAAGACGCTCACCTGCTCCACCCGCTCTTCCTCC
This sequence comes from uncultured Gemmatimonadaceae bacterium, assembly GCA_964605505.1. Classification (GTDB taxonomy): domain Bacteria; phylum Gemmatimonadota; class Gemmatimonadetes; order Longimicrobiales; family Gaopeijiaceae; genus CAZSDD01. The sequence continues at coordinate 10,270 of CAZSDD010000065.1, read as the reverse complement.
GTACCTTCGGCGTACCGTCCCCCCTCTTCCGAGTACTCCCCCTCGCTATTCTCCCGGACCACCACGAAATCGACCTCCTCCGGCCCCCGGTTCCGGAGAGGACTCGGGACCCCGGGCATCAACCGGACCGGCCTCAGGTTCACCCACTGCCGCATCACCCGCCGGATGGGAATCAGGAGGCCCCAGAGGGAGACGTGATCCGGAACTCCCGGAAACCCCACCGCACCCAGATAGATGGCGTCGTGGTCCATGAGGGACTCCAGGCCGTCCTCCGGCATGAAACGCCCCGTCCGGAGATACCGGTCACATCCCCAATCCAGCTCGTTCCACCGGAACCGCAGCCCGAACCGGGCTCCTGCGGCATCCAGGACCCGGACTCCCTCCGGCGCCACTTCCTTTCCGATCCCGTCTCCGGGAATGAGTGCGATCTTGTATTCGGTCAAGGACGACTCCAGGATTCGGCTCCAGAGGCCAGGGCACCGGGCGGCCGGACGCCATGCCTCCCAAGCACCCCACGAAAGGATCATCTTCAACCCAATTCCGTCATCCCGCAATCTCCGTGGCTTGCCGGCGTCCCGGTTGGCCTTCAGCTTGAGACCTCCAGGTGCGTGCGCCAGGGCTCCTCTTGAGGTCACCAGGTGCGTGCGCCAGGGCTCCTTGGATTCCGTTTCGGCCCTCCGGAGGTTTCTCATGAAGGCCCCAAGACTTCTCGTCCTCTTCTTTCTCCTCGCTGTCCCCTCTAGTTGCAGCCCCTCAACGCCGGATCAGGCCGGGGCCCTGGGAACCCCCGAGTCGAG
>CAZSDD010000065.1:2964-9373 GCA_964605505.1 uncultured Gemmatimonadaceae bacterium | reverse complement strand
TCCGGTCCGACTCCTTCCGGACTTCTCCCGGGACGACGCCGGGTTCTTCATCGCCGACGTGGCGTCGGGTGCCGGCGTAGATGGCCCGCTTCCCGAGCTCAGCAACGAGGTGATCTCGGTGAACGGACGGGATCCCGGGACCCTCATGGAGATGGGCCGGTGGTACATTCGCCACTCCAGCATCCCCGGCCTCCGGTGGAAGCTGGCCGAGACGCTCCCCCTGAACACCGCCATTCTGCCCCCGGAATTCAGAGGAGAGTCCCTGGAACTGGAGGTCCGAAAGCCCGACGGTTCCTCCGTCAGCTTCTCGTTACCGTATCTGGACCCAGAGGAGCTTGAGTGGACGGGTTGGGCAGAACCGGCCTATCCGGGGTTCAGCCTGGAATTCTCCAATCCCACCTTCGATCTCTATCTCCCGGAGGATGACCGGCGCCTCGTCCTTCTCCTCTGGCACCGGTTCAGCTCCACCCTCATAGAGGATGTGGACCGCCTCATGGAAGTGGCTCAGGAACGAGGACTCCTGGATCGGGCTGTCATCTTCGACGCCACCCGGAGCGGCGGCGGCTCCCTGGGGGCCTACGCCGTCCAGCGACTTCAGCCGCAGCCCTTCAAGACGACTTTCGGCACTCTCCAGATCTCCGATGTCATCGAGCCCTTCGTGGCGGAGCGGAGAGCCGCCTTCGAAAACCGGAGAGTGTATGACGGGGACGGGCCGGAAACCGTAGATGACGGCACCTGGCTCATGGACTGGCTCGAGAATGAGGTCCTTCAAGACCTGGCGGCCGGCAGGGAGGTGACGGAACCCGTCCCCTTCAAGCTGGCCCATGCACCCAAGGACTCGGACGGGATCCTCCAGCCGGCTCCGGTTCACTTCCGGGGGCCCTTCATGGTCTTCTCGGGGCCGGACGGCGGGTCTCACCTGGACCAGTTCATCAGCATCGTGGTGGACAATGGACTGGGTCCCGTCTTCGGCATGGAAGCCGGCGGCTATTCCAATACCTGGGAGTGGGAAGAGGTCCTCCACTACCCGGGGACGGACCAACCCGTGGTGGGCTTCATGTGGAATATCGGGCACACCATTCGCCCCAACGGCGAGATCCTGGAGGGGAACCCGGCAGCGGTGACCCACCCCCTTCGCCTCACCTCTGAAAATGCCGGCGAGTACCATGAGACGCTCCTGGCCGAAGCCCTGGTCTACCTGGCGTCCATGGGCTTCGACGTAGGAGGCTGAGGGACGTGAAGCAGGGAAGCACCCCCCGAATCCCCCGGCCGGGACTCGGCACCCAGATCCTCATGGGCATGATCCTGGGGGCCCTCCTGGGTGTCCTCCTGGGAGAACGGGCCACCTTCCTTGAACCCGTGGGTGACCTCTTCATCCGCCTTCTCCTCATGGCGGCCATCCCCCTGGTCTTCTTCAATCTCCTGGCGGGCCTCACGGCCCTCACGGACCTGCGGACCTTCGGGCGTCTGTCGGGGAAGATCGTGGGGTACTACCTGGTTACCACCGCCTTCGCACTCACCCTGGGGCTGCTGGCCATGCACGTGGTGAAGCCCGGGGTGGGCATGACCCTGAGAGGAGAGGTGGACTCGGCCATCGGGGAGGTGCCGGCGGTTTCCCAGGTCATCCTCCAGCTCATCCCCACCAACGTCTTTGCGGCCTTCGCCGAGGGGAACGTGGCCCAGATCGTGGTGGTGGCGGTTCTCCTGGGGGTGGCCACCCTCTTCCTCCCGGAGGAGAACCGGGACCTGCTGAGACGGGGCTACGCCGCCCTGGCCGATCTCCTCCGAAAACTGGTTGATGGAATCCTCGTGGTTGCTCCGGTGGGCATCGGTGCCCTCATGGCGGTGACCGTGGGAAGCTACGGCGCCCAGCTCTTCGGCCCCATGGCCCGGTTCCTCCTGGGTGTCTGGCTCACCCAGCTCCTCATGATGGGCATCTACATGGGACTCCTGACCCTCTTCACCGACCGTCGGCCCTTCTCTTTCCTTCGGGAACTGGGCCCCCTGTGGGCCACCACCGTGGCCACCACCTCCAGCCTGGCCTCCCTCTCCGTCAGCCTGGACATGGCGGAGAAGATCCGTCTTCCCCGCTCGGTCTATTCCTTCACCCTCCCCCTGGGCGCCCAGATCAACAAGGACGGCACTTCCATCATGCTCTCGGCAATCCTCCTCTTCACGGCTCAGGCCGCCGAGGTGGAGTTCAGCCTGACCCAGATGGTGACCATCCTCCTGGTGGGGCTCCTCCTCTCGGAGGGCTCCGGAGGGATTCCCGGGGGCGGACTGGTGATCGCCCTCATCTTCGTCCAGGCCTTCAACCTGCCCCTGGAGGTTGCGGCCATCGTGGGAGGCATCTATCGCCTGGTGGACATGGGCAACACCACGGTGAACGTCATGGGCGACATGGTGGGAACCTCCATCGTGTCTCACTCCGAAGAAGCCCGGCTGGGACAGCAACCGGGTCGGGCCTGATGGTGCCACTTTCCAGGACCTGTAGCTTTCCCGTGGAGGCTCCTCCCTCAACCCCCCAAAGGGCCATGAACATCTCCGACGCAAGAGCACTCTTTCCCGGCACTCGGGACCAGGTCTATCTGGACGTATCTCTCAACGGCCTCATGCCCACCCCTGCCCGGGAAGCAGCCCTTCGGCACATTGAATCCAGGGTCATGGGCACCGCCGACAAGGCCGCCCTCCACGCCCGGGCCGAGAGGGTCCGAGGCCAGGTGGCCGCCTTCCTATCGGCCAACCCGGAGGAGATCGCCATCACCAAGAACGTATCGGAAGGGTTGAACCTCTTCGCCGCGGCCCTGGACTGGCAGGAGGGCGACAACGTGGTCTTCTGCCCGGAGCTGGAGCACCCGAACAATGTCTTCCTCTGGTACAACCTTCAGAAAACCAGAGGGGTGGAGGCCAGGGCCGTGCCTGCGACGGACGGACACATCCCGGTTTCGCGCATGGTGCAGGCCATGGATGAGAGGACCAGGCTGGCGACGGCATCCTCCGTCACCTTCTCTCCAGGGTTCATCTCCGACATTCCCACCCTGGCCCGGGAAGCCCGCACCAGGCGAGTCCTGACGCTGGTGGATGCAGCCCAGTCGGCAGGCTCCCTTGAGACGGATGTCCGAGCCCTGGGCGTGGATGCCCTGGCTCTGGGAACCCAGAAGTCCCTCCTGGCCTTCTATGGACTGGGCTTCCTCTACATTCGCCGGGAACTGGCTGATTCCCTGAATCCGGTGCACGTGGCCCGCTACGGGGTCGATCTGGGCCCCGACGCCCATGAGACCGCCGTCTCCGACGGTGACTTCGATTTTCAGCCCGGGGCCCGGCGGTTCGAGCTTTCCAACTACAGCTATGTGGGGCTCGCTGCGGTGGAGGCATCCCTGGACCTGATCCTCACGTTGGGGGTGTCCAACATCCAGGCCCACGTCGGGGCCCTGGCCCACAGGTTGGTCCAGGGCCTATCGGATCTTGGGCTGCCGGTGGCAGGGGGAGCGCCGGGGCCTCACCTGGCCCACATCGTGGCGGTGGGGGAGAGTGGTGGAGGGCGTCACGACACCGCCGACGATCCCGCCATGAACGACCTTCATGCCTATCTCACGGATCACGCCGTGCGCCTCTCCATCCGGAAAGGAATCCTCCGCATGTCCCTGGGTCTCTACAACAACGAGGCCGATGTGGATCGGGTCCTGGGGCTTTGCCGAAGGTGGGTGAAAGCCCATGGCTAGGGCCCCATGAGGATCGTCGGAGGAACGTGGGCAGGCATTCCCCTGGCCTCGCCGGGGAGGCGGGTGCGCCCCACGGCGGAGGAGCTCAGGGGGCTCTGGATGGACTGGCTGGCCGATGAGCTCCCCGGCGCCCGGATCCTGGATCTCTATGCCGGCACCGGGGCCCTGGGCCTGGAGGCGCTGTCCCGTGGCGCCGCCTCCGTGGACTTTGTGGAGAGCGGGGCGGAAGCCCTCCACGCCCTGAAGGCCAACCGGGCCAGACTCAGAGCGGTGGGGAGGAGTCGTCTCTTCAAGAAGGACGTGTTCCGGTTTCTGGAGGGGATACAGGGGATGGGCTACGACATGGCCTTCGCGGACCCGCCCTACACCTCCAATTCCGCCGAGGCCCTGGCGAAACGCTGGAACCACCGCCCTTTCTCCGCCATTCTCTCGGTGGAGCATCCCCGGGAGGTCATCTTGCCCGGCAAGGGATCCAGAAGAGTCCACGGGGATTCCGCCGTCACCACCTATCGAGCCGCCGTTCCGGAGAAAGGAAGCTGAACGCCATGCCCCACCTCACCCTGGAGTACACAGCCAATCTTGCCCATTCCGCTCCCTCCCGGGCACTCCTCCTCAGCATCCATCACCTCCTGAACGCCACCGCCGGAATCCGGGTGGAGAACTGCAAGAGTCGCTGGCACCGGGTCGAGGACTGGGTCGCGGGATCCGGCGAGGGGGATTCGGCCTTCGTTCATCTGGACCTCCGGTTCCTGGAGGGGAGGTCCCTGGATCTGCAACAGGCCGTGGGGGAGGGAGCCCTGGAGATCCTCCGGAGTCACTTTCTCCCTGGGCCGCGTGAGGTGGGCCCTGAGGGCCGGGACGGCGGGGTCTCCGCCGTGGACCTCCAGATCACGGTGGAGGTGGGAGAGATCCGGGAGGCCACCTATTTCAAGTTTCCGGGGGGCACCCTGGGGCCGCCGCCCATGAAGGCGGTCTGAGGCGGCCGGACCCTGGCTTTCAATTCCCCTGACTGCCCGGGGCCGGCGGCAGCGTCTCTCCGCCCGGCATTTCCGTGGTCCCCAGGTGTGGACCACGGGGGGTGGGACACCCGGGCCACGATTCATGTTCGTACGTGACGAGCCACCGGCCGTCCTCACCCTTCCGGAGCACCTGGGTCCAGAAGAGGGCTTCCGCTTCGGATGAGCTTCCCCGGAGGGCCGCAACCGCCACGGTGGGGTGGAGGACCTGGATCCAGAGGATCTCCCTCTGGATCCCAAGGTCCGTCCGGGTGGAATAATAGGGCCGGACCCTGGAGGAGAAGGTCTGCCATCCGAAGAGGACCGAAGTGCACCCCAGGTAGTAGAAGGACTCGTCCTGGCGGTAGAAGGCGAAAACCGCCTCAGGGTCCCGGGCGTTCATGGCTTCGGTGAGGCCCGTGAGCGCTTCCGCCACCTCCGCCTTCACTGTGGCCTCCCGGGCCCCGGTCATGGGACCTGGCTCCGGGGTACATGCTCCGAAGAGAAGGACGAATGCCATGAGAGAGAAGATGCCAGGACGCATCGGGTTTCCTTGCGAGGCTCGAGGAACGAGATCTTTCCGGGTGGCGGACAGTGGAACCAAAAGTGCACGCCCGGGATGCGTTTGAGAACCCCCATGCCCCCGATCTTCTCCCCGATCTTCCCCTCCGGAGCCTCCAGGGCCCCCGCCGTCCGTATCGTATCCATCCTTCTGGCCGCCCTGTCCCTTCTTCCCCCGGGAGCCTCGGGTCAGGAGGGAGACCGGCTATTCCCGCCACGGTCCCTGATGCCGACGGTCCTGGCGGGACCCAGGGAACCGGTAAGCTCGGCCACCCTCATGGGGGTATTCCGGAATCCGAACGCCCACGGGCCCGGGGTGGAAGCGGAGGTTTCCCTGGGCCTCACCTTCCCCGTTTTTCTTCTGGCCGGAACCCCTGAGGAGAACCCGGTGGTCCTGGGAATGGAGGCCGCCGCCTTCGCCCGCTTCGGGCTCCAGGTCCTGGAAAGGGAGCTGGTGGCAACGGACTGGCTCTTCGCCGTCCCTGTCGTCTGGCACCACGACAACGGCTGGACCCGCCTGCGGTTCTACCACTCCAGCTCCCACATGGGAGACGAGTACGCCCGACGCTTCCAGGAGCCGGGAATCGACTTCTCCCGGGACGCCGCGGAGGTCTTTCTGTTCCGGCGGCCGTCGCCGGTCATGGGCGGCTGGGTGGGCGCCCGATACGGATACAACGTGCATCCCCAGGAGGATCGGCGGTGGGTCCTGAGAGCCGGAGGCCAGCTCGAAGCCCTGCCGGACGCCGGACGCTTCCTTCCCTTTCTGGCCGCCGACATCGAGTGGGACCAGGAAGCTGACATGCGACCCAGGGTGGAGGTCCAGCTCGGGGCATGGCTTCCCGGGCAGGAAGGCCGACGGACCGTCCGGGTGTCCCTCATCCTCCTGACGGGCCCCTCTCCCCTGGGCCAATTCCGCTTCCGACCCACCACACAGATCGGCCTGAGCCTCCGGGGAAACCTCTGATCCGTGGCCGTGAGACGGGAAGGCACCGCGCGGTGTTCCCGCCGCCCCGACAGAACGTAGAAAGGGGTGCCTGCCCCGATCTCCGGGGCAGGTCCCCTTTCTCTTTTCTCTGATCTACCGATCTACCGACGGGGAAGCGGTGACGCCTCCGTCAGAAGGGATCAGTA
>CAZSDD010000065.1:0-2864 GCA_964605505.1 uncultured Gemmatimonadaceae bacterium | reverse complement strand
CATACGGCGGGTTGTGCAGTCCCAGGCTGCGATCCTCGGCGAACATCTGCCAGTTGAGGAAGGCGCCGGCCACGTCCCCCGGCCAGTCGCCGGTGTTGGCGTAGACGTGGAGGCCTTCCTTGCTGTAGTCCGAGCTCATGGCCTGCTTGATGCCGATGCGGACCAACTCGGTCTCCAGCTCTACCAGGAGACCCTCGATCGCGGCCGGCACGTCACCGAAGGCGGTGAAGTCTTCGAAGCCGCTGTGGCAGCCGTTGCTGTTGCAGCCGGCCACGTTGTCCACGATGCCGCCGTGGTAATCGTAGCTCATACGCCAGGTGTGTCCGCCGGCCTGCTCACCGAAGGCTTCCCCCATGTGACAGGTGGCGCACAGGCCCGCGTTGACGGCCACGTCCCCGTGGGAGTTCGGACCGCCGGCGATGGTCTGGGAGCCTGCGAACTCGACGGCGCCGACGCCGCCTGCGACCTGGGCCTGAGGCCCATGGTGGTACCCGTACCGGGACGAGCTCACGGTGACCGAAGGGGCGCCCGGGGCGGGCATTTCCTGTACCCTGGCCTGGTGGCACTGGGCACAGAGGTTCCCCGCCTGGTCCCCGAAATCGATGGTGCCGTGGCTGTCGTTCCAGAGGTCCACGGCGCCGGAAGCCGTCAACGCGTAGTCGGCGGACGTGAAGCTGTTGTGGATCTGGTGGCAGGTCCGGCAGTTGATGGGAGCCGGGTCCAGGATTGTCTCCTCCGTGGACTGGGCGCCTGTCTCGAGCCTCTCGAGGAAGCCCTGGTGGGTGTGGCAGGGGGCGCACGAAGTGGTGGCCCGCTCGAAGTTTCCACCCAGCCGGTGGGTGGACGTCTGGTACTGCACCTGAGTCACGAACAACTGGATGTCGTCGTTGTGGCACTGGGTGCAGTTCTCATTGGCATCCTGTCCCGCCGGACCCACCGGACCTTGGGGGCCCTCGGGGCCCGCTGGACCTGTTGGGCCCGTAGGCCCTTCAGGACCCTGGGGCCCTTCGCACGCGAGTGCGGGAATCAGGAAGACCGCTGCGGCGAGTAGCGCGATACTCCTCCTCATCGTCGCCTTCCTCCATTTCAAGAAAAGGGAAAAAACGGGTACTGCTGTTACGAACTCCGACTCCCTCATGCTCACGGACACACGGGAACCCATAAATCCTTCAGGCTTGTACAGTGTATGTGTTTAAGAGCACGAATCTTCTTTCTTCTGACATTTTACACTGATCTCTGTCGTTTCGCCAGACGAAAAACCAGATGAAGTCTCCGGGGAACCGGCAAAACCCGGGCCACTTCCGGATTCGCTTGAAATTTTTCCCCGAAAATCCATAAAATCCAAAATTCCTTGAAACTTTCCCGTCTCTTCCTTGAAGGGCCCCGTGGTTCGAGTGGACGGAATGCCCCGGACCCTGACAAAAAGGGTTCGGGAGTTATCGTCCCACCCTGACCGCCTCCGAGAGGACAGTTTTCCCCGGTCGAGGTTCGACTGCCCCAGGCACTTCCGTTAGCTTTTCCGGGTAGGAGAGAAGCCCCGGAACGCCTTCACCCACCTCCGGAACGCGCCATCAGCCAAGAAAACAGATTATGCCCAGGTTTCTCCTTCTCCTCCTGATCCTTTCCGCAGTTCCTCCCGGGACGGCGGCTCAGGAAGCCCTGACCCTCGGCCTCATGCCCAGAGCGGGTCTTGTAAGTCATGACACCTATCTCTACGAAAGGTTCGCCAACTTCGCCGACGACGAACCCACGGAGTGGACCAACGGGGCCCTGGGCCGGGCAGCCTATGTCGCTCTGGGAGTCGAGGCGGGGTGGCAGGAACGGGGCCTGCTGCTTCGAGGGGAGGTGGGGCGGACACTCGAAGGCTGGCTCTTCGTGACCCACGGGATCGTCCGGTCCAGGGTCTTCTGGGACCCCCCGGAGATCATCAATACCCACCTGGACGTTCCGGCGGCCCTCACCTTCGCGAACCTTCAACTGGTTCTGCCCTCCCGCTTCAACCCGTGGCGCCTCCGGCCCTACTTCCTCTTTGGAGGGGGGGGAAAGTGGTACCACTTCGGTGAGCCCACCCGGGAGAACACCGTGGAAGCCATCCTCCCTTCCGATGGTTTCACCGCCAGCCTGGAGATGGGCGCCGGGCTCGAGCTCCAGGCAGGGGGCCTGGGGTTCGACATCCAGATTCGAGACAGCCTCACCGAATACTGGGGCAAGTACCAGAACGACCTGGTCCTGTCCGGAGGCCTCATATGGAGGGTCCGGTAGGAGGATTTCCGAAATGGCAAAGGAAAACAGGAAGAGGGGAATGGAGGAAGGCCGCACGGCCTTCATGGAAGGTTATGACGGAAGGATGCCCACCCACTACACCCGGGCACCCGGGCGGGTAAACCTCGTGGGCGAGCACACGGACTACAACGGGCTTCCGGTCCTTCCCATGGCGCTGGAACAGGAGGTCCGGGTCTTCTTCCGGCCCAGGGCCGACGCCGAAGTCCATGTCACCGGCTCCCACAGGGAATTCACTCCTCGAAGGTTCATGCTCTCCGACGACATTCCCCGGAGCCCTCCCGGAGACTGGGGAAACTACCTGAAGGCACCCTGCCAGGCCCTCTGCCGCCGCCTGGGCCTGGACCGGGGCTTCGACGCACTGGTGCAATCCACCGTTCCGGTGGCCTCGGGCCTCTCCTCCTCGTCGGCCCTGGTGAACGCCATGGGTGTGACGCTCCTCCAGGTCAACGGGACGTCCCTCCCCACCCTGGACCTGGCCGAGGAGATGGCCCGGGCCGAACGGTACACCGGGACCCGTGGAGGCGGAATGGACCAGGCCATCTCACTGGGGGCCAGGGCGGGGCACGCCTCCCGGATCGAGT
>CAZSDD010000064.1:0-17509 GCA_964605505.1 uncultured Gemmatimonadaceae bacterium | reverse complement strand
TGCGGCCCCGCCGGGATCCCTTCGACCCCTCTCAACCCTAGAGTTATGAACATGACGGAAGAAACACCGGTAAGCCTCAAGAAGCTCCAGGAGCTGGACCTGTTCCTGGAAAAGACCCGCGCACGCATCGCCGAGTACGATCCTCTCCTGGCCGAGGTGGAAGAACCGGCGCTGGCGCTGGAGAGCGAAACGGAGACGGTCCGGGGCCGTCTCCAGGAAATGAAGAAGGAAGAGCGCCGGCTGGAGGCCGCCGCCGACGACCGCCGGGTGCGAGTGAAGAAGCTTCAGGAGCGCCTGAAGTCTGTCCGGAACCTCCGGGAGGAAGCCGCGGTCCAGGCGGAACTGGACCTCCTCCAGCGGTCTCTTGAAGCTGAAGAGCAGGAGGCTCTCTCCCTTCTGGACCAGATCCGGAAGCTGGAGGATCGGCTGGCTTCGCTGACGAAGGCCCGGGAAGAGGCCCGGGCGGAGGTGGAGCCCCGGCGGGCGGAGCTCCTGGAAGCCAGGGCCGCCGCCCGTGAGGAGTTGGCCCGGTTGAAGGAAGAGCGTGGGGCCTATGCTTCCCGGGTGCCGGAAAAGGAACTCCGTAGCTACGAGCGGATTCGGGGAGGGGGCCGTGCAGTAGCCGTGGCTACCCTGACGGCTGACGGCGCTTGCGGACACTGCTTCGGGGTCATCCCCCTGCAGGTCCAGAACGAGATCCGGTCCGGCGGGGCCCTCATTCCGTGTGAGAACTGCGGCGTTTTACTGGGGCCCGGTGAAGAGGAGGGGTAGAGGATGGCGCGGAGAGGGAGGACAGAGGCCGTGGGGCTGCCCCCTCCTCCCCATCCCCGGTGGGAGGTGGGCCCGGAACCGGATCCGGCCCAGGTCCGGGTCCTGGAGTCGGACCTCTCCCTTCCCCGGCCTCTCTGTGCCCTCCTGGCTGTCCGGGGGCTCACGGAACCCCGGGATGCCAAGGCTTTCCTCCGACCCGCTCTGGACACCCTCCATCCGCCGGAAACCCTGACGGACCTCCCCCGTGCCGCAGCCAGGATTCGGGCGGCCATCCATGGAGGAGAGACCATATTCATCCACGGGGACTACGACGTGGACGGAATGACGGGAACCGCTCTGCTGACCCGGTGGATCCGGGCACTGGGAGGGATCGCCGTTCCTTTCATTCCCCATCGCCTGCGCCACGGATACGACCTGGGCCCCGCCGGCCTCCGGGCCGCCGTGGAGGCCGGGGCCTCCCTTCTGGTTACGGTGGACTGCGGAATCCTGGCCCACCAGGTGGTGGCGGAGGCGGCGGGTCTGGGACTGGATGTGGTGGTGACGGATCATCACACTCCCGGAGATACCCTCCCTGGGGCCCACGCTGTGTTGAACCCCAATCGATCCGACTGCACCTACCCTGAAAAAGGGCTGTGTGGGGCCGGAGTGGCCTTCAAGCTATGCCAGGGGCTGGCGCAGGTCTTCGGCCGCCGCCAGGAGGAGCTTCATCCCTACCTGGATCTGGTGGCCATGGCCACAGTGGCGGACCTGGTGCCCCTCCGGGGCGAGAACCGGACCCTGGTGCGCTTTGGCCTCAGGGCCCTGGCGCAGACCCGTAACCCGGGTCTCAGGGCTCTGTTGAGGGCTTCCGGACTGGACCAGGGAGAGGTGAGCGCCGGGAGCGTGGGATTCGTTCTGGCTCCCCGTCTGAACGCCGTGGGCCGCTTGGGGGATCCGGACCTGGCCCTTCGACTCCTTTTGACGGAGGACCGGAACGAGGCCGAGAGGATGGCCGGAGAAGCGGAAACCCTGAACCGCCGCCGGCAGGCGGTGGACCGGGAAACGCTGGAAGAGGCCCTGGCTGCCCTGACCAGCGAGTTCGATCCGGCCCGGGATTACGGCGTGGTCCTGGCCGGGGAAGGCTGGCATCCCGGGGTCGTGGGAATCGTGGCATCCCGGGTGGTGGAGCAGATTCACCGGCCCACCATACTGGTGGCCCTGGAGGGAGACCGGGGAAGGGGCAGCGCCCGCTCCATTCCCGGATTCCATCTCCTGGAGGCGATTCGGGCCAGCGGGGAGCATCTGGAGCGTTTCGGGGGCCACAGGCAGGCTGCGGGAATGGACCTTCTCCGGGAACGGCTTCCTGCCTTCAGGGAAGCCTTTGCCCGGGAGGCCCGGCGCACCCTGGCGGGCCAGGACCTGAGGCCGCTCCTGAGGGTGGATCTGGAGGTGGGATTGGATGAGTTGACCCCGGATCTCTACCGTTTTCTGAAGTATATGGGGCCATACGGGATGGCCAATCCCCGTCCCCTCCTGGTGGCCCGGAATGTGGAGTTGGCGGGCCCCGGGCGAGTGGTGGGCAGGGACCATCTCAAGCTTCGCCTTCGTCAGCATGGGACCGTTCTGGAGGCAATCGGGTTCGGGCTGGCCCGGCGGATTCCCCCTGGATCCCTGGGCCGGATTCCCCTGGACGTGGTATTCCAACTCCATGAGAATGAATACCGGGGCGTGCGAAGCCTTCAGGCCCGGTTGAAGGACCTTCGGCCGGGGAAAGGGGTCCCGGGTTGAGGATCATCGCAGGGCAATGGCGAGGCCGTCGCCTGAGGCCGGTCCGGGGGAAGGGGGTTCGCCCCACCACCGATCGGGTCCGGGAATCCTGGATGGCGGCCCTGGGAGATGAAGTGGCGGATGCCAGGGTCCTTGATCTTTTCGCCGGCTCCGGGGCCCTGGGCCTGGAGGCGCTGAGCCGGGGCGCCCGGAACGTCACCTTCGTGGAAAAGGCCCGGGGGGCTCTGACGACGCTTTCTGAGAACATCTTCACGCTGGAGGCCCGGGATCGGTGTACCGTGATCCGGGGCGATGCCATGGCTTTCGCCCGAAAGTTGGACCCGGGCTCCTTCGACCTGGCCCTGGCGGACCCCCCCTATCATGAGCCATATGCCTACGAGCTCCTGTCTCTCTTCGCGGAAAAACCCTTTGCCCGGACCCTCTGGGTTGAGCATTGTACCAGGGAGCCCATGCCCGACCTCGCCGATCTTCGGCAGCGCCGGTATGGGGATACGACCCTCTCCATCCTGACGAGAGACGAATGAGGTCCCAGAACAAGCCCGTGGTGGCCATCTATCCCGGTTCCTTCGATCCAGTGACCCTGGGTCACGAAGACATCGCCCGGAGAACGCTCCGACTGGCCGATCACCTCATCATCGCCGTTGCGGAGACAGCCACCCAGAGCAAGAGGGGCCTCTTCACTGTGGAGGAGCGTCTGGCCCTTTTACAGGAGATCTTCCAGGAGGAGGAGCGGGTGGAATGCCTGAGTTTTTCCGGCCTCCTCATGGATTTCTGCCGGAAGGTTGGCGCCCACTGCGTGATCCGTGGACTCCGGGCGGTGTCGGACTTCGAGTACGAGTTCCAGATGGCCCAGATGAACCGTGAGTTGTGGGATAAGGTGGAAACCGTCTTCCTGACGCCGGACACCCCTTTCTCCTTCCTTTCGGCTTCACTGGTCAGGGAGGTGGCTGCCCTGGGCGGAGACGTTTCCTCCTTTGTTTCGTCCCCTGTGAGGCGGGCGTTGGAGAAGAAGCTGGGCGGAAGCTGAGCGGAAGCTGAGCCTCATGATGGTTGAAAATGCCGCCGGTCGGGGAAAGGGCCGGACCCTGGCCCACTTGATCTGCGGCCCCAATGCTGTTTATCATTTTTCATCTCTGAGGGCACAGGCCCGGCCCGAGAGCACGCTCATTTCCAGGGAGGACCCAATGGGTTTCCAGGTCGAGAAGGTCAATGAGGTGTTGGTGGTGGATGTGGAAGGCCAGCTCATCGTCGGAAATCGCCAGGAGTTGAAGCAGAAGGTCCTCGAGGAGCTCGAGAAGGGTGAGCGGAAATTCGTCGTGGATTTCGAGAAGACCGGGTACATCGATTCATCGGGCCTGGGTGTTCTGGTGAGCCTCTCGAAGAAGATCCGCGAGCAGGGCGGGGAGCTCCGGTTGGCCAACCTCAATGAAGACCTGCGGACTCTTTTCGAGTTGACCAAGCTGGATACCCTTTTTCATATCGCCGATTCCCGGGACGCGGCTCTTCAGGGCCTTTGAGCCCGATCCGGCCTGAACGCGACCGATTCGAGATCTTCCGGCTCATGGCTCCGGATCTGGTACTGGAAATTCCCAGCGACCTCTCCACCATCGAGGAGGCCGTCGAGTTCGTCATGCAGCGGTGCGGCGGCTGTGCGGATGATCCCCGGCTCCTCCGTCTGAATCTCCGGGTGGGGCTGGCGGAGGCCCTGGCCAACGCCATGCTCTACGGAAACGGCCGGGACCCCTCCAAGCGGGTAAAGATGGAGGTGGCTTTTCAGGATTCGGCCATCATGGCCCGAATCACGGATCAGGGCTCCGGGTTCAATCCCCTTTCGGTACCGGACCCCACCAAGCCGGCAAATCTGACCAGGGCCGAGGGTAGAGGGATCTACCTCATGCGCAAGCTCCTGGACGAGGTTCATTTCAATGACCAGGGGAACAGCGTCACCCTGGTCCTCAGGCTGCCCCCCAAAGGCGGTGAAGCGGTTCCGGACATCGAGGCCGGGGCATGACCCCCGAGGTCCAACCCCTCCGTATCCTTCCCGATCCCGTCCAGCAGACCCTCCACGATTTCGAGCGCAAATTTTCCCTCTTCTTCCGGATCGTCCAGAAACAGGGCGACGCAGAGGAGCGAACGGTCTACGTGTCCCCGGGGTTTTCCGGGGACGGTTCCGAGGCCCCGGGTCAGGGGGACGGAGCCCACCGGCTTCTGAATCCCAGGGACGGGACGGCTCTGGACCTCTTCGTCTACGCCCAGGACTCACCCGGAGAGGCGGCCCTCCCGGACCTGGTGACGACGATCCTGGAGCGGGCCTTCGAGTTTTCCCAGGAGATCCGCTTCTTCACCTATGAACTTTCGGAGCGTTACGAGGAGATCAACCTTCTCTATTCCATCAGCGAAACCCTGGGATCCCTTCTCCCCCTGCCTGAGGCTGCCCAGAGCATCATGGGAGAGGTCTGTGACGTCCTGGGGGCCCGAAGAGGGTCGCTTTGGGTCTATCAGCTCCAGGGGAATCAGCTGGAGCTCATCGCCGCTGTCGGAGAGGAGGGGATCGAAGGGCCTCTCTCCGTCCACGATCCGCTGGCCGTCACGGCCCGTGTATTCCGGGAGGGCCGGCCCCTCGTCGTGGGCCGCCCCGGGTCTCCGGAAGAGAGCCGGCTCCCCATGCAGGAGGGTCTGGACTATCTCCTGTCCGTTCCCATCCGCTATTCCCCTCCTTCCGGCGAAGCCCGGACAGTGGGCGTCATCAATCTCATCGGTCGGAAGAAAGGCGGGCGATTCACTGCCAGCGACCAGAAGCTCCTCTCGGCCATCGCCAGCCAGGTGGGATCGGCCCTCGAGAACCACCGCCTGATTCGCGAGAGCCTGGCCCAGGAGCGGGTGACCCGGGAGATGGAGCTTGCCCACAACCTCCAGATGAAGCTCCTGCCCGTGGCCAGGCAGTTCGAGGGGGCAGACGTGGCGGCCCGGGTTCAGCCTGCGGAACAGGTAGGAGGAGACTTCTTCCACCTGCTCCACCTCTCCGAAGGCAGGCTGGGAGTCATGATCGGTGACGTTTCCACACATGGGTTTCCTGCGGCCCTCATCATGGCCCTCTCCATAAGCGCCGCAACCATCTACGCCATGGAGGTGGACCGACCCGCAGCGGTGCTTCGGCACCTGGACGACGCCCTCCGGGACGAGCTGGAAACCACGGAGATGTATCTTTCTCTTTTCTACTGCGTCCTGGATCCGAAGAGGGGTGATCTGATCTACGCCAACGCCGGCCATCCCCACGCCTTCCTCATTCACGACGATGGAAGCCATCAACGGCTCCTGGCCACGGATCCCCCGGTGGGAATCGCGGGGCCGGAAGCCTATGGAGAGGTAAGAGTGCCCTGGGACCGCGGAAAGGACGTGCTCCTTCTCTTCACCGACGGCATTTCCGACACGTTGGGAGAGGTGGAGGGGGGGGGTGGCGAAGAGATCGTGCTGAAGGCGGCCATCCAGGGGCGGAGGGGAGACCCGCAGAAGGTTGTGGACGATCTGTTCAGAAGAGCGGAACGATCCGACCCCGTCATCCCGGCCGACGACCGGACCGTTCTGGTCCTGAGGGCCTGACCCCCTCCCTGACCCCCCTTTGCCATGCGGGTCGGGGGAGCAGCACACGCACGGATGCCTTCGTTTATGTCTTCACGGCCCCATCACCGCCCCAGGAAATCCCTGGGTCAGAATTTTTTGGTGGACGGGAATCTCCAACGAAAGATCGTGGAGGCCGTGAGTCCGGAGCCGACGGATCAGATCCTGGAGGTAGGGCCGGGACGGGGAGCCCTGAGCCGCCACCTGGCCGGAAGGGTGAGGGAGTTGATCCTGGTTGAGCTGGACAGAGATCTGGCATCGGCCCTCTCTGAGGAATTCGGTTCGGTGAGAGGAATCCGGGTCATTCAGGGGGATATTCTCCAGGTGGGATTGGAGGAGGTCTCTTCCCGGGTGGAGCACCTGAAGGTAGTGGGAAATATCCCCTACAACATCACCACGCCCATCCTCTTCCACCTGCTCCGCAGACCTCGGCCCATGGAAATCCTCCTCATGGTCCAGCGGGAGGTGGCGGACCGGATTCTGGCATTCCCGGGATCCTCGGAGTTCGGCGCCCTTTCCGTGGGGGTGAGGTCCGTGGCCGAGGTGGAGCGGGTTCTCCGGGTCCCGGCTTCGGCCTTCCGTCCCGTTCCGGCTGTTGACTCCCAGGTCATACGGATCCGGCCCCTTCGCCCCGAGCCCCTCACTCCGGAAGAGGAATCTGCTCTGCGAATCTTGACCCGGTCCGCCTTCCAATGGCGGCGAAAGCAGTTCCAGACCATTCTCCGGGGGCACCCGGACCTGGCCTGCAGCCGAGAAGAGGTCACCCGCCTGGAAACGGAAACGGGCCTGGACCTCCGGCAGCGCCCGGAGACCCTGGACCCTGAGGAGTTCATCCGCCTTTCCCGGGCCCTCACCTCTTTTTAGCTTCAACCGGTCCGGTGTTTTCCGGAGCGTGAAACGAACCCCCGGGAGGAGCGGTTTGGGAAGAGACCTCCAATCACCATCAGAGTGTCGGCTTTGACCAGGGCCCCCACCCTGGCCATGAGAGCCGCCGCCCTTCTGGAAGAAGGTTCCATTCACACCCTCGAGTTGGCCCGGGAGGTCCTGGGATTGAGGGGAAACGCCGGGGCAGCTTCAGCGGCCGTCTTCGCCCTACTGGGTATGGATCCCAGATTCTCGGTGGACGACCGTGGGTTCTGGTCCCTGGCCGGGGAGATCCCGGTACATGGGGAGAGCCTCGAGACCCTCCGGTATGCCGTGGTGGACCTGGAGACCACCGGCGGATCCCCTGCCCGGGGCCACAGGATTACCGAGGTGGCGGTGGTGGAGGTCCGGGATGGAGCCATTACCCGGGACTTCAGCACTCTGGTGAATCCTGGCCGGTCCATTCCCTCCTACATCGCCCGGCTCACCGGCATCACAGACGAGATGGTAGCCGGGGCCCCCTTTTTCGAGGATGTGGCCCAGGAGCTCCTTTCCTGGCTGGACGGCCGGGTCTTCGTGGCCCACAACGTCAACTTCGACTGGCGCTTCGTCAGCGCCCAGCTGGGGGATGCCCTGGGGGAAGTTCCCGAAAGCCCCCGACTCTGCACGGTCCAGATGACCCGGCGGCTGGCACCGGGACTCCGGCGACGTAACCTGGATGCGGTGGCCTGCCATTTCGGGATCGCTATCCATGCCCGGCACCGGGCCCATGGAGATGCCCTGGCAACGGCCCGGGTTCTTCTCCGGCTCCTTGACGAGGCCCGAGGCAGGGGAATCCGCGGGCTGGGCGCCCTTCAGGCCCTGCTGGCCCCGGGGAAAGCCGGGAGCTGACCGGACAACAACAACTACGAGGAAGGAACGGCGGATTTGATGAAGGCAGCAGATCTACCTCTTACGAGGACGACGAGGATCGGAAGCATCAGGATTCACGCTCTGGAAGCGGGTCTCCAGTGGTTGGACGGCGGTGCCATGTTCGGGGTGGTGCCCCGCCCTCTCTGGGAAAAGAAGATCGCCCCGGACCCGAGGCATCGGATCCCTCTCGCCCTTCGCTGTCTCCTGGTGGAGGCTCCCAACGCCCTCATCCTGGTGGACACCGGGGTGGGGAACAAGGAAGGAGAGAAGTTCCGCCACATCTACGGCCTGGACAATCAGGGCTCTCCCACTCGCCTGGAGGATGCTCTGGTGTCCCTGGGGTTTCAGCCCGGGGATGTGGAAATGGTGGTGAATACGCATCTCCACTTCGACCATGCCGGCGGAAACACGCTCCTGACGGAAAGTGGAACCCTGGAGCCGGCGTTTCCCAACGCCCGCTATGTGATGCACCAGGGTGAGGTGAACTTCGCAACCATTCCCAACGAGCGGATCCAGGCCTCCTACATGGAGAAGAACTTCCTCCCCCTTCTGGAGGCGGACCGGGTGGATACGGTGGACGGAGAGACCCTTCTGGTGGAAGGCGTCCGTCTCATCACCACACCGGGTCATACGCCTTATCACCAGTCGGTAGTGGTGGAAAGCCAGGGAGAAAAGGGGATCTTCCTGGCCGATCTCTGCCCCACGTCGGCCCATCTCCCGCTACCCTGGATCATGGGCTACGATGTGGAGCCCCTTGTGACCCTGGCCACCAAGAAGGCCCTCTGGGAGTCCATGAAGGCCGAAGGATGGATTCTTCTTTTCCAACATGATGCCCGGGTGCCCTGGGGGCGGTTGGACCCGGGCCAGGAACAGCCGGTCCTTACGGAGATCTGACGGCCTTCGGCCTCGGCGTGCCAGAATGGTCCTTTTGCCGTACATTAGTCGGCCCTGTTGGAGACGGCCCGGTCTGCTCCGGGTCGGAATCTGCCCGATTTCCACCGGGCCCAAACACCGGAAGGGAGACGAGGGTTTATGACGGATAAGGCCAGGATTCCCGTGATTCTATCTGGAGTCCGGACCCCCATGGGTCGTTTCCTCGGAGGGCTCTCACCTCTCCAGGCCCCCCAGCTGGGGGCCATTGCGGTGGAGGAGGCGGTGAAGCGCGCCGGCATCGACCCCGGTGAGGTGGAAGAGGTCATCATGGGGAACGTCGTGCCGGCGGGGGAGGGACAGGCTCCGGCCCGGCAGGCCGCCATTCACGGAGGAATCCCGGCCACAGTTCCGTCCATGACCATCAACAAGGTGTGCGGCTCGGGGCTGAAGGCCGTCATGTTGGCGGCCCAGGGGATTAAGGCCGGAGATCTTCAGGTGGCCGTGGCCGGTGGATTCGAGTCCATGTCCAATGTTCCTTTCTATCTCAGGAACCATCGGGGCGGGGTGAAATTCGGAGACCAGGTCCTTCAGGACGGCCTCATCTATGACGGCCTCTGGTGCTCCTTCGGGAACTGTCACATGGGTGGATACGCCGAGTACACCGCGGACAAGGCGGGTGTGTCGCGGGAGGCGGCCGACGAGTTTGCATACAACTCCCACATGAAGGCCGTGGCGGCCATCGAAGGCGGGAAGTTCAAGGACGAGATCATTCCGGTGGAGATCAAACACCGGAAGGGCGTGAATGTGGTGGACACCGACGAGAGCCCTCGAAAGGATACCAACCTGGAGGCCCTGGCCCGGCTCCGGCCGGCCTTTCCGAAGGACGCGCCGGAGGGCCTGGAGGACCTGGTGGTGACGGCGGGGAACTCCCCGGGGCTGAATGACGGCGCCGCCTCCCTCGTTGTGGCGTCACAAGCCTTTGCCGAGGCCCACGGGCTGCCTGTCCAGGCCTTCATCCAGAATTATGCCGTAGGCAGCACCGAGCCCAGGGACCTCTTCTTCGCTCCCATCGATGCCATCCGGAAGCTCATGGCCAAGGACGAGAAGACCATCGACGATTATCATCTATTCGAGGTCAATGAGGCCTTCGCCGTCCAGGCCATCGCGGACATGCGGGCCCTGGAGATGGATGAAAGCAAAGTGAACGTTCACGGCGGTGCCGTGGCCCTGGGTCACCCCATCGGAGCCTCCGGGGCCCGGGTCCTGGTTACCCTCCTCTATGCCATGAGGGACCGGGGTGATACCAGCGGTATGGCGGCCCTATGCCTGGGCGGGGGGAACGCCGTGGCTCTTTCCGTGGAGATACGCTGACATGATGCAGGTTGCTGGAACGCTTCGAGAGCTGGCGGCAGCCCCGGCGGCGGCATTCCTGGTGGGATACCTCACCAGGGGCGACGCCGGTAGGCTCAGGAGAGCCCTGGGACTGGCCCTGGGGATTGGCGTTCTGTATCTGGTCGGAGTGTCCCAACTCCTTATCATGACGGGGCAGGATCTGGCCACCATGCTGGCGGTGGCGGTCATCCCCTTCTTGTTGGGTGATTTGATCAAGGTGTTTCTTGCCCTCCTCATACTGGAGCGGCTTCATTCCACCAGCCTCGGGCGCATCTAGCACCCGGGGCTTTTTTTCCGGCGGTGGGGCTCTTGGGGATCCTCAGGACTCAGGCGGGGCGGGTGCGGGCAGGATGGAGAATCTTTCTTTTTTTCCTCCTTCTGCCTCTTTTTCTGGTGCCTGTCTCCCTTCTGCCGCTGGAGAGCCTGAATTGGCAAACCCTTCCCCTCCTTGTGGCGGGGCTCCTGGCCGGATGGGTTCTCCTGGCCATGGACGGTCGGGGGCCCGGGGCCCTGGGGTTTTACCTCGCCCCGGAAGCGGCCAGGGAAGCCATCATGGGGCTCTGCCTGGGTGTGGTGGTGGCCCTGGCGGTGACGCTTGGAATCTTTCTGCTGGGGGGCATGAGGTGGGAATCCGAGACCGGGACTTCCTGGGGATATCTCCAGGCGGCGATTCGGGCGCTCTGGTTCTTTACCCTTCCGGCAGCGGCCGAAGAGGTCCTTTTCCGGGGCTATCTTTTTCAAGCGCTGGCAGAGGTGTGGGGTGGCATCCAGGCCCTCTGGGCCACTTCTCTGGCATTCGGTGTCCTCCATCTCACCAACCCCAATGCCAACCCGGTGGGAATCGGAAACATCGTGGTGGCAGGGCTCTTTCTTGGGGCTGTCTACCTGAAGACCGCCAGTCTCTGGTGGGCTACGGGTGCTCATCTGGGATGGAACTGGGCCCTGGGTTTCCTGGCTGACACCTCGGTGAGCGGCCTGGATCTGGTGGACGCCCCCTTCTATGAGCCGGTGGTCCGGGGAACCCGCTGGATCAGCGGCGGGGCCTTCGGCGCCGAGGGTTCGGTGGTGGCCACCGCAATTCTGGCAGCGGCTGCCTACCTGGTCTGGCGGAATCCGGCCCTGAAGCCTGGAAGCAAAGCGATGGACGTCCGTCCCCTCATCCTCTCGGGCCCGTAGAGATCATCCGGGGAGAGGATTCGCGGGGAACCTGGAAATGCGTGACGCCTGGAGAACGAAATGAGCATTGAGCGTATCACCGTCATCGGCGGCGGAACCATGGGAAACGGTATCGCCCACGTCTGTGCGCAGGCAGGGCGGAGGGTAACCCTGGTGGACACGGAGCAGGATTTCCTGGAGAGAGCGCTGAACAGCATCTTCAAGAACCTGGAACGTCAGGTGACGAAGGAGATCATCAGCGCTGGAGAAAAGGAAGCCACTGTTGAACGGATCCATACCACCACTGATCTGGAAGAGGGGATCGCGGAAGCTCAGCTGGTGGTGGAGGCTGTGCCCGAGAGGCTGGAGCTGAAGGAGAAGATCTTCACCACTCTGGACAGAGAAGCTCCGGACGGCGCCATTCTGGCCACCAACACCTCCTCCATTTCCATCACGGAAATCGCCGCCTTCACGAAGCGGCCCGAGAAGGTCATCGGAATGCACTTCATGAACCCTGTCCCCGTGATGAAGCTGGTGGAGGTCATCCGAGGGCTGGCCACGGACGACGCAACTGCCGAGGCCGTCATGGCTCTTTCAACGGAGCTCGGGAAGACCCCGGTGCAGGTGAACGACTTCCCCGGCTTCGTTTCCAACCGCGTGCTGATGCCCATGATCAATGAGGCCGTCTTCGCCCTCATGGAGGGGGTCGCTGAAGCCGAAGCCATCGACACCGTCATGAAGCTGGGAATGGCCCACCCCATGGGCCCCCTGACCCTGGCCGATCTTATCGGCCTGGACGTGTGCCTCAGCATCCTGGAGGTTCTGCACCGGGATCTGGGAGATGACCGCTACCGTCCCTGCCCGCTCCTGAGGAAATACGTGGCGGCGGGATGGCTGGGTCGGAAGTCCGGGAAAGGCTTCTACAGCTATGACGCTTAGATGACGCTTCACCTGACGGAGGAACAGCTTGAGATCCGGGCCCTCGCCCGGGAGTTTGCCCAGGGAGAGCTCCGGCCCATGGCCCCCCGGTGGGACGCCCGCCGGGAGCTGGATCCCGAGATCTTCCGGAAGCTCGGAGAGCTGGGATTCCTGGGAATGCGGATTCCCGAGGAATTTGGAGGGCTGGGATTGGATCTCGTCACCTATCTCCTCGTCCTGGAGGAATTGTCCTGGGGGGATGCGGCGGTGGCCCTGGCCGTGGCTATCCACTCGGGCCCCGTTCCCATGCTTCTGTTGAAGTACGGGACGACGGAACAGAAGAAGCGCTACCTTCCGGCCATGGCCGCCGGGGAGACCCTGGCGGCATTCGCTCTTTCCGAGGCCGGCGCCGGGAGCGACGTCCGGGCCCTGGAAACCACTGCCCGCCGGGATGAGGGCCTGTGGATCCTGTCCGGAACCAAGAAATGGGTTGCCAGTGGCCAGAGGGCCGGTTTGATCCTCCTCTTTGCCGGCGAGGATGGGGGAGAGGGCATCCACGCTTTCCTCGTGGACCGGGACGTGCCGGGCCTCACCGTGGGCAGACGGGAGCTCACTATGGGTGTGTCTGCCCTGGACACGGTGGAGCTGGTGCTTGATGGGGCCCGGGTTGCCGGAGACGCCCTTCTGGGAGAGGAAGGGGCCGGCTTCGACTATGCCATGGAAGCGCTGGACGTGGGTCGGCTGGGAATTGCGGCCCAGGCCCTGGGCGTAGGCAGGTCCGCTCTGGAGCACGCCCGGACCTATTCCAGGGAGCGAGTCCAGTTCGGAAAGCCTCTGTCGGAGTTTCAGGCCACCCGATTCAAGCTGGCGGGAATGGCTACCCGCCTGTCCGCCGCCCGGACTCTGGTCGTTGCCGGAGCTCAGGCCATGGAAGATGAAAACCATGCCGGAGTTGAAGGGGACCATCGAAAGCCGGACCCGGAGTCGCCGACGGTCAGGGCCCTGGCGGCCATGGCCAAGCTCACCGCCTCGGAAGCGGCTGTCTGGATCGCCGACGAGGCCGTGCAGATCTTCGGCGGCTACGGGTATATGAGGGACTATCCCGTGGAGAAGCTCCTCCGTGATGCGAAGGGAACGGAGATCTACGAAGGAACGAGTGAGATCATGAGGCTTGTCATCGCCCGGGAGGTGCTCCGGTCCGAGAAAGCCTGAAAGGATTTGAATTGACGTTCACAACCCCAAAGACCGGGAGGTAGCTCGTATGGAGATTTTTGAGAGGATGACTGTTCGGGAGCACGAGCAGCTGGTGTTCTGGAACGAGCCCCGGATCGGGTACAAAGGCATCATCGCCATTCACAATACGACCCTGGGCCCTGCCCTGGGAGGCACCCGGTTCTGGAACTATGAGACCGACGCCGAGGCCATCGAGGACGCCCTTCGCCTGGCCAGGGGAATGACCTATAAGAGTGCTCTGGCGCGTCTGAACCTGGGCGGTGGGAAGTCGGTCATCATCGGTGATCCCAAGACCCGGGACCGTGAGATGATCTTCCGGGCCCACGGTCGGGCCGTGGATTCCCTGGCCGGCCGGTACATCACCGCCGAGGACGTAGGAACCTCTCCTGCCGATATGGATTTCGTCCACATGGAGACCGACCATGTGGTCGGTCTGGTGGGCAGGTCCGGTGATCCTTCCCCGGTAACGGCCTACGGCGTCTATCAGGGCATCAAGGCGGCGGCCCTCCACAAGTACGGAACCGACTCCCTGGAGGGAAAACACGTGACCGTGCAGGGCGTGGGCCACGTGGGGTATTTCCTTTGTCAGGACCTGGCGGAGGAGGGGGCTCGGCTCACCGTCACCGACATCGACCAGGAGAAGGTGGATGTCGTGAAGAAGGAGTTCGGAGCCAGCGCCGTGGCTACCGACGAGATCTATAGCGTTGACGCGGACATCTTCGCTCCCTGCGCCCTGGGGGCCATCATCAATGACGACACGTTGAAGGTCTTCAACGTGGACATCATCGTGGGCGGCGCCAACAATCAGCTCCTTGAGCCCCGGCACGCGAAGGAAGTGGAGGCCAGGGGGATTCTTTACGGCCCGGACTACCTGGTGAACGCCGGTGGTCTGATCAACGTATATGCCGAGATCGAGGGTTGGCCTGCGGAGCGGAGCCTTCGGAAGGCTGGAGAGATCTACAACACGCTCCTGAGGATCCTGGAGCTGGCCGAGGCCGAAGCCATCACCTCTGCCGAGGCTGCCGACAGGGTGGCGGAGCAGCGGATCGCCGAGGTGGGCTACCTGCACCGGACGGAGTTGGGCTGTCTGGAATACAATAGCTGCCCTTGAGGTGATCGGGCAGGTGAGGGAGTCCGGTCATGGTGGCCATCCCGGAGGGGATGGCCACCGTGAGTTGGACATGGCCAGTGAAAGTCAATGAAAAGAGCGAGACCAGCATGATGGAACATCTCAAAGCCACGGATCCGGAGATCTTTCAGAGCGTCCGATCCGAGGCCCTGCGCCAGACCTCTCAGCTGGAGCTTATCGCCAGCGAGAACTTCGTTTCCCCGGCGGTCCTGGAGGCCATGGGCACGGTTCTTACGAACAAATACGCCGAGGGCCTTCCCCACAAGCGGTACTATGGGGGATGTGAGCATGTGGACGTGGTGGAGGATCTGGCACGGGATCGCGCCACGGCGCTTTTCGGGGCGGATCATGCCAATGTCCAGCCCCATGCCGGAGCCCAGGCCAACATGGCTGCCTTCATGGCCTTCCTGAAAGCCGGAGACCAGATCCTCGGAATGGATCTGAGTCACGGAGGTCATCTGACCCACGGCTCTCCAGTGAACTTCAGCGGCCAGATGTTTGAGGTGGCGTCCTACGGAGTGAGAGAAGCCGACGGCCTCATCGATTACGACGCCGTCCGGGACCGGGCTCTGGAGTCGAGCCCCAAGCTCATCATTTCCGGAGCCAGCGCCTACCCTCGCATCATCGATTTCGAATCCTTCGCTTCCATCGCCAGGGAGGTGGGGGCGATCCATATGGTGGACATGGCCCACATCGCCGGCCTCATCGCCACCGGGGTGCACCCGAGTCCCATTCCTCATGCCGATGTGGTCACGACCACCACCCACAAGACCTTGCGGGGGCCCCGGGGCGGGCTGATCCTTTGCAGGGAGGAGCACGCCAAGGCCATCGACAAGGCAGTCTTCCCGGGAACCCAGGGTGGTCCCCTGATGCATGTCATTGCTGCCAAGGCCGTAGCCTTCCGGGAGGCTATGCAGCCGGACTTCAAGGGATACACAAGGCAAGTCGTGGAGAATGCCCGGACCCTGGCCCTGAGCCTCATGGATCGGGGCCTGAAGCTGGTGAGCGACGGGACCGACAACCACCTCATACTGGTGGATCTTCGGCCCAGCCACCCGGATCTTTCCGGAAAGGACGCCGAACAGGCCCTGGAAGCTGCCGGCATCACGGTGAACAAGAACACCGTTCCCGGGGAGACCCGCTCTCCCTTCGTGACTTCCGGCCTCCGCATCGGTACGCCGGCCCTCACGACCAGGGGGCTGGGTCCCGATGAGATGGAACAGATCGGCGCCTGGATCGTCCGGATCCTGGACGATCACGCCGATGAGAGTGTCGTCGTCGCTGTTCGCGAAGAGGTGACGGAGCTCTGCAAGGGCTTCCCCCTCTACGAGGAAATGGCGTCGGCTTGAGTCCCGAGGCTCCTCTCGAAAGGGGGAGCAGAAGTACCCGAGATGCGGGGGAGGGTGGCGCCTTCCCGGCAAGGACGTAATTTTCCACGAATGACGAAGCTGCAATTCGCTGAAGAGATCCTCGAAAAGCTCCAGGGCCGGTATCCCCGGTTTCATGGCAAGGCATACCTCTTCCTCCTTTCGGCGCTCCATCTGGTGATGGAGGGGTTGGAGGAGCCCAGGCACATTTCGGGCCAGGAGTTGGCTGAGGGAGTCCGGGAGCTGGCCCTGAAGCGATTCGGACCCATGGCCAGAACGGTTCTGGAGCACTGGGGCATCCATTCCACCCAGGACCTCGGTGATATCGTCTTCGCAATGGTGGACTGCGGCGTCCTGATAAGGCGGGAGGAAGATCGCAAGGAGGACTTCCGGAATCTCTACGATTTCGAGGAAGCCTTTGAGCGAAACTACCCCTGGGGTCACGGAAGCTGATCCCGGGGATTCTCAGGAGAGGGCTCCAGCGGTGAACAGCCGTTGCGGGTCAATGACCTACCTGCTGTTGGGAGGGGTTGAACATGGTGGAAGACAACGGGTATCCCAAATGTCAGAAGTGCGAGGCCGGGATCCTCATTCCTCTTTCGGACTATGGCCGGGATGGGGCGCCCATCCGCTATAAGGCCTGGGTCTGCTCCAATCCCGATTGCGGATTCAACATCCGCATCGACAACGGGGAAATCACCTTCGGTCGGACCATCGGCCAGAGCTACAAGTAATTTTCCCGGAAGCCTGCGCCGCTCATGGAATTCCATGGCCGCAGGTTCCAGACTCTGTCTTCCGGAGCCCGGGTCCTCCACGAGCGGGGGGCCCGGGATCACGGGGTATGTGTTTCCGTCCCTGCTCTCCTCCCTCCACCCCCGGGGATTTTCATGAATGTGCGCGGAGAACAAACCGTCCGTCCCTTCGGACGGGCATTCGTAGGTGCCCCCACCGGTTCCGAAAGCGCTGACTTTGACCGTCATGCCATCCAGGAGCTGGGTGTGCCCCAGGAAACCCTCATGGAGAATGCAGGACGTTCCGCGGCCCTGGTCCTCCAGCGTCTCCTTCCCCGGGGTCAGGTGACGGCCTTCGTGGGAAGTGGAAACAACGGCGGGGACGCCCTGGTCCTTCTCCGGAATCTGGCGGCCTGGGGCCGTCCGGTGACGGCGATCCTGGTGGGAGAGCGGGACGAGGATGAGACTCTCCTCCACGGTTGGGGCATCCGGACTTTCCTGGACTCGGACTTCCAGGACTCTGAATCCCTCCTGGACGGGGAGCTGGCCGGGGCCGACGTCCTGGTGGACGGGGTTCTGGGGACCGGAATCTCCGGGGCGCCACGGGAACGTCAGGCCCGGGTGATACAGGCCATGAATCGAGCAGATGCTCCGGTGCTTTCTCTGGACATTCCCTCGGGAGTGGACGCCGACACCGGCGCCGTTCCCGGGGACGCCGTCCGGGCAGTGGTGACGGTGAGCTTCGGGGGAGTGAAGCTGGGTGCACTGCTCCATCCGGG
>CAZSDD010000063.1:13681-17677 GCA_964605505.1 uncultured Gemmatimonadaceae bacterium | reverse complement strand
GCCCCCTCGGCTCGAACCTGCGGTTCGATCCGCCCTCGATGCCCAGTACAAAGCGGTCCGCCCCGGAAGGGACGGACCGCTTTGCAGAGGCGCCGGGCGGATTCGAACCGCCGAATGGAGGTTTTGCAGACCTCTGCCTTACCACTTGGCTACGGCGCCATGAAAAAAGCGGGGGGCGATGCACGGCATTTCACCGAATCGCCCCCCAGAGCGGGAAACCGGACTCGAACCGGCGACCCCAACCTTGGCAAGGTTGTGCTCTACCAACTGAGCTATTCCCGCAAGGGCCAGAGGGCCATGATCCTATACCCACACCCTCATGGGGCAGTTCCAGGGTGGCCCATCCGCACTGAGAAAGAAGCTAGAAATCCGCCATGAGGGTGTCAACCCACAAGCGGGCGCCTCTGGTTTCCCCTCGCCCCTTCGGCGCGTTAGATTTCCATCCGTTTTTCCGAACGTACCGAATTCCCGGCTTTCGGGGCCCCTCCTCCGGAGGGATCAAAACCACCAGGAGAATGGTCTCACTCTCCATGAGCCGAAACCGTCTTTTGCCTGCCGCTGCCCTGGGACTTCTCCTGGGCGCTTCCATGGCGGCTCCCGGAGTGGGCCAGGAGCTTCCCTGGTTGAAGGGAGGGCAGGTGCGGTTGGACTTCGCTCCCAGCTTCTGGGCGTGGGATTCCAGGTTCGGGCTGCGAACGGGTCCCTCCGGATCCCTCCTCGAAGAGACGGAACCCCTGGGAATGGAGCTCAATGCCGATCCTCTTGGCTCGGACCCCATCCCTTATCTCGAGGACCTCGAAACCCACCTCAGGGACGCCCTTCGGGACGGAACCTTCGATGTCCGCCTGGGGGCCGGCCACAGCATCGTGGAGCAGTCTCGTCTCACGTTTCCCTTCCGGCTGGACGTGGGAGTCACAGATTGGCTCACGGTAGGGGCCATGGTGCCATTTCATCGCCCCCGGACCGAGATCGACTTCTTCCTGGACCCGGATTCCACCAACGCCAACGTAGGCCTCAGCCCCCAACTCACTTCAGAAAGCCTGGTGGCGCGGTTTGTCGACGACTTCCAGTCTGTTCTGGATGCGGCCCAGGCACAGACCCCGGGGGACCCGGATCTCCAGGAAGCCCGGGGCTACCTCAATGCCCTGGCCGCGGCCTACTCCCAGGCCTCCCTCTTTCCCATTTCAGGCTCCAACGCCGGCACGCAGCTTCAGGCCAGGCTGGATTATCTGAGGAGCAGGCTGGAAGCCCGGGGACTTTCCGGAATCCCCCAGGAAGTTCCTCTGGCCCAGGAGTACCTGGATCAGGAGGCGTTCAACGCGTTCCTCGATTCCTGGGGAATGCGGGCTTATCCCCTGGAGGATTGGACGAAGCTGTGG
Organism: uncultured Gemmatimonadaceae bacterium; assembly: GCA_964605505.1. Taxonomy (GTDB): domain Bacteria; phylum Gemmatimonadota; class Gemmatimonadetes; order Longimicrobiales; family Gaopeijiaceae; genus CAZSDD01. The sequence goes on along the minus strand of CAZSDD010000063.1, from coordinate 16,298 downwards.
AGCGTGGGAGATATCGAGATCACGGCGGACGCCCGGGTGCTTCAGCGAGGGTTCGAGCCGGACTCCCTCGGTGTCCTCCCGGCTCTTCGTTATCAGTTGGGCGTGGGTGCTCTGGTTCGCCTCGGTACGGGGAACCAGGCTGACCCGGACCGCTTCTTCGATCTGGACCCCGCCGACGGTCAGACAGACATGGAGGGAAGCGTTTTCGGTATGATGGAGTTCGGGAGATGGGTGGGGGCCTGGGGCCGTTTCCGGTACGGCATCCAGCAGGAAGGGTCTGTCGTTCGGAGGATCGCGGGGCCTTCCCAGGTTCTCCCCGATGTCTTCCGGCGCGCTCCCCTGAACTGGACTCCGGGAGACTATCTGGATCTGGAGCTGAGCCCCCGGTTCTACTTCACCCCGGAGATGACTTTCGGCGTCCGCTACCGCCTCTGGCACAAGAGGCACGACAGCTACGGCATGCAACCCATCGACCCGGTGATGGCGGAAGAGTTGGACTTTCCCCCCACCTCTCTTCTCGAGCTGGAGACGCAGCAGACCCTCCACGAGCTGGCCTTCACGGCCACCTATTCCACTGTGGCTGCCAGCGCACGGGGCGAGACGGCCCTCCCCATGATGATCCGCTTCGCCTATTTCCACCCCCTGGCCGGGTCCGGAGGCCAGACCCCCAAAGGGGGACGACTCCAGGTGGGGCTGAGCTTGTTCCGTACCTTCTGGGGTGGAGATGAGGCCCGGGAAAACGAAGAAGGCGGTGAAGTACGGTAGGAGGGCGATGAAGTACGGGAGGAGGACGGGGAAGTTCGGGAGGAGGGCGGGGAGGTTCGATAGGAGAGCGGTCCCGGAGCCGATCCGTGTCAGGATGAGCCCAGGAGCTCCCGGGCATGATCTCTGGACCTGGAAGAGCCGGGGTCCCCTCCGAGCATGCGGGCCACTTCTTCGACCCGCTCCTCCCCTTCCAGCTCCCGGACCTCCGTGCTGGCCAACCCCTTCACCTCGCGCTTGGCCACGGACAGCTGGTGGTGGGCCCTCGAAGCCAGTTGCGGAAGGTGGGTAATGACGAAAACCTGATGGTGTGAAGCTACCTGACGGAGCTTGTCCGCTACCTGGAGGGCGACGGCCCCACCCACTCCGGCATCGATCTCGTCGAAGATGAGCGTCGGAATCCTGTCCACCCCTGCCAGGACGGTCTTCAGGGCGAGCATGACCCGGGACAGCTCACCCCCGGAGGCGATCCTGGACAGGGGCCCGGCTTCGAAGCCGGGATTCAGGGAGAGGAGGAACTCCACCCGTTCGCCCCCTCCTGGCCCCGGGGATTCCAGGGGCGTGAACCGGACCTCAAACTCGGCCTTGGGAAGGCCAAGGGAAGGGAGCACCTTTCTGACCTCACCCGCCAGGCGCCGGGCCTTCTCCTTCCTCTGAAGGGTCAGCTCTCCTGTGGCTCCCAGGAGCTCCTGGTGGAGGCGGGCGAGCTCATCCTCCTCGGCGCCCAGGTCCACAGCGGCCCCATCCAGCTCCTCCACCTCCGCCCTGATCCTCCGGCCCGTCTCCAGGACATCCCGGACCTCCGGGCCGTACTTTCGCTTCAGCCGAAACAGAAGATCCTGGCGGCGCCGGATCTCCTCCAGGCGAATCGGATCATCTTCAATCTCCGAGGCATAGCTGCCCATGTCCTGGCCCATCTCGGCCAGCAGATGATAGATCTCGGAGAGGGTCCCGGTCTTCCGTTCCAGGGAGGGATCCAGGCCCGCCAGCCGTTCCAGGAGCTGCTGAAGGCCGGCCACCCGGTCCGATATGGCTCCCTCGCCGCCGTAGAGCTCCTCATGGAGCCTTCCGGCTCCCGAGGCCAACTCCTGGGCATGCTCCAGACGCCGGCCCTCCTCCTCCAGAGCTTCTTCCTCCCCCACCTCCAGCTTTCCGTCCTGGATCTCCGTCAACTGAAACCGGAGGAAATCGCCCCTGGCCTCCAACTCCCGGATGCGGGCCTTCCGATCTTCCAGAGCTTTCCGGGTGTCTTCCACTGCTCCGTGGAGGGTACGGACCCTGTCGGCCAGCTCTTCCAATCCCCCGAAGACATCCAGGATGTTCCGCTGCTCCATCGGCTTCAGGAGGCTCTGGTGTTCGTGCTGACCGTGGATGTCCACCAACCGAGCCCCCAGCTCCCCCACAGCGGCAGCCGTGGCCGGAGATCCATTGACCCAGGCCCGGTTCCTTCCCTCCGTCGCCACTTCCCTCTTGAGGATCAGGAGATCCTCTTCCATCGGAAATCCCAGCTCTCCGAGGCGCTCTTGAAGGCCGGAAATCTTCGAGATGTCGAAGGCGGCTTCAACGGTGGCCCGGGAGGCTCCGCTTCGAACCACCTGGGAAGAAGCCCGTTCGCCCAGCAGCAGAGACAGCGCTCCGACGATTATGGACTTTCCCGCTCCCGTTTCACCGGAGAGGACGTTCAGTCCGGACTTGAGCTGGAGGGACAGATCGTCGATGACGGCGTAGTCCCGGATCCTCAGTTCGATGAGCATACCAGGTCGTTGCATGAGAAAGGAAGTTCCAAAACCACCGGCCCCAATCTAGACAGGCGACCCCGGGCCCTTCAATGGTCCTGCAGGTCAGGGCCGGGACG
>CAZSDD010000063.1:0-13581 GCA_964605505.1 uncultured Gemmatimonadaceae bacterium | reverse complement strand
TGGGGGCGGAAAACCCGCCTACGAGCCGCCGCCCGACACATCCGGCGCGGCGTAACGCTCCCCGTGGGGGCGGATGGCCCAGTGGAGCTTCTGACGGAGGGTGGAAAAGAAGGTCTGCCCCGGAAACCGGATCAGGTGGACCCGAGCGGCAGCCTGATGGATCACCACGGACTCCCCGGCACCCAGTTCCGTGCCCGCCTGTCCGTCCACGGTGAGGACCAGGGATCCGTCCGGGTCCATTCCGTTCACCGTCACTGTTTCCTTCGAATGGATCACCAGAGGACGGACCGCCAGGGTGTGCGGGCAGATGGGTGTCACCAGGATACACCCCATGGCCGGAGCGATGATGGGCCCCCCGGCGGAGAGAGAGTAAGCGGTGGAACCGGTGGGGGTGGACACCACCACACCATCGCCACTGAAGCTGACGATCTCTTCAGCGCTGCTGGCCTCTCCAACCAGAAGGGAGAGTCGGGTGACCCGTGCCATGCCCCCTTTGTGGATGACGAAGTCATTGAGGGCCAGGTAGCGTTCTCTCTGTTCCCCGTCCTCCGTCGCCACCACCGCTTCCAGCGTCGAGCGGGAATCCAACACGTACTCCCCGGCGAACAACTTCCCCAGGGCCTCCTCCATCCCCGGGAGGGTGACGGACGTGAGGAACCCCATGTGGCCCAGATTGATGCCCAGAACCGGGACGCCAAGGTCCGCCACCAGGCGGGCTCCCCAGAGAAGGGTCCCGTCACCGCCCAGGGTGATCAGAAGGTCGATCCCCTCCTCCAGGGTTCCTTCGATCTCCGGCCCCAGCGGATCTCCGGGACGGAGCCGCTCCTGGAAAACCACCTCTACGCCCTCTTCTTCGAACACGGGCCGAAGCCGCTCCAGCACGGCAGAAAGTCCTTCGTGTCCTGTCTGGCCCACCAGGGCAAGACGGCGAAACTGGTGTGGACTGGGGGGTGCCGGAGCCATGGGGTCAGCTCTCCCTTGTTGCCTTCGAAGGCGTCAGATCCGCTGCGACCAATCTCCGCACGCGCTCCACGATTCCTTGGGCGTCCAGGTCCATCGCCCTCAGGAGATCTCGACGATTCCCATGCGGGACGAAATGGTCAGGGATACCGAGGGAGTGGAGCCGCACGCCATCTCCATCCTCCCTGGCCTCGACCTCCCGGGCCAGGAATGCGCCAAACCCATTGACGACAGCGCCTTCCTCCACTGTGAGGATCCGGCTATGGGATCCGAGGACGGTTCGGAGAATCTTCTGGTCCAGAGGCTTCAGAAACCGGCAATTCACCACCGTGACATCGATCCCTTCCCGAGCCAGGGTCTCGGCGGCCTTCTCCGCCTCCAGGACCATGGTCCCGACGGCCAGCACGGCTGCGGATTTCCCCTCCCGCAGGATCTCCCAACTCCCATACTCGACCGGTGGGATCTCGGAGATATGGGGCACCCGGGAGGGAACCTCGTCCCGGGGCCAACGCAGAGAAAACGGTCCATTATCCCAATTCACGCCCAGGCGGAGGAGGGCCAGCATCTCCGCTCCGTCCTTCGGGGCCGTCACAGTCATCTTCGGCACCGAAAGCATGTAGTTGATGTCGAAGGTGCCGTGGTGGGTCGGGCCATCGGCCCCCGCCACCCCGGCTCGGTCCATGGCGAACACCACCGGCAGATCCTGCAGGGCCACGTCGTGGACGATGCCGTCGTAGCCCCGCTGGAGGAAAGTGGAGTAGATGGCCACCACGGGCTTCACCCCACGGGTCGCCAGACCGGCGGCGAAGGTCACGGCGTGAGCCTCGGCGATACCCACATCGAAGAATCGGTCCGGGAAGGCCTTCTCGAAGAGATCGGTGCTGGTGCCGTCGCGCATCCCAGCAGTGATGGCCACCACCCGGTCGTCCATTTCTCCCAACTGGACAAGTCCTTCGCCGAAGACTTTCTGGTACCGAGGAAGGCCGCCCCCTCCGCCGGCCCTGGCGGTCCCGGAACCTTTCTCGAAGGGCTTGGCGGCGTGCCAACGGAACGGATCTTCCTCGGCCAGGGAAAACCCCTTTCCCTTCTGGGTGAGGACGTGAACCAGGATGGGGCCCCGCATCTCCTTCACCCCGGCCAGCGCTTCCACCAGGGCATCCAGATCGTGGCCGTCCACGGGTCCCACATACCGAAAGCCCAGTTCCTGGAAGAGCATGCCGGGCATGAAGATGTGCTTGATGCTCTCATCCAGCTTGTACGCAAAATGCTCCATGACGCCGCCAAGCCCCGCGGGCACTTTCTGGAGCAGATCCTTGACCTCCCGCCTCATCTTGTTGTAGACGGGGTTGGTGATCATGCTGGTGAGGTATTTATTCATGGCCCCCACGTTGGGGGCGATGGACATTTCGTTGTCATTGAGGATGACCACGAAGTTCCGCCCGGTGTGGCCGGCGTTGTTCAGAGCCTCGTAGGCCAACCCGCAGCCCATGGCTCCGTCTCCGATGACCGCCACCACGGAGAAGTCTTCCTCCCGCAGGTCCCGGCCCACGGCCATCCCCCAGGCAGCCGAAATGGACGTAGCTGCGTGACCGGCCCCGAAAGCGTCGTATTCCGACTCGTCTCTCCGACAGAAGGGAGCCAGGCCACCCGTCTGACGGATGGTGGGAAACCGTTCGTTCCTGCCCGTGAGAATCTTGTGGATGTAGGCTTGATGCCCCGTGTCCCAGACGATCTTGTCCCGGGGGGTGTCGAAAACATAATGAAGGGCCACGGTGAGCTCCGTGACCCCCAGGCTTGCCCCGAAATGGCCGCCGATCTGTGAAACGACGTCGATGTGGCGGGCACGGGCTTCTCGAGCCAACTCATGGAGCTCCTGGCGGGAAAGCTCCCGAATGTCCTTGGGCGTTTTCACCCGATCGAGGAGGGCCACCTCACTACTCTCCTTCGCAGAATGCGATCAAAACCGAAAGCTAAACGAAACCGGTACCCCATTGCACCCCGGGGGGGTCAGGGGAGGGAGGGGCTACTTCTTCCGCTCCACGATGTATCGGGCCAGAGCCTCCAGTTCCGGAGCCTCCAGCCTCCCTTCTCGAAGAAATGCCACCGCGTCGTCCGCCAGCCCCTGAGCCGTCCGAGACGCCTCCTCCAGACCGAAGAGGGACACATAGGTGGATTTTCCCAACTGGACATCCGAGGGGTTCTTCCCCAGCGCTTTCGCCGTGGAGGTAGCGTCCAGAATGTCATCGGCAATCTGGAACGCGAGGCCGATGGCCTCCCCGTATCGGTCCAGGGCCCGGATCTCCCTCTCGCCGGCTTCGGCGGCGATGGCGCCCATCCGAAGAGAGGCCCGAAGGAGGGCGCCGGTCTTTCTGCGGTGGAGCTCATCCAGCTCCCGGCTCGTGAGCTTCCTGTCCTCGCCGAGCAGGTCCAGAACCTGCCCTCCCACCATTCCCCCACCCCCGGCTGCCCGGGTCAACTCTTTCACCAGAGTTCGGCCCCTCTCTTCCGCCAACCCCATGGCGTGAGCTCCCTCCCAGGCCTGAAGGGCCGAGGCCGGGATGAGGAGGGCGCCGGCCACCACGGTCCCTTCCTCCCCAAAGACCGTGTGGGTTGTCGGCTCCCCTCTTCGCAGCGCCGCATCATCCATGCAGGGAAGGTCGTCATGCATGAGGGAGTAGGCGTGGATGAGCTCCAGGGAGACCGCCAGGGAGTAGATTCTCGGGTCCTGTCCGCCTGCGGCCCGATACGCAGCGACACACAGGATCGGCCTGAGCCGCTTCCCTCCACTGGTAACCCCATGGGCCAGGGCATCACGGAAGGCGTGCGGAACCCTGGCCGTCAGCCCTTTCAGGGCAGCGGTGAGGGCCACCTCCACCGCATCTCGCTCCGCGGCCAGGAATGCCGGGAGATCGACCTCTCCGTCGGCCCTGGTCACTCCTCCTCCTCCTCCATGGGCCGGGTTCGTCCGGATTCTCCCAGGAGCTCCTCCACCCGGAGTTCCGCCGCCGCCAGGGACCCCTCAGCCTCTTTGACATGGGTCACCCCCTCTTCGAAAAGGGCCAGGGCTCGGTCCAACTCCAGCTCTTCCGTCTCCAACTGACCCACGATCTCCTCCAGCCGACGAAGCCGGGCTTCCAGAGACGGCCCCTCCCTTTCCGGGCCAGGTTCCATGTCTTCAGCCTGTCGTTCTGTCACCGCTCACCTCTTCATTGGTGGGTTCAATATTGGTGGTTTCGAGGGTTCCGCATCGGATTCGCCCGTCCACCACACGCAACTGGAATTCCTTTCCCGGAAGAAAGTCCCGGACGGCTCGAAGGACCGCACCGGTGGAGTCCAGGGGCACGGCATAGCCACGCTTCAGGGTGGAAAGGGGAGAGAGCGCGTCCATCTTTCCGGCAAGCCTTCCCAGGGCCTCCCTTCGCGCCCGCACCATGCTCCGGATCTCCCGATTCAGGGATTCCCTGATTCGCAGGAGCTCCTGTCGACGCACCACGGTAAGCACCCGGGCAATCCGGACCATGGCATCGTTGTACCCCTGTAGGGCTCTCCGATGTCCTTCCGTCAGGCGCTCGCCGGCGCGTTCCAATGCGGACACCGCCCGGGACAGGGACCTCCCCCGCTCATCCACGCCTCTTCGCAGGCCGCGGGCCAGGCGCATCCCGGCATTTTCCAGATAGCGAAGGATCTCCTCCTTGTCCGGCACCACGGCCTCAGCGGCGGCCGATGGCGTGGGCGCTCTCAGGTCCGCCACCAGATCGGAGATGGTTACGTCCACCTCATGGCCCACCGCCGACACCACGGGAACCGGACATTCGGAGATGGCCCGGGCCGCCGGTTCTTCATTGAAGGCCCAGAGGTCTTCCAGACTGCCTCCCCCCCGCCCCACGATGAGGACATCCACCAGGCCGCTGGCCCCCATTCGGCGGATCGCCCCGGCGATCTCCTCTGAAGCCCCGTCACCCTGCACCCGGGCCCCCGCCACCAGAACTCTCAACCAGGGTCCCCTCCGCCTCAACACCGTCAGGATGTCGTGGAGCGCTGCCCCGGTGAGGGAAGTGACCACTCCCACCGTCTGGGGAAAACGGGGCAGGAGCCGCTTTCGATCCGGAGCCAGCAGCCCTTCATCCTCCAGCCGGGTCCTCAGGCGCTGGAAGGCCATGCGCCAGAGCCCCTCTCCTTCCTCTGCCTCCAGAGACCGGGCCACCAGCTGAAACTCACCCCTTGCCTCATAAACGGTGAGCTGGCCGAAGGCCCGGATCCGCATTCCCTCCTCCGGATCCATGGGTAATCGAGAAGCGTCTCCCCTCCACATGACGCAGCGAAGCTGGGCCGATTCGTCTTTGAGGGTGAAGTAGCAGTGCCCGGATCCGGCCCGCTTCCAGTTGGCCACCTCTCCGGAGATCCAGAGAGGCGGGAGGCTCTCCTCCAGAAGTGTACGAACCGCCTGGTTGACCTGGGAAACGGTCCAGGCCTCCGGTTCAGGAGGGAGTGTCGCGGAGCCACCGGTGGGATCCATGGGATCAGACGGCACCGGAGGGGACGGGTCCTCCGCCCCCTCCGGCTCGTCCACAGAATCAAACAGGTCCAGATTCACAGGTTTCTCGAACGGATCCTCCAGGAAACCCGCCGGGTGGCGCGGCTCGCGCCCTTACGCCGGGAGGCATCTGGGATGGAAGATGACTACTCCTGAAGCCCGGCCTGTCGAACAGCCGCGTCCACGGTGTTGGACATGAGCATTGTGATGGTCATCGGCCCCACGCCACCGGGAACCGGTGTGATGGCCGAGGCCACCTCCTTGACCTCGTCGAAGGCCACATCGCCCACCAGCCGATACCCCCGCTCCCGGGTCTCGTCATCCACCCGATTCACCCCCACATCGATGACCACGGCGCCGGGCCTCACCATGTCGGCCTTCACCATCTCCGGCCAGCCGATGGCGACGATGAGGATGTCGGCTTCCCGGGTGACAGCACCCAGATCCGGCGTCCGGCTGTGACACACCGTGACGGTGGCGTTCCCGCCCTCCGCCTTCCGGAGAAGGAGAGAAGCCATGGGCCGGCCCACGATATTGGAGCGGCCGACAACCACACAGTGCTTTCCATTCGGATCGTGGCCGGTCCGGAGAAGCATCTGAATGATGCCCGCCGGGGTGCACGGAGCCAGGACCTCCGTCTCGCCTGTGGAGAGCTTCCCTACGTTTACCGGGTGGAAGCCATCCACATCTTTGGCCGGATCGATGGCCAGGAGGACCCTGGATTCGTCGATATGCTTGGGGAGGGGCAGTTGGACCAGAATCCCATGGATCTGGGGATCGGCGTTCAACCCTTCCACGATTCCGAGGAGCTCCTCCTCAGGAGTATCGGCGTCCAGGGTGATCTGCCGTGAATAGATCCCCATCTCCTTGGCTGTCTTGTTCTTCATGCCCACATAGCTCTGGCTGGCAGGGTCTTCCCCCACCAGGACCGTGGCGAGCCCCGGCACCAGGCCATGTTTTTCTTTCAGAGCCGCCACCCGGGCGGCGGTCTCTCCTCGAATCGCCTGGGCGATTTCTTTTCCAGAGATGATCTCTGCACTCATGGTCACGTATTCTCCGTCTTGACTCGTCCGATGGTGCTTTCAGGTCAGCGTCCCGGCCGTTCTCGCCGGACCGGGGCTCCAAACTAACCCATTGCCGTCGGGTTGGCGTCCCCCTGCGGGAGAAGGGAAACGATCTCCTCGTCCCGGAGCTACCTTCCCTCCTCTGTCCAATCAGCCGGGAGACCCATCCAATCCCGGAGTGGGGAGAAGTCCCTGAAGATTCGCAGATTTCGGCGGCCACCCTTGGTTTCCCGAATGGTCTGGTACATCCTGGAGATTCCCAGGCCCACGGTTTCGGACACGAGAATTGCGATCCGGGTGGAGGTGTCTTCAGGATCAGTGGGAGCGGCGGCCGAAGCCACGCTGGACAGCCCCAGGTAGGTAATGTCCAGCAGGTCCGCCTGGGAGAGGTCGAAGATCTCGTCGTACTCCCTGAGCCCCCGCTTGACCAGAAACTCTTCCACGTATTCCTTCAGGTCGGCGTCGGAAACCACACCCGAGCCTTCAACCCAGATCAAAGCAAGCTCCTCGTAGACCCGAACGGTCAGCGGCATCCGGACTCCATCCCTTTCCCCGGCGCTGTCAGCGGGCGAAGTCCACAGCTCGGGTTTCCCGGATCACCACGACCTTGATCTGCCCCGGGTATTGGAGCTCACCCTCGATTTTTCTGGCCACGGCTTCGGAGATCTGAGCCATCTCCTGGTCCGTCACCTCTTCGGGTTGAACCATGACCCTCAGCTCCCGACCCGCCTGGATGGCGAAGCACCGCTCCACACCCGGGAGTGCCATGGCGATTTCCTCCAGCTTTTCCAGGCGCTTGACGTAGCCCTCGAACATCTCGCGGCGGGCGCCGGGCCTGGACCCGCTGATGGCGTCTGCCGCCGTGACCAGGAAGGTCTCCGGAAAGAAATGGGGCTCCTCATCATGATGGGCCTTGACGGCGTTCAGGACCACCTCCGACTCGTTGTGTTTCTTGCAGAGGCGCCATCCCAGTTCCACGTGGGTGCCTTCGTGCTCGTGGGTCAGGCCCTTGCCAACGTCGTGGAGGAGCCCGGCCCGCTTGGCGGCCTGGACGTCCAGTCCCATCTCCGCTGCCATGTTCCCGGCCAGAAGAGCCACTTCCCGGGCATGCCCCAGTTGGTTTTGACCGTAGGACGTGCGGAATTTCAACTGCCCGAGGACTTTTACGATTTCCGGATGGACGTTGTGGATTCCCAGCTCATAGAGGATCTCCTCAGCCGCCTCCACCATCCCCTTCTCCACCTCTTTCTCACTCCTGGCCACCATCTCTTCGATGCGGCCGGGGTGGATTCTGCCATCCTCGATGAGGGTTTCCAGGGCGATGCGGGCGACCTCTCTCCGGACCGGGTTGAATGCGGAGAGAACCACGGCTTCAGGGGTATCGTCGATGATGACATCCACACCTGTGGCCTGCTCGAATGCACGAATGTTCCGGCCCTCCCGGCCGATGATGCGCCCCTTCATTTCGTCAGAGGGGAGCTGCACCACCGAAACCGTGGTTTCCGCAGTCTGATCCGCCGCCATCCGCTGGATGGACAGGGCCAGGATCTTCTTGGCCTCCCGGTCGGCCGTGCGCTGGGCTTCCTCCTTGATGTCCCGAAGGTCCTTGGAGGCGTCGGCCCTGGCCTCGTCCAGCATATCGTCCATCAACTTTTTCCTGGCATCCTGGCCCGACATCCCGGCCAGCTCCTCCAGCTTGTTCCGGGCCTCCGTCTCCAGTTCCAGGACATGCTGCCGTCGGTCCCGTAGGGACTGTTCCGTGCGATCCAGCTCCCTGGCCCGAGCTTCCTGGCTGGCTTCCCGCTCGCTAAGGCTATCGAATTTCCGATCCAGGAACTCGGAGCGCTCGTCGAGGCGCCGCTCCACCCGCTCTATCTCTTCCCGGCGGCGGGTCTCTTCCTTCTCCCAGCTCTCCCGAAGGCGGAAGGCGTCTTCCTTTCCCTGGATCAGGGCCGTTTCCCGAAGGTTCTCCGCTTCTTCCCCGGCCCGTCTGAGGATCAGAGAAGCCTCGTCCCTGGCAGCTTCCCGCTCTCTTCGTTGCCTGGCCCGCTCCCGACCCTGTCCCAGGAGAAAGCCCGCCACGGCGAACACTGCGGCTAGGACCGCTAGCGTGACTTCAAGGGGACTCATCTATGCACTCCGAAAATCGAATGCTTCGGCATTCGAATGTGGTGGGCGATGACTGTTCGACCCCTCTCCGCCCTACCGAGGATGGGGGAGAGAAAGTGTCAAGAGTTAAACAAAGGATAGGACCTGGAAGTACCGAAACGCAAGGAAATGGGTCTCTGGAAGGAGGGCCGGCTACTTCATGCTTTCGCCCCTTCGCCCTGATGGCTAACTGCCGGACTCCTCCTCCAGCTTCGATGCCAATTTCCTGGCCAGGGCATCGGCCCGCCGGGCTGCTTCATCCCGCCGCTCCTCCATCTCGCTCCTGGCCCTGAACAGCTCGTCGGTAATGGAGAGTGCGGCGAGGATGGCCACCTTGTGGCTTTCGATCAGACCCAACTGGCTCCGGATCTCGTTCATCCGCTCGTCGACCCATCGGGCGCACCGGCGGGTGTATTCAGGCTCCACGTTGGCCCGGATCACGTGGTCCTCACCACCGATCCTCACCGTCACTGCTGACTTCTCCCGCGACTCGGCCATCAGCCTTGCTCCTCCAGGAAACGAATCCGGGCCAGCAACCGCTCCACCCCTTCCCTTCCCTTGTTCAGGCGATCCAGAAGCACCTCGTTCTCCACTTCCAGGCGCCGCAGACGGGACACCATCTGGGATGGCTGTTCTTCGCCTCCGGTGAATTTCCGAAGGACCTCTTCCATCTCGGACGCCTTTCGCCGGGACTGCTTGAGTTCTGTCTCGAGCTCACCGACCCGGGAAAGGATTGCCTCCACGGCTTCCTCCAGGCGGGCATATGCCCGCTGGTCCGCCGGCCCGTTCTGATTCCTAACCTCTCCGTTCGACACCAAGCTCCTCCCGTAGACGGTCCGTTACGGAACCCACAGCCCGCTCCACGTCCTCGTCCGTCAGGGTACGCTCCCTGGATTGGAATCTCAAACGGAAGGCTACGGATCGGTAGCCCTCCGGCACGCCCTTCCCCTGGTAGAGATCGAAGACCTGTACTTCTGCCAGATACGGGCCTCCAGCCTCCCGGATCACCTCTTCAACCTGGCCTGCCGGAAGGCTGTTGGAAAGGAGAAGAGCAAGATCACGGTCCACTCCGGGAAAGGTGGGGAGGGGCTCGAACACAGGCACCGGACGCTCCTCCGGCACAGCAGGCAATGTGAGTTCCGCAGCCCAGACGGGCCCGGCCCAGGCCGGGGCGTCCACAACCCCATCCCGGATCCGTCCACCGTGGCCCAGGGTCTCCCCCTCGGCGTCCACCACGGTGAATCCCTCGCCACTGACCAGATCTCCCTTTTCCGGGGCGCCCTCCCGGAGGGTTCCCCCGAACAACCGACATCCGGGGATGAGCGTGGAAAGGAGCCCCTTCAGGTCCCACAGGTCCGTCTCGGCAGCCGATCCGCTCCAATGGAGGGGTTGGCTGCTTCCTGTCATGACCAGGCCGAGATGTGTCTCCTCCCGTGGAAGCTCCCCTGTATCCAGGGAAAAGAACACCGTCCCCAGCTCGAAAAGCCTCACGTCCCTTCTCCCCCTGGCAAAGTTGTGCTCTACCCTCCGGAGGAGCCCGGGCAGAAGGGCGGTTCTCAGGAATCCCTCCTGGGCCGAGATGGGATTGGTCAGGGCGACTTCTCCCTCGCCCTCCGGGGCGAAGGCCTGGTTCTGGGCTTCCAGGAATCCTCTGCCCACCATGAGGTCCCGGAGCTCGTCCTCCAGCCGGAAGAGTGGATGATCGGGGACCGTTCCTGGCCGGAAGGGTTTCAGGTCATCGGGGAAGCGGTCATACCCATAGGTTCGCGCCACTTCCTCCAGGAGGTCCACCTCCCTGAGGACGTCGTAGCTTCGAAATCCAGGCACCGCCACATCCAGGCGGTCCCTGCCCGATCCCACCACCTGGAAGCCCAGAGGGGACAGCATCTCTTCGATCTCTTTCGGGGTGAGGCTGATACCCAGGAGCACCGGAACCCGGGAAGGCCGGAGAGGCACGGTCAGGCCCTTCCAGGGCCGAGGGCATACATCCAGGACCCTTTCGTCGGCCTTTCCCCCGGCGGTAGCCAGGATGATCTCCACGGCTCGGCGAACGGCCAGCTCCATCTGTTGGGGGTCCACACCCCGCTCAAAGCGGTAACTGGCGTCGGTGGACATTCCCAGAGCCGTGCGGGTGCTCCGGATGGAGCCCGGCTCGAAGAGCGCACATTCCAGAAGAACATCGGTGGTCTCTTCCGACACTTCTGAATCCTCCCCTCCCATGACCCCCGCGATGGCCACAGGATCAACGGCATCGCAGATCGCCAGCATGTCCTCCTTGAGCCGCCGGTCTTCCTCGTCCAGGGTCCGGATCGATTCTCCCTCTCTGGCCCGGCGAACCTCGATGGTGGAGTCCTTCAGCCTGGCGAGGTCGAAAGCGTGGAGGGGCTGCCCCAACTCCAGCAGGACATAGTTGGTGGCATCCACCACATTGTTGATGGGTCGGGATCCGGCTGCTCGGATGCGCTGGGCCAGCCAGGCGGGAGATGGACCCACCTTCACCCCACGGATGACGGCGCCCAGATACCTGGAGCACAGCTCCGGATCCCGAATCCGGATGGTGATCCCGTTCTCCACCACCTCCTCCGGATCGGTGCTCAGGGGAAGCTCCAGGGGAGAGCTGCCTGGGATCGGCGGCAGGGACGGGCCTCCCGTCCCCCTGGGGGAAAGCTCCCGGACCACCCCCGCATGGGAGAGGAGGTCGCCCCGATTGGCGGTAATCTCCACGTCCAGGCGCCAGTCATTCATCCCCAGGGCTTCACTGAGGGAAGACCCCGGTACGAAGTCCCCTTCCAGGGCCATGAGGCCCGAGGCGTCGGGACCCAGCTCAAGCTCCGCTTCGGAGCAGAGCATGCCCTGGGATTCCACACCCCGAATCCTGGCCCGGCCGATCTCCGTGCCCCCCGGCAGTGTGCTGCCCACTGGAGCAAAGGGATAAAACCTGCCCACCTCCACATTGGGGGCCCCGCAGACCACCTGGACCGGGCCGGCGCCGGCTTCCACCCGACATACGGAAAGGAGATCGGCGTCCGGGTGTGCGTCCACCGTATCCACCCGGGCCACGGTGAGTCCTTCCAGGTCTGATGCAAGAGGGGTGAGCTCCTCCACGGGAGCTCCCCTGAGCGCCAGAAGCTCGGCCATATCCTGGGGAGAGAGAGTCAGTTCGGGTGCGAGGGCTTTCAACCAGCGATAGGAAACGTTCATGGCTAGGCGAATTGGCTCAGGAAGCGGACGTCGTTCTCGTAGAAACCCCGGATGTCCCGTATTCCGTATTTCAGGGCGGCGATGCGGGCGGGGCCCATGCCGAAGGCGAATCCGGTGTACCGCTCCGAATCATACCCCACATTGTCCAGGACCGCCGGGTCCACCATACCGGCACCCATGATCTCCAACCAGTCCGTCTCCTCCTTGACACCGTCAGGCCGGTGGACAATCCGCTTCACATCCACCTCGGCGCTGGGCTCGGTGAACGGGAAGAAGGACGGACGGAATCGCACCCGGGTCCCGGAGCCCCAGAACCTCCGGGCGAACTCCGCCAGCGTGGCCTTGAAATCCACGAATGTCACCCCTTCATCCACCACCAGCCCCTCCAACTGGAGGAATGCCGGGGTGTGGGTGGCGTCGGGGGTGTCTCTCCGGAAGACCATTCCCGGCGCGATGATCCGAATCGGAGGTTTGTGGGTCTCCATGATCCGGATCTGCACCGGTGAGGTGTGCGTACGGAGGAGGAAGGAATTTTCGAGGTAGAGGGTGTCGGCCTCGTCCACCGCCGGATGATCCAGAGGGGTGTTCAGGGCAACGAAATTGTACCAGGAGGTTTCCACCTCAGGACCCCTCGCCCGGGTGAACCCCATTCCCCTGAAAATCGCCCAGAGCTCATCGATGACCTGGGTTACGGGATGCCGGCCTCCCTGCCAGGGCTCCCTTCCGGGAAGCGAGAGATCCACCCGGGACCCGGAATCCCCCTCCCTGCCCCCAAAGGCCTCCCTCCGGTCCTCCAGCGCTTCCTGGACCACCCCTTTCACCCGGTTGGCCTCGGCCCCGACACGGGGTCGATCCTCAGGGGAGATCTGGCCCATTTTTCTCAGGACTCCGGAGATCTTCCCATCCTTCCGGCCCAGGTACCGGATCCGGATCTCCTCCAGGGCCTCTTCTCCCGAAGCGACCTCTATGGCCTCCAGCGCCTCCGCCTCCAGGGCCTTGAGGCTCTGGACGAGTGATCCAATCACGCTCATGATCTCTTCCGTCTCCCTCTTCATTTCATCATTTCCGTCCGGCAGAAACCTGACAGTCTGGGATCCTGTCCGGTTGACGGCAAACCCGCCGGCCGTACCCACCGAGCCTTGCGGGTCGGTGATCCTCGGGGATGCTCCTGCTCTCGACGACGTATCATGACAAAGGGCCCCACGAGGAATCGTGAAGCCCCTTTGCCGAGATCGGTCCGAAGAGGATCAACTGGCCTTGGCCAGCGCCTCCTTGGCCCGCTCGGCCAGGCTGGTAAATGCGTCCGGATCCCGGACGGCCAGGTCGGCCAGGGCCTTCCTGTCCAGCTCGATCCCGGAAATCTTGAGACCGTTCATGAACCGCGAATAGGAGAGCTCATGCTGCCTGGCGGCGGCATTGATACGGGTGATCCAGAGGGACCGGAAGTTCCGCTTCTTCTTCTTCCGGTCTCTATAGGCGTGCTCCCACCCTTTTTCCACCGCGTCCTTGGCGGTGCGGTAGAGGTTCTTCCGTCCACCGAAATATCCCTTCGCGGCCTTGAAGATCTTCTTCTTGTGCTTCTTCCGGGCGGCGGCTCGCGTGGCACGAGGCATTCTTCTGCTCCTTCCGTGTTATTTCACCAGCAGGCGCTTCACCCGCTTTTCATCGGCCTTG
>CAZSDD010000062.1:13169-17941 GCA_964605505.1 uncultured Gemmatimonadaceae bacterium | reverse complement strand
GATGCGACCCTGACCCTCCATCTGCCCAAGCCGGGGCTTCGAAACCCCGCTGGCGGCGCCATGTGGCTCGCGGACCTGGGGATTCCCGGAGAAGTTACCCGCCGGGTGGGAATCGCTGCTCCGGAATTCTCCTTGCACTGGATTCTGCAACTGGAAACGGAAGAGAAGATGGCTCGGAATGAACTCACGATCCCACATGGGTGATAGCCGCACTTCATCGTGGGAAACGGCGAAGGGTGCCCCTCTTTCTTGACTCCTTAATTAACTCCGTTTGACACCGACCCCGTCGGGATCTAGGCTCCCGAATCCTGGGGTATCATAACACGTGTAAACAGGAGGGATTCCCTATGCCGAGACCCGAATTCAGACGGGATCGGTCCTTGCGATGGGGGGCGGCTCACTTCTTTCTTTCCGCTCTCGCCATCCTGATCCTGCTCGCCCCTTCCAACCTCTCGGCCCAGTTCGAAGGCCGAACCTACGCCATATCAGGAGCACGCATCGTGCCCGTGAACGGCGACGTCATAGAGACCGGAACCATCGTGATCCGGGGAGGACTCATCGAAGCCCTTGGGGCCGACCTCACACCTCCGGCAGACGCCGTCATCATCGATGGGGATAGCCTGACGGTCTACCCCGGATTCATCGACGCCTTCTCCCAGGCCGGCCTGGTCCTGCCCCAGGGAGAAGACAGGGAATATGCCGGGAACATCGCCGACCAGTGGGCCACCCGGCATTTCGATCCGGATTCCTCCGACCTCCCGGCCTACCGGAGGCAGGGATTCACCACAGCCCTCATCGCCCGGACCGACGGTGTCTTCGGCGGACAGGCGATCCTCATGAACCTCATGGGGGACGACGTCCCCTCCATGACCGTCAAGGCTCCGGTGGTCCAGGTCATGGGATACCAGGGCCAGCGGGGATACCCCGGGACATTGATGGCCGTGGTGGCCTATCAGCGGCAGACCCTCATCGACGCAGCCTACCACGACAGGCTTCAAACCCGTTATCAGCAGGCTCCCCTGGGAATGGTTCGGCCACCGGAGAGCCCCAACCTGGAGGCCCTGGTCCCCGTGGCAAAGGGTGACGCGCCCATGGTGGGGATCGTGAGCATCGAGAACGACTTCAAGCGTCTCAGGGATCTGGCCCGGGAGTATGGTCTTCAGTGCTGGGTCGCAGGGGCCGTGGAGGCCTTCCGCGTTCCGGACCTCATCCGGGAGGCGGGCGTCCCGGTCCTGGTTTCCCTGGACTTCCCAGCGGTGAACGAGGTCACCGGATACCAGTTCGACCGGGCCTTCAAGAATCTCACGGAAGAGCAGAAGGAGGAGCTGGACGAGCGGGACGAGGCAGCGATCCATGGAAATGCGGCGGCCGTTCTCCAGTCCGGCGCCCCCCTCGCTCTGGCCACCAGCGGGATGTCCAACCCCGGAAATTTCCTCAAGAACCTGAGGCTGGCCGTGGCAGCCGGTCTTGCGTCGGAAGAGGCCTTGAAGGCCCTCACCCTCACGCCGGCCACCGTCTTCGGCGTGGATCGGGCTCTGGGCACCCTGGAGCCTGGAAAGATCGCCAACCTCACCGTCACCCACGGTGACATCTTCACCGACGATGAGGCCTACGTGGCCCATGTCTTCGTGGACGGAATGAAGGAGTCCTTCGACAAGCCCAAGCCGGCCTCCGGCGGGGGCAGCGGCGCCGCCGCCGGCTCGTGGATCGTCGATGTCTCCCTGGGCGGGGAATCCACCGAGGGAACCCTGGAACTGACCCAGCAGGGCGAGAACGTCACCGGTACCCTGTCCATCCAGGGCATGACGGTGGACTTCGCGGGAACCATCAGCGCCGGAATCGTGGAAATGACAGGATCCGTCCCGGACATGGGGGACGTCACCCTCACCGCCACCATCCAGGGCGACGAGATGGACGGCTCCATCGGCCTGGGTCCCATGGGAACCGCCGGTTTCTCGGGAACCCGAGGCCCGGGTTTGCAGGCAATCGAAAGGAGGATTGGACGATGAGCTCCATCAGCCAGTTGAAACGGGCAGCGCTAAGCGCGCTGGCGCCAACCCTCTTCGCGGTCCTCTTCCTTTCGGCGCCGGCCTTCGGACAGGATCTTCTCATACGGGGAGGCACTGTCCTGACCATCACCAACGGCGACATGGAGAACACCGACGTCCTGATCCGGGACGGGAAGATCGCCGAGGTCGGCCAGAGCCTTGGGGCCCCGGAGGGAGTCCGGATCATCGACGCCACCGGGAAGTTCGTCATGCCCGGCGTCCTGGACGACCACTCCCACATGGGGATCGACCGGGGGATCAACGAGGGCTCCCGCTCCGTGGTGCCGGAGGTGAGCATCGCCGACGTCATCCAGCACGACGACCCGGCCTTCTTCACCGCTCTGGCCGGGGGCGTCACCACCATCCACACCATGCATGGCTCCGCCAACTCCATCGGGGGCCAGAACGAGGTCATCAAGCTGAAATGGGGCCGGCCCTGGGAGGAGCTGGTCGTCGAAGAGGCCCCCAACACCCTGAAGCTGGCCCTGGGTGAAAACGTCCGTCGCTCCTCTTCCGACGACCCCACCCGATATCCCCGGAGCCGGTCCGGGGTGGCGGAAGTCATGCGGGAATCCTTCCAGCGGGCCCTGAACTACATTGCGGCCCAGGAGCGGTACGAAGCGGAGAAGGCCGCATGGGACGGGGCGAACCGGCGCAGCCGGGGCCCGGAACCCATCCCCCCGAAGAAGGACCTCCAGTTGGAGGTCCTGGCGGAGGTGCTCAGGGGAGAGACCATCCTCCGGGTCCATGCCTACCGGGCCGACGAGATGGCCATGATGATGGAGGTAGCGAAAGAATTCGACATTCGGCCCGGAGTCTTCGAGCACGCCCTGGACGGGTACCAGATCGCCCCGGAGTTGGCTCGGAACGGTTGGGCCACCAGCGTCTTCGCCGACAGCTGGGGATACAAGATCGAAGCCTACGAGGCCATCCCCTACAAGATGCTCATCCACCACGAGGCCGGCGTCCGGACCTCCATCAACTCCGACTCCGCCGAGCGGGTTCGCCGGTTGTACCAGGAGGCGGCCCGGGGAGTGAAGTACGGCGGCCTTCCGGAGAATGAGTGCCTGAAGATGATCACCATCAACGCCGCCATGAACCTGGGAATCGATGACCTGGTGGGGAGCATCGAGGTGGGGAAGGACGGTGACATCGCCATCTTCAGCCATTACCCCCTTCACACACCGGCCCGGGTGGAGATGACCATCATCGAGGGAGAGATCTTCTTCGATCGCAGTGAAGCCGACGTCGCCGCCGACTGGGTCCTGGACCCGGAAGGCGAGGAGGAGAGCCGATGAACCCCGGCACGAAAGGAGACGCCACCATGAACGCACGGATGAGGCTGCGGGCTGCCGGGGCTCTGGCTCTGGCGCTCACCCTGGCCTTCCCGGGGCAGGGAAACGCCCAGCAGGACGACTACGCCATCACCGGCGGAACGGTGGTGACGGTCTCCGGCGCCACCATCGAAAACGGGACCGTCCTGGTCCAGGACGGGATCATTACCGGCGTGGGTACCGCCATCTCCATACCTGATGGCGTGGAACGCTTCGACGCGTCGGGGAGGTACGTCTACCCGGGACTCATCGACGCCGGTACCGGTGTGGGCCTTCAGGAAGCGGGAGGCATGGCCGGCTCTGTGGACAACTTTGAGTTGGGACCCTACAACCCCCACATCGAGGCCTACATCGGCGTGAACCAGGCCAGCGAGATGCTGGGGGTTCAGCGCATCGGGGGCTTCACTACCGTGGTCACCGGCCTGAGCGGGCGGGGGGAGCCCATTCCCGGGTATGACAGCATGATCAATCTCTGGGGGTGGACGCCCCAGGCCATGGCCGTGGAAAAACGCATCGGCCTCCGGGTCAACTGGTCCGAGAACCGGGAAGAAGACCTCCGGACCTACTTCCAGCAAGCCCGGGCCTACGCCGCCAGGGCCGAGATGGCCGAAGCCGGTGAGATCTCCGATTTCCACTGGGACATCCGCATGGACGGCCTCATTCCCGTGGTCACCGGTCAGGTGCCGGTGATCTTCGAAGCGGGGGACGAGGACGACATCAGAACCGCCGTGGCGTTCGCCGAGGAGATGGAGCTGGACTACCTGATCCGGGGCGCCCGGGACGCCTGGAAGATGACCGACTTCCTGGCGGAGCACGACGTGAAGGTCATCTACAGCGGTATCCACGGCACTCCGGGCCGGGACGAGCCGTATGATGCCCGCTTCGCCACACCGGCCCTTCTCCACGAGGCAGGGGTGGACTTCGCCCTCTGCTCCGGTGGAACTGCCAACGTATTCAGCTTCACCTATGAAGCGGGAATGACGGTGGCCTTCGGGCTGCCCATGGAGAAGGCCTTGCGGGCGCTGACCCTGGATGCCGCCCGTCTGCTGGGGGTGGATGACCGCCTGGGAAGCATCGAGGAGGGGAAGATGGCGAACCTCCTCATCACCACGGGAAACCCCATCGAGTACACCAGCCAGGTGGAAACCATGTTCATCCGGGGTGAGCTGGTCCCGTGGGAGGACAAGTTCAACCGGCTTCTCCGCCAGCATCGGGGGCGGGCGGGAGAGATTCTTCCCTGACGCTTGACCGGCCGGATCACGGGCCCGCACGGTCCGGTGAAGAACCCAGGCCGAGAAGCCATGGATCGATTCTGTGGGGCGCTTTCCCTCCGGGGGAGCGTCCCACAGATTTCCCCACCATGCACACACCTCTGTTTCTCGAACCGCTG
>CAZSDD010000062.1:0-13069 GCA_964605505.1 uncultured Gemmatimonadaceae bacterium | reverse complement strand
CCTGAGCCCCTGTTTCCTGAGCCCCTTCAGACGGATCCCATGAGAGGACACGGACCCATGACTGGCCTCCCCCTGCTTCGCCGCCGAACCCACACCTCCCTCCTCACCGTCGTCGCCCTGGTTCTGGGTGGCCTCTTCATGGCGCCTGGAGCCCTCCACGGGCAGAGTGACTACTTCTTCCCCGAGGGCACCACCCTGGATCCGGACATCCCTTCTCCGGAGGCGTTCCTGGGCTACGCCATTGGAACCTACCAGACCCGGCAGGACCGGATCGTGATGTACATGCAGGAGCTAGCCCGCCTCTCGGACCGGGCCACCTACCAGTCCATCGGCCGGACCTACGAGTACCGGGACATGCCGGTTCTGACCGTGACTTCCCCGGCCAACCACGCCCGCCTGGAGGAGATCCGCCAGGCCCACCTGGCCTCCCTGGAGCCCGGAGCGCCCCCGGCCCCGGACCTCCCGGCCATCGCCCATCTGGGCTACAACGTCCACGGCAACGAGGCATCGGCCGGGGACGCGGCCCTCCTGACGGCGTACTGGCTGGTGGCCGGGACGGGTCCGGAGGTCCAGGAGTACCTGGAGGAGGCCGTCTTCCACATCGAGCCCACCCTGAACCCAGACGGTCGGGACCGCTGGGCCGCATGGGCCAACATGAACCGGGCCGAGGCCCCTTCGGCGGACCCACTGGACCGGGAGCACAACGAGGCGTGGCCCGGGGGCCGAACCAACCACTACTGGTTCGACCTGAACCGGGACTGGTTCCTCCTGGTGCACCCGGAAAGCCGGGCTCGGGTGGATTTCCACCACAGGTGGCGGGCCCACGTGGTCACCGACCACCACGAGATGGGAACCAGCAGCACCTTTTTCTTCGAGCCCGCCAAGCCGGGTTCCTGGAACCTCCTTCTCCCGGAGCGGCTCTACACCGAGGTCACCGGCACTTTCGAGGCCTACTGGGCCGAGGCCCTGGACGATCTGGGATCCCTGTACTTCAGTGAAGAGGTCTTCGACAAGTTCTATCCCGGGTACGGCTCGTCCTACCCCGGTTTCCTGGGCGGGCTGTCGGTCCTCTTCGAGCAGGCGAGCTCCCGGGGAATCGTGCAGGAGAGCTCCCATCACGGAGATCTGACCTTCGCCTTCACCATCCGGAACCAGCTTCGGGCGGCCATGGCCACGGTCCGGGCCACCGTGGAAAACCGGGAGATGCTCCTGGACTACCAGCGGGAGTTCTATGCCACGGCCCTCTCGGAAGGGGAGGACTACGAGGTGAGGGGCTGGGTCTTCGGGCACCCCCACGACGCCACCCTGAACCGAGAGTTCCTGGACTTCCTCCTCCGTCACCGCCTGGAGGTCTACGACCTGGCCTCCACTCTGGAGGGAGACCGGGGCACCTTCGAGCCCGGGCGGGCCTGGGTGGTGCCGGCCCGGCAACCCATGCACCGGCTGGCCCGTTCCGTCTTCGACCGGCCCGAAACCTTCGTGGACAGCGTCTTCTACGACGTATCCGCCTGGACCATGCCCCTGGCCTACGGCGTTCCCGACCATGCCGTCCGAAGCGGAAACCTGCCCCTGGGGAACCGAGTCACGGAGGTTCCGGAGCTGGGCGGCGCCGGGCCCGTGGCCCGAAGCTCCATCGCCTATCTCATGGACTGGAGCGACTCCAACGCCCCTCGGGCTCTCCAGGCCATGCAGGCCGCCGGCGTGCAGGCGGAGGCGGCCCACGTTCCCTTCACGGCCCGGACCACCGACGGTGAGGTGGCCTTCGGCCGGGGCTCCATCTCCATCCCCGTGAGCATCCAGAGCCTGGATCCAGCCGAGCTTCACGCCGCGGTGGAGGCGGCGGCCCGGGAAGCCGACGTGCCCATCCACTCGGCTACCACCGGGAACGTGGCCCAGGGGAGCGACCTGGGCAGCCGGAACCTCATGCCCGTCCGGGCGCCCCGGGTCCTCCTCCTCATGGGCGAGGGCCTCTCTTCCTACGAGGTGGGACAGGTCTGGCACCTCCTGGATCAGCGTGTCGGCATGCCCATCACCAAGCTGGACGTCACCCAGTTGGGCCGGGTGGACTGGGCGGACTACGATGTCCTGATCCTGGTTTCCGGAAACCTGAGCGTATTCTCCGGTGAACGCCTGGAGGAATTGAAGGATTGGGTCCGGGCCGGCGGAACCCTCATCGCCCAGCGAACCGCCGCCGCCTGGGCCACGAACAACGGATTCACCCCGAATGTCGGTGAGCCGGGAATGGGGAGGCTTCCCGACGAAGAGGACGATCCGGAAGACGCCGAACGGCGGGACTACGCCGACGCCCCGGGATACGAGGGAGCCAAGGCCATCGGCGGGTCCATCTGGGAGGCGGACCTGGACGTCACCCACCCCCTGGGCTTCGGGTACCGGGACCGCTTCCTGCCGGTCTGGCGGGACCACAGCATCTTCTTCCCCGTCAGTCAAAACCCGTACGGCACCGTGGCCCGACTTGTGGAGGACGATCCCTTCCTCAGTGGCTACATCTCCCAGAAGAACCGGGAACGGCTCCGGGGCTCCCCCTCCGTCCTGGTGGATCGGCTCGGGAGAGGCACCGTCGTCCTCCTGGTGGACAACACCAACTTCCGGGGATACTGGCGGGGCACGAACCGCTTATTCCTGAACGCCCTCTTCTTCGGGGACCAGATCGACCTGCCGTGACCGTTTCCGGGTCCTCCCGGGAGCCGGTTGGAGTAACCGCGTCGCCCCATCACTCTGACAGGCTCCCGGGGAAGGTCCGGCCCCTTTATCTGTCGGGGATCCAGAACACTCGAAGGAGCACAGGAAAAGGAGCACAGAAAGATGACCGCGAGGAAGAAAGCTTTCAGCATCGGTTCCATCGGTCCGCTCGTCCTGTTCGCCATCCTGGCAACGGCAGGGTGCGACCAGGCCCGGGAAGCCGATCGAGCCTACACCAACGCCACCATCTACACCGCGGACGAGGGGTTCACCACGGCCTCCGCCATGGCGGTGAAGGACGGGAAGTTTGTCTACGTGGGGGATGCGTCGGGGGTGGAGACCCACATCGGACCCAATACGGTGGTGGTAGACCTGGAAGGCAAGACCGTCATCCCCGGTCTCCATGACGCCCACGTCCACATCCGCTACGGAGAGCGGGAGCTCTATCCTCAGACGCCCGACATCCGGCCGAGCCTGGGAGAGTGGGCCTCCGTGGAGCAGATGCAGGCCGTGATCCGCCACGCCCTGGCCACGGGAGAAGGCATGCGTCCGGGACCCGAGCCCCGCTGGATCGTCCTCAGGGGCTGGATGTCCGACGTCTGGGATCCCCCGGTGTTCCGCAAGGAGCTCATCGACGCCGTAGCCCCGGACAACCCGGTGTTCATCTATCGTTACACCCACGGGAGCGGGGCCAACAGCAAGGCCCTGGAGCTGGCCGGAATCACCAGGGACACGCCGGACCCCGAGGGGGGCCACATCAAGAAGGACGAGAACGGGGAGCCCACCGGGGAGTTCGTGGAACGGGCCCCTCCCCAGCTCACCCGCCTGATCCCGGATGTCGCACCCTTCACCGACGAGGAGCTCAGGCGAAACCTGGTGGACGGAACCGGACTGGCCGTGGCCAGCGGTCTCACCACAATCCACGGCGCCAGCCGCACCGGCTATGACGAGGTTCAGCGACGCCTCCAGCTCTACCAGGAGGGACTCCTGAAGATCAGGATCAATGAGATGGTGACGGAAGATGCCGCACGGCGACTGGGAGAGCCGCTGAACTACGACAACAGGTTCTTCGTCCGGTCCGTGAAGGCCTTCGCCGACGGGGCCCTGGGATCCCGGGGCGCTCTCTTCCTGGAGGATTACAGCGACTATCCGGGGTACCGGGGGGAACCGGTCCGGAGCGAGGACGAGCTGGCGGAACTGGGAACCGAACTCCTGCCCATGGGCTTCAACCTTCGGGTCCACTGCATCGGCGACGGAGCGAACCATGTGGCCATCAACGCCTTCGAACAGGCCCTGAACGCCACGGGTGTCCGCGGAGAAGATGCCCGCTTCGCCCTGGAGCACGCCCAGGTGTTCACGCCGGAGGACCTGCCCAGGCTGGTTCAGTTGGGCATCGTCGCTTCCATGCAGCCTCTTCACGCCACCGAAGACATGCACTTCGCCGAGGCCCGGATTGGTCCCGAGCGCCTGGAGTACGCCTACATCTGGAGCGACCTCCTGGACATGGGCGTGCCTCTGGCCACAGGGACGGATTACTCGGTGTCGCCCTACAATCCGTTCTACACCCTCCACGCCGCCGTCACTCGCCAGGACCGGGACAACAACCCCTCGGGCGGGTGGATTCCGGAGCAGGCCCTGACCCGGGAGGAAGCCCTCCGTGGCGCCACCATGGGGGCCGCCTACGCCATGCATGCAGAGGACATCCTGGGCTCCATCGAGGTGGGGAAGCTGGCCGACTTCGTGGTCATCCCGGTGGACTACATGACGGTACCGGCGGAAGACATCTGGAAGATCGAGCCGGACCTGACGGTCATCGGAGGCGAGGTGGTCTACGCGAAGCCTGTGAGCGAGGGGAACTGAGGAACGAAATGAAGATCTGCATCGTGGGAGCCGGCGCAGTGGGAGGGCTGGTGGGAGCGAATTTCGCACGTGCCGGAGCCGACCTCACTCTCGTTGATGTGGGTCCACATCTCGACGCCATCCGGGCCAACGGCCTTCGGGTCGTCATGCGGGACGGCGACGAGCGGACCGTCCAACCTGTCCTCGCCACGGCCAGACTCGAAGAGGTGCCTCCACAGGATCTCGTGGTCCTGGCCCTCAAAGCCCAGGATATTCAACAGGTTGCAGCAGACCTTCCACCTCTGCTTCTGAAAGACGGCCTGCTTCTCCACATCCAGAACGGTCTCCCCTGGTGGTATTTCCAGCGTCATGGCGGCCCCTTCGACGGCCGGCGGATGGAGGCATTGGACCCAACGGGGATCATCACCGAGTCCATCGACCCGGAGAGGATTCTCGGGTGCGTTCCCTTCCCCGCCAGCCGGGTCAGCGCGCCCGGTGTGGTCCGGCACGTGGAGGGAAATCGTTTTCCGGTGGGTGAGCTGGATGGCCGGACCACAGACCGGGCCGGCGCCGTCGCCGAGTTGTTCACACGGGCAGGCTTCAAATCCTTTGTGATCGAAGACATCCGTTCGGAGATCTGGCTGAAGCTCTGGGGGAATATGTCGTTCAACCCCATCAGCGCCCTTACCCATGCCACCATGGAGGAGATCTGCCAGGTACCTTCCAGCCGCGAGCTCGTGCATGCGTTGATGTCGGAAGCCCAGCAGATCGCCGAGAGGCTCGGGATCCGGTTTCGCGTTCCCATCGAAAAGAGGATTGCCGGGGCGGAAAAGGTGGGAGGCCACAAGACCTCCACCTTGCAAGATGTGGAGGCGGGGCGCGCCATGGAGATCGAAGCGCTTCTCGGGGCACCCATGGAGCTGGGGCGGTTGGTGGGAGTGCCCACTCCCCACATGGACACGGTCTACGCCTGCGCGAAGCTCCTGGAGGAAGTCATCGTTCGCCACAAAGTGGGAGTCAGGGCCCGGCCTATGTGAGATCGGGATTGCGGCGCCGAGAAGACCCGCCGATCAGCGGATGCCCTCGTCGGTGGCAGCCAGCTGCCGGATCCGCTGGATGAACGACGCGGACCAGATCGGCGAATCGGGAGTGAACCGGATCGAATCGGGAGTGGACCGGATCGGCGAATCGGAAGGGGCCTCGGTGGCAACCTTCTGATAGTCGAGCAGGAGGCGCGCGGGATCGCAAAGGGATGCGATGACGGCGTCTCGACCAAGTGCCCGCTCGACGGTGACGGCCATGTGCCAACCGACGGTGTAGAAGGCTGCCTGGGGTGAGCCGGGCCGACTGAAGAAGGTCAGTCCGCGACGACCGATCTCGTCACCGGAAAGGCGGCCGTCGAGGATTTCGGTGAAGAAGCTCTCGAGCTCCGACAGATCCTGCTCCAGGCTGTCGAGGCGTGCCACCCACGGGTCCAGGATCTCCGGCGGGTCGTGAGGGTGCGTGGGGCTGTCCGGTCCGCCGGCTGCGGCAAGGACGGCGATGCCTTCGCCGAACCCGGAGAGCCATCTCTTTGCCTGGGCGAGCTCGGGCGTGGTGGGAGTACCGGCTTCAGTGCAGACCCCCGAGAGGCCGATGTGGTGAAGCTCGTGGGCGAGGGTGTGCTGGAGATCGGCCGCAGCCTTGCCCGGATGCACGTACATGAAGATGGCCGGATCGCCGGTCCCGTCTTCCCAGACGAAGCTGTTCTGCTGCTCCCGGATGATCGGGTAGATGGTGGCCTTCAGGCGGGCGCCCGGGGGAAGGTAGGCCAGGGCGCGGGCGCCGGCCCACTCCAGGTCGACAGCCTCCCAGGCGGCGAGGGAAACGCGCTGTGCTTCGAGTTGATCAAGAGACGGCTCGGAGAGCACCCATTCCCTGAACGAGGCATCATTTATCCCGCGGTCCAGGCCGAACAACTCGTTCATGCCCCGCTCCCGCTCCATGGCCCTCCGATAGCCCTCCGCCGCGTGGAGACGGGCCCAGAGGGAGTCCGGAACGGTATCGCCATCGGCCCGGGCCGTGAGGACTGCCATCACGGCCCGGGCCTGGTCCGGCTCCAGCGAGAGGTCCAGGGGCGACGGCCGGGCCTGGGCCCCGGCGGGAAGCGCCACAGCCGCCAGGAAGGCGAAGACCGTCAGCATTCGATACATGATCCGCTTCGACTCAGTCCCCTTTCACCCCCCGGGCGATGCGATCGCCGATCTCCTGATCGACGTTGCGCCAGTACTCGAAGGCCCGTTCCAGCACGGGCTCCGACACTCCGGCCTTGAGGTGCCCGACCACGTTGGAGACGAGCCTGTCCCGCTGCTCGTCGTCCATGACCTTCCGCACCAGGGCGCCGGCCTGTACGAAGTCGTCGTCGTCCTCCCGGCTGGTATAGGCCGCCCGGATGAACTCCCCGCTCGCCTTCCAGACCTCCACCTCCGGGTACCTCTCCCCGTCGGCCTGGGGGCCGCCCTTGGAGTTCGGCGCGTACACCGGGTCGGAGACGTTGTCCATCCGCATGGCTCCGTCCTTGGAGTAGCTGTGCACAGGGCACTTGGGCCGGTTCACCGGGATCTGCTTGTAGTTGACGCCCAGGCGGGCCCGATGCGCATCGGCATAGGAGAAGAGCCGGGCGAGCAACATCTTGTCCGGGCTCGGGCCGATTCCCGGTACCAGGTTGTTGGGCTCGAAGGCCGCCTGCTCGATTTCCGTGTGGAAATCCGTGGGGTTCCGGTCCAGCGTCAACCGGCCGACCTCGTGGAGGGGATAGTCCCCGTGGGGCCATACCTTTGTCAGATCGAAGGGGTTGAACCGGTAGGTCTCGGCCTCTTCGAAGGGCATGATCTGGACCTTCAGCGTCCAGCTGGGATTATCCCCCTTCTCGATGGCCTGGAAGAGGTCACGGCGGTGGTAGTCGCCATCCTCGCCGGCGATCCGGTCCGCCTCTTCCTGCGTGAGGAACTCGATCCCCTGGTCCGTCTTGAAGTGGTACTTGACCCAGAACCGCTGGCCGTCGGCGTTGACCCACATGTAGGTGTGGCTGGAGTACCCATTCATGTTCCGCCAGGTCCTGGGGATGCCCCGGTCTCCCATGAGCCAGGTGACCTGGTGGGCCGATTCCGGAGAGAGCGTCCAGAAGTCCCATTGCATGTCGTGGTCCCGCAGCCCACTGTCGGCCCGGCGTTTCTGGGACCGAATGAAGTGCTGGAATTTCATGGGGTCACGGAGGAAGAACACCGGCGTGTTGTTTCCCACCATGTCGTAGTTGCCCTCGCTGGTGTAGAACTTGAGGGCGAAGCCCCTCGGATCCCGCCACGTGTCCGGGCTGCCCCGTTCCCCGGCCACCGTGGAGAAGCGGATCAGGGTGTCCGTCTTCGCGTCCGGCTGGAAGACCGCGGCCTTTGTGTAGTCGCTGACGTCCCGGGTCACCTGGAAGTGTCCGAAGGCCCCGGCCCCCTTTGCGTGGGGCTGGCGTTCGGGAATCCGCTCCCGGTTGAAGTTCGCCATCTGCTCGATGAGGTAGTGATCCTGGAGCAGGATGGGTCCATCGGGTCCGACGGTGAGGGAGTACTCGTCGCTGGAGACCGGCCTCCCGGCATCCGTGGTGGTGGGCTTGCGTTCGTCATTGGCCATTCAGGACCTCCTCGCGGGTTCTGGACCGGTCTCCTGGACCGATCTCCCGGGTGGGTTTTGGTTGTTTGTGATTCAAGTTTCAATGTGCCTTCACGCCCGTTACCCCGCAATCCACGGAGCGTTCTCCGGGCCCCCCGCGTCTCCCCGCCTTCCCCGGCCTCCTTGACGAGGAAGTGCCGCTCCCGTAACGCTTCGGTGAGACGGGAGGAGGAAGCGGACCAAACCGGAGGAGGCCAGGCCAGGATAAGGGCCAGGCCAGGCGAAATGAGGGCCAGGCCAGGCGGAATGAGGGCCACAGGACAGGACCGGATGAGGACCAGGATCAGAGCCAGGGAGGATCCCCACAGGATGAGATCTGGACATGCGCCGCCCCACTGAGCTATGAAGCCTCAGCACCCGGACAGGCGGGAGATGCCGGAGAAGCCACGATCCGTATCCCGCCCGGTCTTCGTCTTCGCGGCCTGTCTGATCCACGCCGTGGTGCTGGTTTCCACCACCCACCTGTTCATTGCCGACGCGCCCAACTACGCCAGCGACATCGCCCAGCACCTGGAAACCTTCAGTTGCCGATTCTACGAGGCGGGTCACCTCCTATGGAGGCCCATGGGTCTGGTCGCCACGTCCCTCACCCGGCTCATGCAGCCCGAGGACCCCCTCGTCGCGTCTGCCATGGAATCCCTGGAGGCCCTGGCCATTCTGTTCGGGTTCCTGTGCGTCGGATTGACGGCGAGCTGGCTCCACGCCCTAGCGCCCACCCTGGGCGGCGCCGCTTTCGGGGTCCTCTTTCTGGTCTTCGGCAATGCCTTCATCAACTTCGCCCAGGTGGGAACCTCCTATATCCCCGCCCTGGCCTTCCTGGTCCTGGCCATGGTCCTCCTTGCAGAGGCCTCATTTCGAAAAGAACACGCCCGCCTGTTCTCAGGTCTGGCGGGGCTGGCGTTCACCTTCAGCGTATTCCTCTGGGGACCCTTCCTCCTGGCCCTCCCCGCGGGCCTGCTCTCCATGGCTGTTTGGAAGGGCTTTTCCAGGCGCACCCTGGGAAACGCCCTGCTGGCCGCTACCACGTCGGCTGCCTCTGCCGCGGCGATCCTGGCATGGGTGGCCTTCCAGCTCCGGCTCCGGTCTCTCGCGGATTTCGCGGCATGGGCCGGAGCCGCGAGCCACGGCATCGACCTGGTGGGCGGGGCACCCCGGGCGGTGATGGGCTTTGCCCGATCCATCGTTCACCTGGGAGACGTGGGTACCCTCGTCAAGCAGTACCTCGTCCGGGATCCAATGGCATCGGTGGGTCTTCGGGAGATTCTGACCTTCGAGCTGGCCCTCTTCGCCCTGGTCTATGTGTTCCTGGCCTGGATGTGCTGGTCTCTGGTTCGCACAGAGAAAGGCAGGCGCGCGTTGGCGCTCCTTCTCCTGGCCGGTGCCCCGGTGGGATACTTCGCCATCTCCTGGCAGGGCGGAGACCTGGAGCGGTACCTCCCGCTCCTGCCTGCCCTGACCCTGGCGGTGGCGGTGGCGTTCTCCAACATTCGCCCACGCTCCCTGTCCCTCGTCTTTCCCCTGGGGTTCATGATGGTCATGGTCTCGGCCAATGGGAGCGCCATGCTGAGTCCGAGGGTCGAGGCCGCCATGGCCGGGCCGGTGGCCCGGCTCGAAGCCGCCATGTCGCCCCATGCTCCGCGGATCCTGGTGGTGGCGACCCACCAGGACGAGGCCTGGCAGGTTCAGCGCAACCATCCCGGGCTTCTGGCCCCCTACCCCGGAACCGATGTGGTTTATCTTCTCCTTCCCGGCACCCCCCAGGTCGAGGACTGGCGGGAATCCTTCGCCACCCTTGTCCTCAGGGCGTGGGAGAGAGGAAAGGAGATCCGCCTGTCCGGACAGCTCCTCTCCTCCACTGCCGAGACTGGCTGGGGTTGGACCGAAGGCGAGGATCCCAGGGTCGGTTGGGAAGACGTGACCTCCTTCATCGCCGGATTCGAGGTGGCGGCCCCGCCGGCTCCGTCACCCGACCGTTTCTTCACCCTGTTGCCCTCCGCCGCCAACCGGGCCAGGCTGGAAGCCCTGGCCGTCTCCACTGCCTCCACCCCGGAGGATCGCCTGGAAGCCTGCCGGTTTCCTCCCCGACGGGCCCTCAGTCGCTTCAGGCCTCCCCACCGGCCTTGAGCCCGGAGGGCTGTCGAAGAGATGGGCATATCCCGATTGCACGCCCCCCCCGGGAAACCTGGTAGTGGACGCCCCTATCTGGCCACCCGCTCCTCCGTGGCCCATCTTCATGGGATCCTGCATCCGTCATCCGGTTTCCAGAGGTGTGCCTCATGTGTGTCATCCCCCGCGGCGAGAATCTTCGCTCCCTCGTCCTGATCCCCTCCCTCTTCGTCTTTGCAGCCTGCGCGGGCCCGGCGGATCGGACCGCGCGCTACGACGTGGTGGAATCCACCATCCCGGAGATGCAAGAGGCCCTCCAGGAGGGGCGTGTCACTTCCCGGGAGCTGGTGGAGGCCCACCTGGTGCGGATCGCCCTGTACGAGGAGGACGTGAACGCCACCATCGCGGTGAATCCCCGTGCCCTCCAGATCGCCGATTCGCTGGACCGGGAGCGGGCCGAGGGCCGCATCCGCGGACCACTGCACGGCATCCCCGTGGCCCTGAAGGACATCATCCACACCTCGGACATGCCTACCACCGGGGGCGCCCTGGCCTTCGAAGGCTTCATGACGCCCTACGAGGCCACCCTCACCACGAACCTGAAGGACGCCGGGGCCATCATCCTGGCCAAGACGGTGCTCACCGAGCTGGCCAACTTCATGGCCGCCGG
The DNA here is from genome assembly GCA_964605505.1 of uncultured Gemmatimonadaceae bacterium. GTDB lineage: Bacteria > Gemmatimonadota > Gemmatimonadetes > Longimicrobiales > Gaopeijiaceae > CAZSDD01. The sequence continues at coordinate 2,055 of CAZSDD010000062.1, read as the reverse complement.
AATGCCCACCAATTACAGCGCGCTGGGCGGCTACGGCCGCAACCCCTACGATCCCCGGCGCGATCCGAGAGAGGGCCGCAATGACGGACGGCCTGTCATGGCCACCGGCGGCTCCAGCTCCGGCATCGGGACGGCCATGAGCTTCTGGGTCGCGAGCGTGGGTACGGAGACCTCGGGCTCCATCCTCTCGCCTTCCAACCAGAACATGCTGGTGGGGATCAAACCCACGGTGGGGCGGGTGAGCCGGCACGGCGTCATTCCCATCACGGCGGACCAGGACACGCCAGGACCCATGGCCCGGACGGTCACCGACGCGGCCATCATGCTGGGAGCCCTCGAGGGCACGGAGCCGGATCCCAACGATCCCGCCACAGCGACCTGTGAGCCCCCGCCTGAAGGGGACTACACCCGGTTCCTCAACGCCGATGGGCTTCAGGGCGCACGCATCGGAATTCCCCGGGCCATGTACTACGACTCCGTCCAGGTGCCCGGCTCGGACCGGTGGCGCGGCGGCATGTCGGACGAGGCCCGTGCCATGATGGACACGGTGATCACCATCCTGCAGGGGCAGGGCGCCGTCATCGTGGACCCTGCGGACATTCCCAGCCTGCTGGACCCGGATTCAGCCAACAATCTCATGCTCAACGGGCGCAGCACGGTGCTGAGCTACGGGATGAAGCGCGACTTCAACCTCTGGCTGGCTTCCCTGGGGGAGAGTGCACCCGTGAAGTCCCTCACCGAGCTCCGTGAGTGGAACCTGGCCCACAGGGCAGCCGGGGCCATGAAGTACGAGCAGGCCCGCCTGGACGGGGCGGACGCCCTGGATCTGGAGGAGGACCGCCCGACGTATGAGGCCGACCGAGCCCGGGACCTGCGCCTGAACGGGGAGCACGGCATCGACGAGGTCATGACTGCGCTCCAACTCGACGCACTCCTCTTCCCGGGCTCCAGCAGCGCCGGGATCGCGGCCAAGCCGGGGTATCCCACCGTCATCGTGCCCTTCGGGTTCGTGCCGAACCGCTATGGCCCCGACTTTCCCGAGGGCTTCCAGCCCCGCCCCCAGCCCTACGGCGTGGGCTTCACCGGAGGCGCCTGCAGTGAACCGCGGCTCCTGGAGCTGGCGTACGCCTTCGAACAGGCCACGAACCGGAGGGTGCCGCCGCCCGGAACGCACTGAAGGGTCCGTTCCCACGGCGATCCAAACCGGAACACACTGAAGGGCCCGTTCCCACGGCGGTCCAAACCGGAACGCGCTGAAGGGTCCGTTCCCACACCGGTCACGACCGGATGCCCCGTCACTTGCTGGATTCCCCCGGGGGGCGGTAGGGAGCGGCTGGAGGACATCGAGGCCCGGCTGGCCCAGCTGACGGGGGGATGAGAAGGGCCTGGAGGCCCAGATCCGGAAAGTGGAAGCCATCGAGGAGCCTGCCGCACGGCAGGCTCCAGGGTTTTCCCTGCTGGCGGAGTAAAACTCTTTCGCTCCGCCTCGTAACTCTCTACTGTTGAAATAGCTTACCGAATGTTGAAATAGCTTACCGAAAAAACTGGATTGGGCTTTGGCCGTGCCCCTGGCCAGCGATACGCATCACGAACACATCATTTCGTTTCCGCAGTACATCCCTTGCAGGAGGTCCGAATGAGCAGTTCGTCCAAATCCCGGCGCGGACGGCGCACCACCGGTGTGGCCGGGTTAGTCCTCGCCGCCCTGGCGGGTCTCACGGCATGCAGCGACGAGATGGTCGCCCCCGCCGATTCCTCTGGCCCCGAAGAATCCGCCTCCATGGCCTCGGAGGACGCGGCTTTCAGTCTCCAGGCCGATCCGGGACGGTACATCGTGGTGTTCAAGCCCGGGGTGGAGGATGCCCGGGGACGGGCAAGCGCTCTGACCAGAGCCCACGGAGGGAACCTGGGATTCGTGTACGAGCATGCCCTGAAGGGCTTCTCGGTGAAAATCCCCGCAGCAGGAGCCGCCGGCCTCAGCCGGAGCCCTGTGGTGGCCTACGTGGAGCCTGACCGGGTCCGGACCATCTTTGCCCAGACCGTGCCCACAGGAGT
>CAZSDD010000061.1:16096-18075 GCA_964605505.1 uncultured Gemmatimonadaceae bacterium | reverse complement strand
CCGCCCCGCCGTTCATCTCATCCCCCGCCGGCGGTGAGCTCCGCCACAACCCTGGGATCCAGCTCCAGGCCGGGTCTGGCTTTCAGGGAGGCGTGACAGGTGGAACAGTCCGGGAGGGTGGGGCGGTCCTGGATCCTGGCCTCCTCCTCGTGGCACTCCACGCAATTCACGTGCATGGCCTCCATGTAGCTCCGGGCCCGGGCCAGGTCGGTGTTGTCCTCCATGTCGGCCCATCCCGGGTCCTGGTCGTGGCACTCCAGACAGGACTTGGCCGTCTCCGCCGTCTTGGCCTGCCCCCCGGTATGACAGACGGTGCAGCTCTGGTTTTCCGGCACCAGCCCTGTGAGCTCCTCCTCCTCGGCTACGGCCTGTTCGTGATACTCATGGTCGAAGATGAGAGTGGGCTGCACCAGCTTCCGGTGGCACCGGGAGCAGGGGGTGGTCTCGTCCCCCGGGAGGGCCATGTGATGGCAGTTCACGCAGGAGGTGTCGGCCCCCAGCCGCTCCTTGTGTTCGTTGTGGGGGAACTCGGTGGTGACGCCCCCCCGATTCCCGTCGATGAGAAGAGCCGTCCGCTGGACGTCCATCCCTGCGGCCGGCCGGACATCGGGAGCCGAAGATTCCCGGAACGGCGGATACAGAACCGCCCAGGCCAGGGGAACGACCAGGACGGCTATGATGGTGACCCGCTCCGGTCCCTTGCTGAGAGCTGTCTCCCAGACCTTGGAGAAGGAATCGAAGGAATCGCAGGAGAGGCGTGCCGCTCGTCTGCGCCTCCGCCACCCTTCTTCGAAAATGGGGAAGGTCTCCACGAAGAAGAGGAAGGCCAGCCCCGCCGCCGCCACCACGCCCACCGACACGGCCCATTCGGCCAGGGAGGGAAAGTAGACCGTCCCGGCGTCCCGGAAGTACCCGAAGATTCCCACGTTCATCCGGTTCAGGGCCAGGCCCGCCGAGGCTGAGAATGCCGCCGTCCCCAGGGCCGTGGGGGAGTGACGGGTCCAGGGCAGCCAGACCAGCGCCACCGGCACCAGAGCCGCCAGGATGACCTCGATTCCGAAGAGCCAGCTCTCCCAGGTGCCGGCCAGGAGGGCTTCCCAGGAGCCGGTGGCGGCCAGGTTGAAGAGCTGGAGGGCCAGGTAGACGCCCAGGATTCCCGTGGCGATGGACGCCAGGGCCGTGAGCATGGGCATGTCCCGTCCCGCGGCCATATCGCCGCCGTCCTTCCCCTCCTTTGCCTGCCGCAGCAGGATGAGCTGCCGCTCCAGGTGAGTCGGCCCGAATACGGCCTCCGGGTCGTAGAGATACGCGTGGAGGAACCGGATGAGGATGACGAACATCATCCCGGCACCCATGGCCGACAGGATGAAGAGAAGAGGAAGGAGGGGTGTGTACCACAGGGGATGCAGCCGCTGGGGCGTCACCAGAAAGAGGGAACCAAGGGAGGAGTGGTGCAGCGACGACAGCGAGATTCCCACCACGACCGCCCCGAAGGCGATCTTGTGGAGGAAGCGGCTGATCCTTTCGGCCCGAAGCTTATCGAAGACCACCGGCGCCAGCTCGATGCTGGTGACGGTGAAATAGAGCAGGACGCACCAGAAGACCTCGAAGAGAAACGAGTGGTGATTCCACATGACCAGGGGATGCCAGAAGCGATGGGGCAGCCCGATGTCGAAGAGGAGGGCAAGGCAGGAGCAGCCGTATCCCAGGAAGGCCACCAGGATGGCCGGCTTCATGAGGGGCCGGAAGCGCTCCAGCTTCAGCACGTAGACCAGGAAGCCCACCGTGAATCCGCTGGTGGAGATGGCTACCCCGGCCACCATGTTCAGGATCTTCCAGAGCCCCCAGGGCACGGCGTCGTCGAGGTTGGTCGTGGGCCCCAGGCCGTACCAGAGGCGGAAGCCCCCGGCCACGGCTCCCACCAGGGCCAGGATCCAGAGCAGGTCTTTCAGGTTCCGGACGCGGGTCTTCATGCGTCC
>CAZSDD010000061.1:0-15996 GCA_964605505.1 uncultured Gemmatimonadaceae bacterium | reverse complement strand
TCCGGCCGGGGCCATCCCATCACCCCCAGGTCCACGTCGGAGAGGTAGAGGACGGAGGTCCCCCCCAGCTCCTCTTCTCCCCATACCCGGGGGATGTACCGATCGCCGGAGGAAGCGATGCGCCGGTGGGCCTCCTTCAGGAGCCGGTCCCGGTTTCCGAAGGTGAGGGTCTCATTCGGGCAGGCCTCCACGCAGGCCGGGACTTTGCCCTCGGACAGCCTCTCGAAGCACAGGGTGCACTTCTTCACGAAGGGAACGGGCTCGTCCCACTCGTAGCGAGGGATGTGGAAGGGGCAGGCCAGCATGCAGTAGCGGCAGCCGATGCACTTTTCGGCATCGTAGACCACCGGACCTTCCGGAGTCTTGGTGAGGCCCCCCACCAGGCAGGCGGAAACGCAGGCGGGCTCCAGGCAGTGCATGCAGCTCAATCGGGCGAACCGGCCCGGCGCCACCTTGGGCACGCTCAGGAGGCGGTTCTCCGACAGGCCGTCCTTGGTGGTGGCCCGGTCCACCTGGGCCTGGACGGGATCCAATCCGTTTTCTTCGATGCAGGCGTTTACGCAGCGTTCGCAGCCGGTACACCGTGTCACGTCCACGAGAATGGCGTTCATGAGATTCGGACCTCCCTTCCGGAGAGGGCCTCGGCCACCTTGTCCCCGGCCCCGGGCCTGAGTTGCCAGTGCACCGCCGAGATCCGGTCGAAGAAGAACAGGACCACGTGGGCCAGCTTGGTGAAGGGGATGAGGACGAAGAGGAGCTCAGCGCTCAGGAGATGGGTCAGCATCATGGCTTCCCACGGAAAGGGGTTCACCCCCGGGTGGGAAGCCATGAATCCGGCAATGAAGGGAAGAAGGACCACCACCAGCAGGATGTAGTCCGAGGGCTGGCTCACCAGCCGGTGCCGGGTCTTGAAGGTCCGGTACACCAGGAGGAGGAGCCCGCAGATGATGGTGAGGATGGTGAGGACGTCGGCCACCCCCCTGCCAAGGTAGGGGAGGGGCACACCCAGGAACCCGCTCCAGAGGGCGACGTGATCCACCAGGAATAGAGGCACCAGGACGATGCCGATGTGCATGAGAAAGGAAGCGGCGGAAAAGACGCCGGTTCCCGGTTCGATATGGCGAACGGGCACGGCCCAGCTCAGGGTGTCCCTGGCCATGTTTCGCCAGGGGACTTCCTTCAGCCTGCGGCCCTTTTTGACGGTCAGGAAGTAGACCTGGAGAAAGACCTGTCGGGCCAACCCCAGGATCATCACCAGGAAGGTGACGACGAAGAGGGGACCTTTTGCGAATTCGATCCAAGCATCCATCGGTTTGATCTCCCCGCCGGCCCGGGCCGTTCTCAAGGGCCGGGCTCCGGCGGATCTTCGGGAGGCGCCACAGGGGGCGTTCCTCCCTTGAAAAAAGCGTCGATGCAGCGGTCACGTGGCAGCCAGGTGCTGCGGCTCCGTCACATGGCGAAAAGGGCCGCCTCCTCTTTCCGTTCCGCCGGGGACCTGCCCCCGGGGATGTGGATGGCCTGGAGGATGAGGTCGTGGAGGCCCATGACCTTGCAGGGGAGCTGGTAGTGCTCCACCAGCTCCTTCAGCTGTTTCTTGCAGTTGGCGCAGGGTGCCACCAGGATCTCGGCCCCGGTCCGGGCGATCTGCTCGGCCTTCATCTTTCCGGCGATCTCCATGCGGTAATCGTGCATCTCGTCGATGGAAACCAGGCCGCCGCCGCCGCCGCAGCAGAGGTTGTCCTGCCCCCGGGGGGCCATGTCCACGAAGTCCGGGACGAAGCTCCGGAGGATCTTCCTGGGCTGTTCCACGATCCACCCGGAACGGGCGATGTTGCAGGGATCGTGGTAGGTGACCCGCTCGGTGACGATGCCGGGGTCCAGGGTGATCTTCCCTTTTTCCAGGCAGTCCAGGGTGTACTCCATGAAGTTCATCACCGGCGGGGCCCGCTTGCCCATGAAGGTGGGAATGAAGTCGTGGGCCGCCCGGGAGGCGTGGCCGCACTCCCCGATGAGGATGTTCCTGCCCCTGAGTCGCTCCACCTCCGACACCAGCTGCTTGATGATGTTTTCCAGGTGCCAGTCGCTGTAGAAGAGGCCGTAGTTGATGCCGTCGTAGTTGCACAGGCCGATGGTCCACCGGTCCCAGTCGCCGGCGGCGTAGAAGACGGCGGCGTTCCCCATGAGGGTGTCGGGCTCCATGAGGTAGTCGCTGACTGCGCAGAAGAAGACGTAGTCCCGGTCCGTTTTGTCCGTGGGAAATTCCAGCGAGACTCCCAGGCTTTCCTCCATCTCCTCCGACAGGAAGTCCAGGACGTCCATGAGCCCCTTCTGGGGGACCTTGGAGGTGTTGTGGGTCTCTCCGTGCAGCTGCTCCTCCACGCTCACCTGGAGGGCCTTGGGGGCGATGCCCACCAGGCTCAGCAGGTACCGGCCCAGGCGTGTGATGAGCCCGTGGTCGAAGCCCAGGGGGCAGGAGCGGGTGCAGCGCCGGCAGACCGTGCACCGGTAGAAGACGTCCCCCATCTCGTCGATGACCTCTTCCGTGAGCTCGAAGGGGGTGGAGAACCGTGACTTCAACCAGCCGTCCATGGTGAAGTACCGGCGGTAGATGTCCAGAAGGATGTTGGTCCGGTAGCAGGGGATGTCCCTGGGGTCTCCCGATGCCAGCAGGATGGGGCACGCCACGGCGCAGCGATTGCACTTGGCCGTGGAGCGGCAGTAGGTGTCCAGGAGGGGCTTGTAGTCCGTGTACTCCAGGACCCAGGCGAATGCCTCCAGGAATCGGTCCACCAGGTTCTCTGACGGACGCTCCAGCACGTGATACGGAAAGACCCGCTTCGGCCGGGTTTCCAGGGTGGCTTCCTGTTTCGATGCTCTCTCGAGTACGGTTGCAGATTCCATAGGTTCGGACCTCGTTGGCTGAGTTGTCACCCCCTCAAGGGGCAAAGGGGATGCCAATCGGCATTTCTGCTCCGGTGGCCGGCCGTGCAGAGGTCCATCCTCTCTCCCCGGATGCTCCGGAAACCGTGATCTGACGGGAAAAAGGGCCGGCGAAGCTTGTCGGAGCGGCCATGATCCGCAGGGGAGATCCCCGGTTTTCCTTGCGTCGCATACGTTGCAACGTTTCGTTTCCCTGCAACACGCGATGCAACCAAAATTGATGCGCACTGCGACGTGCGTATCGCTGCTTCCGGAGGCCCTCCCCCTCCTGTCCTGTCCTGCCGAAGAGCGTCATCCCTCTGCGCCGGTGAGGAAATGCATTGCAAATAAAGACGAATTAACGGATCCCATCCGCATTTCGCACTCTAAGGATGCGACTGGATTTCGGGAGCTGCGCCGGGGAGGAAGTGTCTCCGGTCCGGTCGTTTCAATGGGCATGACTGTTGCACGATGGTTGCGCAGACCTCGAAACGAGAGGAGATCATGCGCTTCGGAATCCCCCTGCTGGCCCACCGGGTCGCCCCCCGATGCACCTTCGCCGATTCGGTCCTCCTGGTGACGGCCCGCCACCGCCGGATCCAGGACCGGGTTTCGGTCCCCCTGGAGGGGACCACCTGGGCGGACCTGGCGGGGGTCCTGGGGGAGCACGCCGTGGAAACCCTCATCTGCGGGGGAATCAGCCCTTCCACCCGGGAGTCCATCCGATCCCGGAATGTGGCCGTCATCGACAATGTGACGGGAACCGAGGAAGAGATTCTGGAGGCCCTGCGGGCGGGGAGGATCCGGCCCGGCTTCGGGTTCGGCGGCGCCGAAGCTTCATCGAAAGGAAATGGAAAGGGGGATCGGAGGGGTGCGGGGAGATGGGTGGGGGCCGAGGCAAAGGAAGCCGAGGCAAAGGAAGCCGAGGCAAAGGAAATGGACGAAGAGCCGGACCCGGCCCCGGTGGATTGCCTGGCCTGCCGGAATCGGGTCTGCCTGGAGGGGGCCCCCTGTCCCTACCTGGAGGTTCCCCCCCCGGTGAACCCCTCCCCGGAGGTGAAGGCCATCCTGGAATCGGCCTGGGACGTGGCCCTGGAGGAGGAGCGCGCCCTCTGCCGGGTCGCCGAGCTGGTCTACTTCGCCCTGGAGGCGGGGTACCGTCGGGTGGGCGTGGCCTTTTGCGAGGACCTGAGAGAGCCGGCCTCCATCCTGACGGACGTCCTCCGGCGGTTTTTCGAGGTGCTGCCGGCGGGATGCCGTCTGGGGGGAGACGGATCGGCGGCGGCCTGCGACCCATCCAGGGTCGCCGCATACCTGAACTCGAAGAACACCGACCTGAACGTTCTGGTGGGCTTCTGCGTCGGTGCGGACTGCGTATTCAACCGAGAAAGCCAGGCCCCGGTGACCACCGTTTTCGTCAAGGACAAGTCCCTGGCGAATAACCCCATCGGAGCCGTGTACTCCCACTACTACCTGGAAGACATCTGACCCGGCGGCGGCATGAGGCGTCGGGCAACGAAAGGAGCCGGATCATGGCCATTCCAACACTGAACGCCGTGGGATTCTGCGCCCACTACTCCGAGCAGGGAGATTGGGCCTTCGACTTCGCCCTGGATCTCTCCCGGAAGCACCACATGCAGCTCAACGTGTTCCACTTCCTGGCGGATCCCTATGACCCGGACTCGGTCCCCCCCACCCATCTGCCCAGGGAGATCCTGGAGGCGCTGGAGGTGGAGAAGGAGCGGGAGCTGAGGATGTATTACGACGAGCGCGCCGGAGACTACCTGGATGTGGGCTTCCGCCTCTGCGAGGACAACGAGTGGGTGGAGTTGCACCGCTGCCTGGTGGACCGGGAGTTTCAGATTCTGGTCCTGGGATACCCGGACCGTCAGGCCACCTTTGCCTGGAAGCCCCTGGAAGAGTTCGCCGAGAGCTTCATCTGTCCGGTGATCCTTGTGGGACCCGATCATCCCCGGCAGTTTCATCTCAACAGTGCGGCGGCCCTTCTCAGTGAACGGTTGGAGCTGGAGGGGAGCTGGGATCGAACCGGACTGGTGGCCCGGTGACCACCGTTGCCGAGGCACCCCGGAGGACCAGGAGGTCATCCAACGGAATGCAGGATGTCAGCGAGCTGATCTTCCAGAGCATCAGCGACGGGGTGTTCACTGTCGATGAGAGTCGCATCATCACCTCCTTCAACCGGGCGGCGGAGCAGATTACGGGCTTCGAAGCCGAGGAGGCCGTGGGGCGTCACTGCTTCGACATCTTCCGGACCGAGTTCTGCCATACCCGCTGTCCCCTGAAGGACACCCTTCGCCACATGGAGATGGTGGAGGACGCCCGTGTGTCCATTCTCACCAAGGAGGGGTGTGAGCTGCCCATCAGCGTCACCACCACCCTGCTCCGTGACGAGGATGGAGAGGTAGTGGGCGCCGTGGAGTTCTTCCGGGATCTCTCGGACCTGGAGGATCTTCATCGGCGGCTGGACGAGCGGAAGGCCCTGGAAAACATCGTCAGCGTGAACCGGGAGATGCAGGAGCTCATCCAGCTTCTGCCGGATGTGGCCAAGTCCGAATGCAACGTCCTGATTCAGGGTCCCAGCGGGTCCGGAAAGGAGCTCCTGGCCCAGGTCATCCACAATCTGAGCCCCCGGAAGTACGGCCCGTACATCAAGATCAACTGCGGGGCCCTTCCGGCCACCCTTCTGGAGTCCGAGCTCTTCGGCTACGAGAAGGGAGCCTTCACGGACGCCAAGCGGGACAAGCCGGGGCAGTTCTGCCTGGCCAACGGCGGGACCCTGCTCCTGGACGAGATCAGCGAGATGGACCCGGCCCTCCAGGTGAAGCTCCTCCGGGTTCTGAACGACGGGGAATACCAGCCCCTGGGATCCACCAAGACCTTCCACACCGATGCCCGGATCCTGGCTGCCACCAACGCCGACCTCCAGGAGCGCATTGAACGGGGGACCTTCCGGGACGACCTCTTCTTCCGCATCAACGTGGTGAATCTCCGGATTCCTCCCCTGAAGGACCGGCCCGCCGACATTCCTCTCCTGGCGGATCACTTTCTCAAGAAGTTCCGGCGGAAGACCCGGAAGTCCATCCGAAGGGTGGCGCCGGAAGCCGTCTCCGCCCTCCGGCGGTACTCCTTTCCCGGGAATGTCCGGGAGCTGGAGAACGCCATCGAGCACGCCTTCGTCATGTGTCACGACGACGAGATCCAGCTTCCCCACCTTCCCCCTTCCATCACCCGGGAGGCGGAGCGGGTCCATGGTGTGACCCGGGAAAAGAAGAGCGAACGGGAGGTCATCGCCGAAGCCCTGGAGCGCCACGGCGGCAACCGGAGTGAAGCGGCCCGGGAGCTGGGAATCCACCGGAGCACCCTCTGGCGAAAGCTGAAGACGTACGGTTTGATCGATTGAAATCCCGCCATCCCGAGAGCAGGACGCGAGAAAGGGGGCGGAACGACATGATGGTCCAGGATCCTTCATCCCCTCGGAAGCCTTCATCCCCTGAGGAACCGGGGCGCGGCCTCGATCCGGGATCGGATTCGGGGGACCCGTCGCCGGAGCGATTCGAAGCTGTGGTCCACAGCATCTCCGACGGGGTTCTCACGGTGGACCGGGAGTGGCGCATCACCTGCTTCAACCGGGCGGCCGAGGAGATCACCGGCTACAGACGGGCCGATGTCCTGGGTCGCTTCTGTTACGAGGTCCTCCGTTCAGACCTCTGCCGTGACGCCTGCCCCCTCCGGCGCACGCTGGAGAGCGGCACTCCCGTCTCCGGGCTGGTTGTGTACATCACCGACAGCCAGGAGAGGAGAGTGCCGGTGACGGTGTCCACGGCCCTCTACCGGGACCGTGAGGGAAGGCTTCAGGGAGGCGTGGAAACCTTCCGGGACCTCCGACAGATCGAGGCCCTGAAGAAGCAGGTGGAGAAGAGCTACAGCTCCAGGGACATCGTCAGCCGAAATCCCAGGGTCCGGGAAATCTTGAACCTGCTCCCGGTCGTGGCGGAAAGCGGGAGCACGATTCTGGTTACCGGCGAAACGGGAACCGGGAAGGAACTGCTGGCCCGATCCATCCACAACCTGAGCACCAGGAAGGACGGTCCGTTCGTGGCCGTCAACTGCGCCTGTTTTCCCGAGACCCTGGTGGAGTCCGAGCTGTTTGGATACGAGAAGGGGGCCTTCACCGGCGCCGACCGATCCAAGCCCGGACGCTTCGCCAGGGCGGAATCCGGCACCCTCTTTCTGGACGAAGTGGGAAATCTGCCTCTCTCCACCCAGGCCAAGCTCCTCCGCGTGCTCCAGAACAGGTCCTACGAACCCCTGGGCGGAACTCAGGCTGTCCAGACCAACGCCCGGATCGTCACGGCCACGAACCAGGACCTCACCTCCATGGTGGCGGAGGGCACCTTCCGCCGGGATCTTTATTACCGGATCAATGTCATCGAGCTGAATCTGCCTCCTCTCCGTGAGCGCCATGAAGACATCCTTCCGCTCATCCAGCACTTCATCGGGCAGCTGTCGCTGATCCACGAGAAGGAGGTACGAGGGGTAACGCCGGAGGCTCTTCGCGTTCTCACAGCCCACCATTATCCCGGAAACATCCGGGAGCTGGAGAACATCATTGAGCATGGACTGGTCCTCACCCGGAGTGCTCTCATCGGGGTGGAGCATCTCCCGGGATGGCTGGTGAAGGAAGCCCGTGCGGCCCTCCCGGTGGGGAGCCTGGAGGAATGCGAGAAGACGGTGATCCTGGCGGCACTGGAGCGGAACGAGTGGAACCGCCTGGCGGCGTCTCGCGAGCTCGGCATTCACAAGTCCACCCTCTTCCGCAAGATCCATCGCCTGGGACTCGAGTTGCCGGAGCAGGACGGGAGAGCCGCTCCCTCCGGAGACGCTTCCCGGAATCCGGGTGGGGGCTGAATCGCCCGGCGACCCGGGTGAGGGTTGAATCGGGCGGCAACCCCTCCTACCCCTCCCAAACGATCAGGAGCACCGCACCCTCACTGCTGGAAAAGGGACCGTGATCCGTGTGGGCCGGAATGCACTGGTACGCCCCGGGGCCGTATCGTTCTCCCCCTGACTCGTAGGCGCCTTCCAGGACATAGTGCTGCTCACACAGGGTGTGGGAGTGGGAATCCATCCGGAAATCCGGAGGGAGCTTCAGCAGCACGGTCCGTGCGTTCCCCTTCTCTCGAAGGACCTTGATCTGCGTTCCCTCGGGATACGCCCCGGCCGGCTGCCATGACAAACGGTCGGTGTTCAAGCTGATCTCGGACATGACGACCTCCTTTCGTTCAGAACAAAATGGTGCAAGGCCAGGGCCAGCTTCCCACTTGCTGGAATTCCTCGAAAATCCGGGTAGGCCGGATCGCACCTGCGCGACCTCGGAGATGGGAGAGTAGCGCAGCCGCGACTCTGGCCCGGCTTCCCTCTTCGAGTCGAATGCGCCGGGAACCGGCCTTCCCCAAGGGGTTTTCCCGGTCCCCCCCTTTCAAGGGAGCCCTGGCACACATGCTGCCCTTTGAAGAAGCGTGACATCCACGGAAGGAGGAGGATCATGAAGCCCGTGAAGGACGCCAAGGAAATGATGCCCGAGTACCCGGATTACTACGAACCCGAGTATCCGGGGCGGTCTCTGGAGTTCGTCAGGGATCCCGAAGGGAACGGCTGGCTCTGCGACAAGGGAGTCGATCCCAACAATGACCTGAGGACCCAGGGATGCTGGCGCTGTGACGAGGTCACCTTTCCCTGCGGAGGAAGGTGAGAAGCCTCCCGCCCGGTGAGCCCGGCGCGGAGCCCCTGGTTTTCCCGGGATTCAGCTCCGCGCCCGCACCGGGATTCAACCCTGGGCGATGACCAGGACCCGGGGGGCCCTGAAGACAGAGTGCAGGAGGCCGGGAATGGACAAGAAGGTATGGATCTTTTGCGGATCGGATGAACCCCAAAAAGCCTTTCCCCCCTTCATGCTGGCGTCAGGCGCTCTGGCGCTGGGAATGGAGGTGAACTTTTTCTTCACCATGAGCGGCCTGCACATCGTGGAAAGAGGTGGCGCGGAGAAGCTCGAGCTGGAGGGCGCTCCCCAGTCTCTCCCCCAGTTCCTGCAGACCGTGAAGGAGGATGGAGCCCGGCTGATTGCATGCTCCGCGGCTCTTTCCATGGCAGGCATCCAGGAGGAAGACATCATCGAGGGCGTGGAATTCGGTGGGGTTGCCACCTTCGTCAGCGGTGCGGAGGAGGCTGACCTGGTCCTCACGTTCTGACCGACCACTGTGCCTCTCCCCCAGAAAGGAAGTGTGACATGAGTCCGGAGGAATTGACGACGATGGAGGCGGACAAGGTCGTGGACGCCAGGGGCACGGCGTGTCCCGGCCCCCTGCTGGAAGCGAAGCGGGCGGTTACCCAGGTCCCGGTGGGTGGGGTCATGGAAGTGCTGTCCTCGGATCAGAGCACGAACAACGACATTCCCCTGTGGGCGAAGAAGATGGGGCACGAATTCCTGGGAACCGTGGAGGAAGCCGGCTTCTGGAGGCTCTATCTTCGGCGTGGAAAGTGATGGCCCATGATCGGGGAAGAAGCGGGTGACCATGAGCTGAAGATCCTGGTCTTTTCAACGGAGACCATCTCCGATCCGGGAATCGATTTCGCCGGGAGCGCCCATCTCCCGTATACCCCTTCTGCCATGGCGGTGTCGGTCCCCTGCTCCAGCGGCATCAAGCCCGAGTGGGTTCTCTACGCCGTGGAGGAGGGATTCGACGGGGTCTTCATCGCCGCTGACGGAACCGACTGCGCCTTCCTGCCTGATTGCACCCGTAGGACCGGCGATCTCTTCGGTCGGGCCCAGAGCCTGCTGAAGGAAAACCACCATGATCCCAGGCGCCTGAAGATGGCCGCGGTTTGCTCCGTCTGTGCCGAGTCATTCGTCCAGCACATGGGGGATTTTTGCCGGGAATTGTGGCGCCTGAACGGGGAGGAGGGAACCCATGTCGCCGGCCCATGAGGTCCTGGTGGTGGGAGGTGGCATCGCCGGCATGGAATCCGCCCTGACCTTGGCGGACATGGGGTACCGGGTGGTTCTGGTGGAAAAGGAGGCCAGCATCGGGGGCAAGATGGTTCTCCTGAGCAAGGTCTTTCCCACACTGGACTGCGCCAGTTGCATCTCCACCCCCAAGATGGCGGCTACTGCCCACCACCCCAACATACGGGTTCTCACAAACAGCGAGGTGGAGCAGGTCGTTTCACGGAACGGCCGGGGATTCCTGGTCAAGCTCAGTCGACGGGCGACCTACGTGGATTCGGCGGCCTGCACCGGGTGCGGGGAGTGTGAGCTGGCCTGCACGGTGTCGGTCCCGGATCTGTTCAACTTCGGTCTTTCCGCCCGCCGGATCGCCCATGTGCCCTTCCCTCAGGCCGTTCCCAGAAAGGCCCTGATCCAGCGCTTCGGAACCTCTCCCTGCTCTGCCGCCTGTCCCGCCGGAGTCAAGGCCCACGGATTCGTCTCCCTGGTCCGGGCCGGGAAGCACCGGCAGGCCTTTCACCTCCACATGGAAGACGCTCCGCTGCCTGGGTGCCTGAGCCGGGCCTGCTACGCGCCCTGCGAGACGGCCTGCACCCGGGGAGAGCTGGAGGGGCCGGTGGCCATCCGGGCCATCAAGCGTTTCATGGTGGATCGGTACTACTCGGAGCACCCGGAGCCTGAATACGGTCCTCCCCTGGAACGCCGCGAGGAACAGGTGGCCATCGTCGGCTCGGGGCCGGCGGGCCTCACGGCCGCCTACTTTCTGGCACGGGACGGATACGGTGTGACCCTCTTCGAGGGGGGCCCGGAACCAGGTGGCATGCTGCGACAGGGGATCCCCTCCTATCGCATTCCCAGGACGGTCCTGGATCGGGACATCAGGAACGTCACCGCCCTGGGAGTGGAGATCCGGACCAACTCGCCGGTGTCATCCCTCGGGTCCCTGAAATCGGAGGGGTTCGATGCCGTCTTTGTGGCGGTGGGCGCCATGGAACCCCGCCCCATGGGAATTCCCGGTGAGGACCTGTCCGGCGTCACCAGCTGCATGACCTTTCTTCGGGCTGCCAACTCGGGATCCCCTCCCTCTCTGGAGGGAGAGCGGGTCCTGATGGTGGGAGGGGGAAACGCCTGCATCGATCCGGCCCGAATGGCCCTGAGGCTGGGGGCCCGGAGCGTCACCGTCCAGTATCGCCGAAGCCGGGCGGAGATGCCGGCCCATGACTGGGAGGTGGAGGCCGCCGAAAAAGAGGGTGTGGAGTTCCAGTTCCTGAAGGTCCCCACCCGCTTCATCGGCATGGACGGGAAGGTGGCGGCGGCCGAGTCCCTCTCCATGCGTCTGGGAGAGCCGGATGAGAGCGGCCGGCGACGGCCCGTTCCCGTCCCTGGATCAGAGGAGATCATCCCGGCGGATCGGGTCATCACGGCCATCGGGCTCAAGCCCGGTTCCGGTCCTTTCGCCGGGGAGTTGGCTCTCCGACCCGACGGCACCCTGGAGGTGGACGACGAAACTCTGCAAACCTCCCAGGATTGCGTTTTCGCCGGGGGAGACGTGGTGACGGGGCCGGCCTCCATCGTTGACGCGGTGGCCCAGGGTAAACGGGGAGCCTTCTTCATCCGCCGGTTTCTGGACGGCCTTCCCCTTTCCGGCAACCATCGGCCCCGGGCACTGCCGGTGGTGGATGTGGAGTCGGCAATCAAGCGGGCCGGTTCCAGTGGAAGGCGTGAAGCAATTCTGCCACCGAGCCTGGATCCCGGGGAACGCGCAAAGAGCTTTGCCGAGGTGGAGGGAGCTCTGACAGAAAAGGAAGCCCGCTTCAACGCGGGCCGGTGTCTGGACTGCGGGGGATGCTCCGAGTGCCGGGAATGCATCCTTGCCTGCCCCGCCGACGCCATACATCTGGACATGCAGACGGAGGAGGAGTTCCTGGAGGTGAAATCGGTGGTGGTGGCCACCGGTTTCCAGCTCTTCGACCCGTTGAAGAAGCCCAGCTACGGGTACGGACGCTTTCCCAATGTCATCACGGCCATGCAGATGGACCGGATTCTGTCTCCCACCCGTCCCTACAATGCGGTAGTCCGTCCTTCCGACGGAAAGCAGCCCGACAGGATCGCCTTTGTCCTCTGCACCGGTTCCCGGGACCGGACAGTGGACAATCCCCTGTGTTCCCGGGTGTGCTGCATGTACTCCATCAAGCAGGCCCAGCTGCTCATGGGTGCCCTGCCTCTGGCGGATATCAGCATTCACTTCTTCGACATCCGGGCCTTCGGGAAGGGGTACGAGGAGTTCTACCAGCAGGCCATCGGCATGGGGACCAACTTCGTGGAAGGGCGGGTGGCGAAGATCGAGGAAACGGAAAACGAAGATCTGGTGGTACACTATGAAGATGTGGCCGGTTGTGGATGTCTCCAGAAAGCCGAATACGACCTGGTGGTGCTGTCCGTGGGGCTGCTCCCGAATCCCGAGGCACCGGGTCTCTTCAAGAATGGTGCGCTGAGGGCTGACGATTTCGGCTTCGTGGAGGAAACCGACGAAGACATCAATCCGGGCCGGACCTCCGTGGACGGAGTCTTCGTGGCCGGATCCACCTCGGCGGCCCGGGATATTCCCGACGCCATTCTCCATGCCGGAGCTGCAGCCGCACAGGCGGCGGCCTGGGTGGAGGGGGGAAGGAGGGTGGAGGAATGAGTGACCAGAGAATCGGCGTTTTCGTCTGCTACTGCGGCGGAAACATCTCGGATCACGTGGATGTGGAAGAGGTCAGGAACCAGGTGAAGGACGAGCCGGGGGTGGTGGTGGCCCGGACGCACATGTTCACCTGTTCCGACGCCGCCCAGGAAGAGATCATGGAAGATGTCCGGGCTCTGGGCCTGACAGGTCTCGTCATCGCTTCCTGCTCCCCCAAGCTTCACCTCTTCACCTTCCGGGCCATGGCCGAACGTGTGGGCCTCAACCCCTACCGGTATGTCCAGGTGAACATCCGGGAGCAGTGCTCCTGGGCTCACCAGGGAAATGTCGAGGCGGCCACCCGGAAGGCAATCCGGTTGGTCCGGGCCGGCATCGCCCGGGCTCGTCTGGCGGAAACGCTCGAACCGGAGAGGATCGACACCGTGCCCAGCGTGCTGGTCATCGGCGCCGGAGTGGCGGGGCTCCGGGCTTCCCTGGCCCTTTCGGATCTTGGCCTGTCGGTGCACCTGGTGGAAGAGAGGGAGGAGGTGGGTGGATGGACGGGGAAGTGGGGGAAGATGTTCCTCCATGATCAGGAGGGCTCCGCCATCATCCGCGGGTTGGTTGAACAGATGAGCCAGCGGGAAAACGTCACACTCTTCACCGGCGCCGAGGTGGTGGAGAAGGGCGGTACCGTGGGAGATTTTTCCGTGAAGGTCCGTTTGCAGAACGGAGACTTTCTGACTCTGCGGGTCGGGGCGATCCTGGTGGCCACCGGATTCGACGCCTACGAGCCTGAGGAGGGCGAGTACGGCTACGGCCAGGACGGTGTCCTGCGCCTTCCGGAGTTCAAGGAGCTGGTTGCCCGGGCCGACCAGGGGCTGTTCCACAAGGATCGTCCCATCCGGAACATCGTCTACATCTATTGCGTGGGAAGCCGGCAGGAAGAAGGGGCGAACCACTACTGTTCACGGTACTGCTGCAACGCCGCTACCCATGAGGCCGTCTGTGCCTGGGAAAAAGACCCGGGCCTCCATCAGTTCCACCTTTTCCGGGACATGAGGACCTACGGAAAGCACGAGGTCCTGTACGAGGGGGCGGCCCGATCCCACTCCGTCTTCGTGAGGTACGGGGCCCAGGATCCCCCCACGGTAGAGCGGGAAAACGGAGGGCTCTGGGTTCGGGTTAGAGATGAGCTCCTGGGAGGAGAAGAGATCGATATTCTGGCCGATCTGGTGGTCCTGGTGACGGGGATGGTGCCAAGAAAAAACGACGGCCTGGTGCGCGCTCTGAAGCTTCCCGTGGGTCCGGACGGGTTCTTCAACGAGATCCACCCCAAGCTCAGGCCCGTGGAGACGGTGGTGGACGGGGTCTTCATCGTGGGGGCCTCCCAGGGGCCGAAGACCATGGCCGAGAGCGTGGCATCGGCTCTGGCCGGGGTTTCCAAGAGCGCCGCCCTCCTCATGAAGGGATACGTGGAGTTGGAGCCGTTTGTGGCGGAGGTGGACCCCGAGCGGTGTGTCTGGTGTGGCGCCTGCCTGGAAGCCTGCCCCTACGACGCCATCCGAAAGGTCCCCTGGAACGGAAAAGAGGTGGCCGAGGTGGCTTCCGCCCTCTGCAAGGGAGGGGGTGCCTGTGTGGCCGTTTGCCCGGAGAACGCCCTGGATCTCACGGGCTACAGGGATTCCCAGATCAGGGCCTCGATCCACGCCCTTGCCCGGGAGGCCTGACCATGGTGCGGCCCATGATGCGCAGCCAGAGCGAGATCATGAGGGACGAAATGGTCGTCAGAGACGATATCGCTGCCTTCGTCGCCCGGGAGCCCCGGACGATCCCTGAGATCGCCCAGCATCTCGGGGCTCCCAGGCACGAGGTGGTGATCTGGACGATGGCCATGTGGAAGTACGGGATCCTCCGGGACACGGGCAGGGCGGATGAGGACGGGTATTTTCGCTACGAGCTGAACGATTGAGAGCCGGGGATGTCCACCGTCAACGCAGAATTCCTGGAAGAGGTGAGTTGCTCGGAGGAGTTCAACGCCTATGCCTGCATGCACTGCGGCCTGTGCACGGCCATCTGCCCCATGGGATTTGATCTCCTGCCCCGGCGTATGTTCCGGTACGTGATGCTGGGGCTGGAGGACAAGGTCATTGAGAACGCCGAGACCATCTTTTCCTGTCTTCTCTGCGGAATGTGCGAGGAAAACTGTCCCGGCGGAGTGCATATCGTCGAAAACATGATGTGCCTTCGGTGCTACCTCAACCGAGAGGTCTTCCATCTCGGGGGATGAAGAGAGGAGCTGATCATTTCTCTTCCGACGAAGCAGGTTCTGGGAATCCTGGCGGACAATCTGAGCCGCCGGGGCAGCGTCCTCCCCCTATCCAGGAAGCGGAGCGTGGGGTGGGCCCAGGGGTTGGGGATCCCCATGGGAGGGAAGACGATCCTCTACACGGGACTCATGTACCAGCTCATGCCCTCCATGATTGCCCTTGGAAAGCTGCTGTCCCGGGTGGAGGACTCTCCCCTGGTGCGCCTCTTCGGGGTCGGACGGGTCGTCAATCGATACATCGACGGTTCCCGGTTTACCCCCCTCCTGGTGAGCCGAACGGACCAGGAGGCCTTCGATGGGCTCCTCCGAAACGTAGCGCTGCTTCTCAGGAACGCAGGGGTGGAGTTCGGCTACCTCTACGACCGGGAGCTCTACGCCGGGGCCCTGGCCCACGATGAGGGACTCTGCGACGCGTTTCAGGGACACGCCAGGCGGGTCCAGGATCTCTTTCGCAGCAATGGCGTCAAGCGGATCATCACGGTGGACCCCCATACCACCAACGTCATACGGAGCGTTTACCCCAATGCTTTGGGGGAGAATGGTGTGGAGGTAAAGAGCTATCTGGAGGTTCTGGCTGAGAGCGGGGCCAGGCCCGGGAGGGCTCTCGGGCGATCTGTCGTCATCCACGATTCCTGTGTGTATGCCCGACAGGAGGAGGTCATCGAGGAACCGCGGTACCTTCTGCGGGAGGCGGGGGTGGAGGCCGTGGAGCCGGAGTACTCCGGAAAGATGACCTTCTGCTGTGGCGGGCCCATCGAGTCCCTATTTCCGAAAAAGGCGAGGGCCATTGCCGACAGGAGGGTGGAGCAGCTTGCCGCCCTCGGCGATCAACTGGTCACCATGTGCCCCATCTGCATGGTGAACCTGAGGGAGCCGGCCCGGGAAAGGAATCTGGCCGTGGCGGATATCTCGGCCTGGCTGGAAGAGGCGTATGTCGATTAGCCCGGGATTCGGGAGAATGGAACAGGCCGGTTCCAGACCCTGACCGATGAGGCCAACCCGGGCCTGAACCGGGACGACCTGAACCGGGACGACCTGAACCGGGACGAATGGGAGGAA
>CAZSDD010000060.1:0-18291 GCA_964605505.1 uncultured Gemmatimonadaceae bacterium | reverse complement strand
TTGAAGACAGCCAGGACCTCCGGGTCCCCGGGCCGGCCTTTTCGGAGGAGGCTCATCACGCTGTGCTCGACGTCGGTGCAGTCCACCCACTCGAAGCCTTCGTGTTCGAAGTCCCTTCGGTGCAGGGCCGGCTCCTCCCTGTACAGGCGGTTCAGATCCGCCAGCCACCTCCGGACTCCCTCGTGGTGCGGGTACTCCAGAAGGTGCCAGTCCAGGCTCTGATCGTGGTTCCATTCCCGCCGCTGCCCCAGCTCCCCTCCCATGAAGACGAGCTTCTTCCCCTGCTGGGCGAACATCCAGGCGAAGAGGAGGCGGAGGTTGGCGAATTGCTGCCAATCGTCTCCGGGCATCTTCCCCAGGAGGGAGCCCTTGCCGTGGACCGCCTCGTCATGGCTGAGGGAGAGGACGAAGTTCTCGGTGCCGGCGTAGAGTTGGCGAAAGGTAAGATAGTCCTGGTGGTACTTCCGGTGGATGGGGTCCAGGCGGAAGTACTCCAGGGTATCGTGCATCCACCCCATGTCCCACTTCGCCCCGAATCCCAGCCCTCCCAGGTAGGTGGGCCGGGAAACCATGGGCCAGGCCGTGGACTCCTCCGCGATGGTCTCGATCCCGGGATGCTCCCGGTAGGCGGTCTCGTTGAGCTGCCGGAGAAATTGGATGGCCGCCAGGTTCTCCCGGCCTCCGTGCTGGTTGGGGATCCATTCCCCCTCCTTCCGGGAATAGTCCAGGTAGAGCATGGAAGCCACCGCATCCACCCGGATGCCGTCGATGTGGTACCGGTCCAGCCAGAAGAGGGCGCTGCTGAGGAGGAAGCTTCTGACCTCGTGCCGATCATAGTTGAAGATGAAGCTGTTCCAATCCGGGTGGAACCCCTTCCGGGGATCCTGGTGCTCATACAGATGACTCCCGTCGAAGTAGCCGAGGCCGTGCTCGTCGGACGGGAAATGGGAAGGCACCCAGTCCAGGATCACACCGATGCCGTTCCGGTGCAGAAGATCGATGAGGAACATGAGATCCTGGGGGGACCCGTAGCGGCCGGTGGGGGCGAAGAAGGAAGTGACCTGGTAGCCCCAGGAGCCGTAGAAGGGATGCTCCGTCAGGGGCATGAACTCCACGTGGGTGAAGCCCATTTCCTTGACGTATTCCACCAGCAGAGGGGCGATCTCCCGGTAGGAGAGGAACCGGCCCGGATCGTCTTCGGGCCGGCGCCAGGAGCCCAGGTGCACCTCGTAGATGGACATGGGCGTGGAAGACAGGCGGTGCTCGCTCCGCTCTTCCATCCATTGACGGTCCTCCCAGTCATAGCTCAGGTCCCAGACCACGGATGTGGTTTCCGGAGCCGTGCGGGAAAAGAAGGCGAACGGATCCGCCTTGTCGACCCGATAGTCGTTGAGGTTGGAATGGACGTGGTACTTGTAGGCTTCCCCCGGGCCGATACCGGGAATGAATCCGGCCCAGATTCCCGAAACGCCTCGGGACTCCAGGGGGTGGGAGCCCTTGTCCCATCCGTTGAAGTCCCCCATGACATGCACGCTCCGGGCCTCCGGAGCCCAGACGGCGAAGCGAACCCCGTCCGTCCCCTCCTCCCGGTCCGGGT
The DNA here is from genome assembly GCA_964605505.1 of uncultured Gemmatimonadaceae bacterium. Lineage (GTDB taxonomy): Bacteria > Gemmatimonadota > Gemmatimonadetes > Longimicrobiales > Gaopeijiaceae > CAZSDD01. Next base: position 16,694 of record CAZSDD010000060.1, on the reverse strand, counting down.
GGGCACCCATCTTCTGATAAAGCCGGTAGTGATTCCCTTCACCGAACCAGTGCAGATCGTCTTCGGTGAGAAGGAGGCCCGAGGGGCTCCGGGGGGGACCTGCCGGATCGGTCCCGCCGTGAGGCGATTTCCTGCCCGTCTCCGAGGGAGGGATCCGTATGGGTTCCAGATGTCTCTTTTCCGTCATCCTTCATCTTCTCCAGCTTCTCCGGGGCTTCCCAGGAGATCCAGAAGACCTTCCACGGGGACCCGGACCCAGTCGGGCCTGTTGTTCAACTCGTATCGAAGCTCGTAGGCCGCCTTCTCGAACAGGAACAGCTTCAGCAGACCCTCCCGGGCGCTCCGGCTCCCGGGGAGGAAGGTCGCATCTTTCACCACATCCAGATACCCCTTCAGGAATGCTCCGGACATCCAGAAATACCATACCCGGGCCCAGGGCTCCAGTACCGCTCGGTCCTCGGGCCTGACCGCCTCTCCGTGGAGAAGGCCGAACACGCTGGCATAGTGGAGGGAGCGCAGCATTCCCGATACGTCCCGGAGGGGAGAGCGCTTCAGGCGGCGCTCGCTGATGGAACGGGCGGGCTCTCCTTCGAAGTCGATGACCACGAAGTCCCTTCCCGTGTAAAGAACCTGTCCCAGATGGTAATCCCCGTGGCAGCGGATCCTCCGGGACGAGATTTCCTCGTCGGTAAGGCTCCTGAGCCGTCTCCGCACCTCTTCGCCCCGTGAGAGGAGGATCTCCGCGGAGCGCCGGTCGTCTTCCGGAACCGTTTCAAGCCGCTTCCTCAGAAGGTCCAGGCTCTCCCTGGCCTGGGAGCGCACGGACTGGAAGAGGGAGCGGGAGAAATGGGGGGGATCCGGCTCCGGCGCAAAGTCCGGTCGGGTCGGGTCCGAGGCCAGGGCCAGGTGCATCTCTCCCGTCATCCGGCCCAGATCCTGGATGGAGTTGAGGGCCGGGCCGATGAGCGTGCGGATCATCTCCTCCGCCTCCAGCCCGCTCCGCTCCAGGAGCGAGGCGGAAGGAAGCTTCGGCGAACTCCGTTCCTCCGGGCTCAGTGACAGGCAGCGTTCCCAGTACTGCTGGAGAGCGTCCAGGGTGAAGCGCCACGCATCTCCCTCATTGGGGACGTACTCCTGGAGGACCCCCAGGGTGGAGGAGGGGCCTCTGGGAGTTCGATACTCCATCCCCCCCAGCACTCTGGGATAGTGCTCGAAATCGGTTCGTTCCGTGAGGAACTTCCCGATCTCCAGATCGGGGTTCATTCCCGGATCCACCTTCCGGAAGAGCTTGAGGATCATCTGCTGGCCGAAGCGGATGGAGGTATTGCTCTGCTCCGAGTCCAGAACGCTGGAGTCGGGTACAGGCTTGCCGGGAGACCAGACCTCCTTCAGGTGGGGAGACGGATCCCCCACCACCTCCCCTTTCTCGCCCGCCAGGCGCCGCCTTTTCCCGATGACGTGCAGCAGCTCCGCCGCCAACCTCGTTTCTCCGACGGGCTCGTAGAGGTGGCCCCGCCGGGGATCGCCCTCCTTCCGCTCCACGGTGAGTTGGGCCACCAGATTCCTCACGTCGACACCGTCCGTTCCTGGTTCCTCTTCCGTGAAGGCCAGAGGAATCAGGAAGGACTCGGGCTCTCCCTCCCGGTACTCGACGCGCACCAGGACCAGGCACCAGTCCAATCCGTCGGAGTCCGGCGAGATGACGTCGGCAACCTGGACCCCGGCTACGGTGCGGGCCTTCCCCCCGAACCAGCGGGCCCTCCTGAAGTACCGCTCCAGGGCCGAAAGGACCGTGGGCCGCACCCGCCCCCGGACGGTGTTCCTCCAACTCCCCTTCACACGGAGAGAGGGGATGGCAGGTCCTCCCTCTTCCTCCTCCGACTCCCGGGAAGGCTCGAGGAGAAACCAGTGGAAGGTGTGGGGTCCCAGGGTGAAGAAGTACGGGTCCTCGCCGATGGGCGGGAACCGGGTGCGGCCGAAAAGCTCCACCGGGATCCGTCCCCGGTGCTCGTGGAGGTCCAATTCGGCGAACTGGGCGAATCGGGACAGGTTGGCGACCACCAGAATACGTTGGCCGTCGTATTCCCGGAGGAACGCCAGGACCTTCCGGTTCTCCGGGTGGAGGATCTCCATCTCTCCCCTGCCGAAGGCTACGAACTGACGGCGGAGAGCCAGGAGGCGCTTGACCCACCAGAGGAGGGATTGGGGATTGTTCTGCTGGGCCTCCACGTTCAGGGATCCAAAGTGATACTCGGGATCGATGACCACGGGAAGGTAGAGACGCTGCGGGTTGGCCTTGGAGAATCCGGCGTTCCGGTCCGGGCTCCACTGCATGGGTGTCCGCACGCCGTTCCGGTCTCCCAGGTAGTAGTTGTCGCCCATCCCCATCTCGTCGCCGTAGTAGAGGACAGGGGTCCCGGGAAGGGAAAAGAGAAGGCCCTTCAGGAGCTCGATCTTCCGGCGATGGTTGCTCAGAAGGGGAGCCAGGCGACGCCGGATTCCCTGATTTACCCGGGCCTGGGGATCGCTGGCGTAGACCCGGTACATGTAGTCCCTGTCCTCGTCGGTCACCATCTCCAGGGTGAGCTCGTCGTGGTTTCGCAGGAAAAGGGCCCACTGGCAGGTGTCGGGAATGGACGGCATCTCCTGGAGCGTATCCACGATGGGATAGCGGTCTTCCATCCTCACGGCCATGAAAAGGCGGGGCATGAGAGGAAAGTGGAACCCCATGTGGCACTCGTCCCCATCCCCGAAGTAGGTGACGGCGTCCTCGGGCCACATGTTCGCCTCGGCCAGGAACATGCGGTCGTCATAGTTTTCGTCCACGTGAGCCCGTAGCTCCTTGAGAAACACGTGGGTTTCCGGGAGGTTCTCACAGTTGGTTCCCTCCCGCTGGAACAGGTAGGGCACCGCGTCCAGGCGCATTCCGTCCACGCCCATGTCCAGCCAGAAGTCCACGACGTCGAACATGGCCTCCTTGACGGCCGGATTGTCGAAGTTCAGATCCGGCTGGTGGGAATAGAAACGGTGCCAGTAGTAGGCCTTCGCCACGGGATCCCACGCCCAGTTGGAGCTCTCGAAGTCATTGAAGATGATCCGGGTGTCTTTGTACCGGTCCGGAGTGTCGCTCCACACGTAGAAGTCCCGCTCCACGGTCCCCGGATCCGCTCGACGGGCCCGCTGGAACCAGGGATGCTGGTCGGAGGTGTGGTTCATCACCAGCTCCGTCACCACCCGGAGATCCCGCTTGTGCGCTTCCCGCAGGAATCGCTTGAAATCCGCCAGCGTGCCGTAGTCCGGGTGGATCGCCCGGTAGTCGCCGATGTCGTATCCGTCATCCCGGAGGGGAGAAGGGTAGAAGGGGAGGAGCCAGATGACGTTCACGCCCAGGTCCTGGAGGTAATCCAGCCTCTGGATGAGACCGGGGAAATCCCCGATCCCGTCGCCGTCGCTGTCCTGGAAGGCTCGCACGTGGAGCTCGTACAGGACGGCGTCCTTGTACCAGAGCGACTCTTCCCCCGGAGCCGGGCCATGTTCCCCGGAAAAGGAGATCCGGGTGCGGGCCCTCTCGGACCGGGACGGATGGGCGGAGATACGAGTAGCGCTTCTGGACATGGTTGCCCCGGGAATGTGGAGGACGGTTCAGACGAAGTATTCGAAGTCACGCTCCGTTCGGATCCGGCGACGGAGCTTGAAGATGTGGGCTGGAGCGCTCGCCGGATCCAGGGCCACGTAGTTCGGAGATCCGGACCAGAGGAAGCGGGCGTCCGTCATCAGATCGTGGACCTGGTAGGACTGGTGGGGATCCAACTCCAGGTCCTCCAGGGGGAGGTGCACCCATCCCGTGTGGGCGTAGTCGGGATCCAGGTTAACGATGACCAGAATCACGTTGGACCCGTCTTCCGTGGCCTTCAAGAACCCCAGGAGCTTTTCGTTGCCCGTCTCCAGGAGCCGGAAATTGAAGTTCTGCTGCAGGGCCGGGTTCTGGCGGCGGATCCGGTTGAGCCTGGCGATATAGGGCCCCAGGGACTCCGGGTGGTCCAGGTCCCAACTCCGGATCTCGTACTTCTCCGAGTCCAGGTATTCCTCGCTTCCCGGCTCCCGGGGCTCCCTCTCGACCAGTTCGAAGGGAGGGCCGTAGATCCCGTAGCTGGCCGCAGCGGTGGCGGCCAGCGTGACCCGGATGAGGAACGCGGGCCTCCCCCCTACCTGGAGATATTCGTTGAGGATGTCGGGAGTGTTCGGCCAGAGGTTCGGTCGGAAGTATTCCCGGCCCTTCTCCATGAAGAGATGGGTGAAATACTCCTCCAGCTCTTCCTTGCTGTTTCGCCAGGTGAAATAGGTATAGGACTGGGTGAACCCCAGCTTGGCCAGCCGGTGCATCTTTCTGGGCCGGGTGAAGGCTTCGGAGAGAAAGAGGACGTCGGGATGACCTTCCTTCAGCCTCCTGATCATCCACTCCCAGAAGCCGAAAGGCTTGGTGTGTGGATTGTCCACCCGGAAGATCTTCACCCCCCGCCGAATCCAGAACTCGGCGACCTGGGCCAGAGCCTCCCACAGACTTCTCCATTCCCGGGTTTCGAAATCGAGGGGATAGATGTCCTGGTACTTCTTGGGAGGGTTCTCGGCGTATTGGATCGACCCGTCGGGACGCCGGCGGAACCACTCGGGGTGCTCCCCCACCCACGGGTGATCCGGAGAGCACTGGTAGGCCAGGTCCAGGGCCACCTCCATTCCCAGCTCCCGGGTCCTGAGGAGAAAGGCGTCGAAGTCCTCCAGCGTTCCCAGAGAAGGATGGATGGATGTGTGCCCACCCTCCCGGCTGCCGATGGCCCAGGGGCTCCCGGGATCGTCCGGCCCCGCCGCAGGAGCGTTGTTCGGACCCTTTCGATGGGCCTGGCCGATGGGATGGACAGGGGGGAGATACACAACGTCGAATCCCATGCCCGCCACGTATTCCAGGCGCTGAAGACAGTCGTCGAACGTGCCGTGGCGGGCGGGATCATCCGTGCAGGACCGGGGAAAGAACTCATACCAGGCGCTGAATCCGGCCCGCTTCCGGTCCACCAGCACTTCCAGCTCCTGGCCGTGGGCCGCTGCGGTGGATCGATCCGGATGACGGGCCATGAGATCATCCAACTCCGAGCCCTGTGTCATCCCGAATCGCTGCTCCGGCTCCATGCCGGGGTCCTTCAGAACCTCGGCCCATGCCAGAAGGAGGGTCCGATCTTCATCATTTACCGCCCGTTCCGCCGCCGCCGTCACCAGGAGAGCCCCGGCCTCCATCTCCACGGCGATGGCCTGTCCCGCTTCCACCTTCTTCTCGGTGTCAGCCCGCCAGGTGGCGAAGGGATCGAGCCAACCTTCCACCGTATAGAAATAGCTGCCCTCCCTCTCCACTTTGAATTCCCCCACCCAACGGTCATTGGGCAGCTCCTCCAGGGGAGCCCGCTCCCATTCCTGCGTGGCCTCGGGCCGGAAGAGGAGGACCCCGGCCAGGTGGTCGTGGCCGTCGGCGAACATGTCCACTTCCACCCGGACGGTCTCGCCCACCGTCCGCTTGACCGGGAAACGGCCTCCGTCCACCATGGGGCGAAGGCCCTCGAGGACGACCCGGGAAGATCGCTCACTCGGGACTTCTCCCGAGGATCGGCGTGGGTATGGCGTGGGATCCGGCAGGGGGTCCTCCGTCACGTTCGAAGCTGGGTTTTCGGGGTAACCTGTCATTCCTGCCTTTCCGGACGGGTGACGAAGCTGGTGCTCCTTCAGCACTGGCAGGACTCTTCAAAGATCGGATCACCCGGAGTGAAAGGGCCACGGATCAGGTTGGAAGGACTCGATAGAGATTGAGATATAAATCCTGTCCCGGAGCCGGAGCGGAAGAGGCCGCCCGGAGGGAACCCCCCGGACGGCCCCACCATTCTTCGAAAGAGGCAGAGCCCCTACAGGCCGCCGCCTCCCACCTTCCGGATGGGCCCGGAAGGCCGCTCGGGCCGCTGGTACTGGGGCTTCTTCAGCTCCTCCAGTAGATACTCCACGGCCCGCTCGATCATGGGCTCACGGCCGGCGGCAATGGCCTCCGGCCGGTCCAGAACCTCGAAACCCGGATCCGGATCCACTCCCTCGGCTTCCACGGCCCACTCTCCCTCCACGTCCACGAAGGCGAAGCGCGGCGCGATGATGTTGCCGCCGTCCACGAATCCCGGATTCCCGCTGTAACCCACCAGGCCGCCCCAGGTCCGTTCCCCGATGAGGGGGCCGAGGTCCAGCCTCCTGAAGTAGTACGGCAGGGCGTCTCCCCCGGAGGAGGACTGGCCGTTGATGAGCATGGCCTTGGGCCCGGTGTGGACCACAGACGGCTGGGTGTAGAGCTCCAGGTGCCGGCGGGCCCAGAGGTTCAGAAGAGGGGCTCCCACCATGAAGGCCATGTCCTCGGGAATGAACCCGCCGCCATTGTACCGGTCGTCCAGGATGATGGCCTCCTTCATGTGCAGCGGCTGCCAACTCTCATAGAGCTCCCGGAATCCCGGCGTGCTGGTGTTGGGCAGGTGGATATAGCCGATGCGACCGTCGGAGAGGGAGTCCACGAGAGCGACGTTCTCGTCCACCCACTCCTGATAGCGGAGGCCCAACTCGGATTTGATGGGCCTGATGGTGAAGCTCCGTGCTCCCCGGCCGTCGGGACGGTCGTTCACTGTCACCTCCACCGTCCGGTCCGCCTTCCCCACCAGGAATGCGTAGGGATTCTCGGCGGTGGTAACCTCATCCCCGTCGATGGCGATGAGGTAGTCCCCCTCTTCGATGCCGATCCCCGGCTCCGTCAGGGGAGAGCGATACTCCTCGTGCCAGTTCTCCCCGGGAAAGATGTTGCTGATGCGGTACCGGTCGCCCTCGGCCTCGAACTCGGCTCCCAGGAGCGCCACCTCCACCCGCTCCACGCTGGGTTGCTCCGGAGACGAATTGGAGTAGGCGTGGCCCACGTTCAGCTCTCCGATAAGCTCGGTGATGACGTAATCCAGATCAGCCCGGTGGGCAACATGGTCCACCAGGGGAAGGTACCGCTGGTACATGGCCGGCCAGTCCACTCCGTGCATGTCGGGATCGTAGAACCAGTCTCGCATGATGAGCCAGGCATCGTGGTAGATCTGGGCCCACTCCACCATCGGGTCGATCCGGAGCCTCATCCCTTCCAGCTCCAGGCGACCGGCGTCATTCTTCTGCCCGGGCTTGACGTCAACGATGCCGAAGTCCGAGCTCCCCGTCCGGTACACCAGCTTCTTCCGGTCCGGGGTGATGGAGAAGCCTCGGATCCCGGTAATGATCTCCTTGGACTCCCGGTCTTCCAGGGAGTAGAGGTGAAGCTCCCCACCGGAGCTGAAGAGGAGCCCGTCCTCGGTGGGAATGAGACCGGAGTAGCGCCCGGGATCCAGACCCGGAAGAGCCATGATCCGTTCTCCCAGCCCCTCCAGATCCACCTGCATCGGCCCTTCCGGGTCCTCCTCCTCCTTTTCCTCCGTCGGCTCCGGCTCTCCCACCACAGCCGGCTCCTCATCGCTTCGGGGCGGGAAGGGGTGGCCGTAATCCTCCTTCAGGGTGGCGGCGTAGATCCGCGACCGGAAATTGCTTCCGCCGCCGAAGCTGAAGTTGAAGTCCCGGGACGAAGTGAAGTACAGGAAGCGGCTCTTCGGATCGAAGGCAGGATTGGCCTCGTCGGTCATCTCCGAGGTGACCTGGACCCTCTCCTCCGAATCGAAGGAGTAGAGCCAGATGGAGGACATGGCGTTCCGCCCGTTCCTGGAATAGGCGATCCACTTTCCATCGGGGGACCACGCGAAGTCGCTAAGGGCGCCCGTCATGGTCTGATCGACCTCCACCAGCCGCTGGGACGCCACCTCCATGGCCCGGAGCCGGTTCATGTTGTCGGACCAGGCGATCCATTTCGAATCCCGGGACCACCGGACCCCGTCCATCCAGACCTTCTCCCCCGTCACCAGCCGGGTGGGCTCGGCGGACCGATCCGAGGGCATGACGTAGAGGTCGTAATTGTCCTCGGCGTCGGAGAAGTAGGTGAGCCACTTTCCGTCGGGGGACCAGGTCACGCCCCGCTCCCGGTGGGCCGGGGTTTCGGAGACGTTCCGGATGTTACCGTGCTCCGCCGGCACCGTGAAGAGCTCCCCGCGGGCGGCGAAGACCACCCGTTTCCCGCTGGGGGAGATATCGAAGGACTCCACGTTGTCGGAGACGTTCTTGAAGTAGGGGTCCGTGTAGGGGAAATCTCCGGTGACGGTGATGGAGAGCTTCCGGGTCTCACGGGTGGCCGGGTCCATGTGGTAGATGTAGCCACCGTTCTCGAAGACGATGCCCCCCACCCCCCGGCTGGGCCACATGACGTCGTATTCGGTGAAGGTGGTCACCTGGCTCCTGGCCCCGGTGTCGGTATCGTAGACCCAGAGGTTCAGCTTTTCGTTTTCGTCCCGATCGCTGACGAAGAACACCTCGTCGCCCACCCAGAGGGGAAAATTGTCGGTAGCGGTCTCTGTGGTGATCCGCTCACTCGTGTGATCGGCGAAATCGTACAGCCAGACGTCCTGTTGCCGGCCGGCCCGGTACCGCTTCCAGTGCCGCCACTCCCGGCTCTTGATGTTGTAGGCCAGCTTGGTCCCCGTCTCGTCCCAGGTGGCTCCGGATGCCCCTTCCGGGATCTCCAGGGGCACCTCCAGGCCGCCGTTCACCGGATCCACCAGGTAGTACCGTCCCACCCGATCCCCGAAGGGCGTCCGGTTGGCCCGTATGAGGATCTTCGAGCCGTCGGGCGTCCAGTCCAGGACCAGGTGATCGTATCCGCCCCTTGGGGGCATGGGACCCACGTCGGGGTAGAAGGTGAGCTGCTTCGGCGGGCCCCCGCTGGAGGGCATGACATAGACCTGCCGGGTGCCGGCGTACTCACCGGAGAAGGCGATCCAGCGCCCGTCCGGGCTGAACCGGGCGAAGATCTCCAATCCCTCGTGGGAGGTGAGCCGCTTCGCCTCTCCTCCTGTCACCGGGGCGGTGTAGAGGTCCCCCGCGTAGGTGAAGACCACCGTGCCTTCATGGATATGGGGAAATCGAAGAAGGCGGGTCTCCTCCTGGGCTCCGGCCGATCCGGCCCAGGCCAGGAGAACCGCGACGGTCAGGAAGCCGAACCGGGTCCGGCCACTGCGAAAAGTCATGGAATCCGACTCCGTCTGGCGTACGGAATGAAGGCTTCCCCCTCTCTGATTCCCGGGAGAAGCCTGGAGTTGCCCCAATCTGGCCAAAATCGAAGACGCAGGCGAGGGGGTCCCATTTCCCGGGAACGGGGGATCGGACAGGAAAAGCGGCCCCCTCCGCATGGAGGAGGCCGGAGCCTGCCGTCAGGTTCTGCAAGGCCGGGAGTGAAGTCCTCAGGCGTCGTGGGCCGTCTGGTCCCAGAGGAGACCAAGGTGCTGGGATACTTCCTGCACCGCGGCCATGGAGAGGTTGTCCAGCTTCCGCCCGATCTCGTCCCCCACCAGGCCCCTGAGAAAGGCCACGGGAAAGTCCAGGTCCCAGTCCAGGAAGGGCTGAGGGCCCTTGTCCAGGTTCTGGAGGATCCGGAGGACCAGGTAGGTGTCGTCCAGAAGGCCCGCCAGCCCCTGGGTCATCTCCGGAATCAGGTCCACCGGGCGCAGAAAGTAGCGTTCCACCTGATCCAGGACGGGCTGAACGGTCTTCACCATTCGCCGGTGCCGTGCCTCCTGGGAAGCCCTGGCCAGAAAGATGGGCACCGACTCGATGATCTCCACGGCCACCTCGGCGGCCTCCTGGACCTTCTCGTCGGGAAGGGCCGGCGCCCGGCGCCGGATGAACATCTCCAACTGGTCCATCCCCCGGGCTTTTGCGCTGTCGATGACGGCCTGTACGTCTTCCATGCTCATGGCCGGAACCTCCCACCAACGGATTGGTGACCTCGGACCGGGATAGTATACGGCTCCGGAGGAGGAATGGAAAATTCCAACGGCCCCGGATTCTACGGGAATCCGGGGCCGCGAAGCTTTTCGGGGAAATGCGGTGCCCTTCGTGAGAATGGGACACCTTTCGGGAGAATGGAGGAAAAAGCCGGACTTCCTCAAAAAAAGCCGGGCTCTCTCAACCGATCCGTGCCCGCCAGGCCGCCAGGATCCGCTCTTCCTTCTCCGGGGCCAAACCCGTCCGGAGAACCTTCTCCTCCTCCGGCCTGGCCTTCCACCACTCCAGGGTGTCACGGGCCGTATCGGCAAGAGGCCGAAAAGCCAGCCCCGCCGAGATGGCCTTGCTGCAGTCGTAGCTGCTGAATCCCCTGGTTTCCTCCGAGGGGTAGACCCAGACCGGCATCTCCATCCAGGCTCCCACCTCGTGCTCCCGGAGAAATCCAGCATCCACCCACGTAAAGGACACGTGGGAAGAGGTGATGGCCCGGATGCCGTAGAGCATGCCGGCCATGGAAAGGGGCGCTTCCGGCCCCGTGGCCAGGAAGGTGCCGCTGGCCTCTTTTTCCACCAGATCCACCAGGAAACGTCCCACGTCCCGAACATCGATGATCTGGGCCCAGTCGGTGCCGTCACCGGGAGCCAGGACCTCTCCACCCCTGTCGATGCGCACCGGCCAGTAGGTGAATCGGTCGCTACGGTCTCCGGGACCCACGATGAGCCCGGGTCGGACCACGATTCCACCTTCCCCGAATGCCTCCAGGGTGTGGCGCTCGGCTTCCGCCTTCTGGGCTCCGAAAGAGGCTCCCGGATCCACGCCGGCGGCCATGGCCTCCCGGTAGTCCTCCCGGGTGAAGACGGGCGAGTCCTCCGTCTGACCCAGGATGCTGTTGTCCTTGTGGGCTGAGATGCTGGACACGAAGAGATACCTTGAAGCCCTGCTTTCCAGGACCTGCACCGCGTCATGGACCCAGGAGGCCACGTTGGCCGAGTTGTCGATGACGGCATCCCACTCCCGGCCCTCCAGAGCCGAGTAGTCCGGCACGGCCCGGTCTCCCACGAGCTTCTCCGCATCGGGAAAGAGATGAGGATTGGTCCGGCCGCGGTTGAAGAGGGTGACCTGGTGACCCCGGGCCAGGGCATACTCCACCTCCGCCGGCCCCAGGAAGGACGTGCCTCCCAGGATGAGGATACGGAGGGGCCGGCTTGCCACGGGTACTTCCCGGCTGGTCGGGCCACCGCCGGTAACCACCGCCCCCCCCTCTCCCCGGCTGCCCTTCTCTCCTCCCACCGGAATTCCCCCCAGGCCCAGACCCATCCCCGCCGCGGCGGTTCCCGCCAGAAACTTTCGTCTACTGGTCATGCCTGTCCTCTCGGTTTGGTATCGTCCCGATACGAGCTTCCGTCCAATCCAGCGCCCTCAATCGGCGTTTCCCCTCCGCAATCGCCAGGCCGCCAGAAGGGCCTCCTCCCTTCCCGGCGTCATGCCGGAGCGGAGATCCTTCCGACGCTCATCCGGGAGCCCGAGGAACCATTCCAGGGTTTCCGCCGCCGTCACGGCCAGAGGCCGGAATGTGAGGCCCGCCGCCACGGCCCGGGCGTTGCTCATGCGGGCGAACCCGGCTCGCTGGCCCCGGGGCGGGAACCAGGCCGGCATGTCGGACCAGGGCCGGATCCCCATCTCCTCCAGAAAGTCGGCGGGGATCCACTCAAAGGCCACGGGCCCCGTGGTTACGGCCCGGATCCCATAGAACATCTCCGCCGAGGTCAGGGGAGAGCCCGGCCCTACGGCGTTGAAGATGCCGGAGGTTTCGGTCTCGGCCATGCGTATGGTCCACTCCGAAAGGTCCCGGGCGTCGATGAACTGCATGGGATCTTCAGGGGTCCCCGGCACCGCCATGAGACCGCCTCGGTGGGTGCGGGCCACCCAGTAGGTCCACCGGTCCGTGCCGTCCCTCGGCCCAACGATGAGAGAGGGCCGAATGATGGTGGCCCGACCCGGAAATGCCTTTTCCGCCTCCTCTTCGCAGAGGGCCTTGCTGGGACCGTAGCCGGACCATTCCGACCTGGGCAGATCCGGGCGCCCCACCGGCGCTGTCTCATCGATACCGATCTCCGCCCGGGAGGCATAGACGGACTGGGTGGAGATGAAAATGTACTGGCGGGCCCGGTCTTTCAGGAGCTGGGCCGATTCCCGGGTCCAGCGGGGGTTGGAGGAGGAGTTGTCGATGACCACGTCCCACTCCCCGTCCCGGATGGCCTCCAGATCCCCGGCGGCCCTGTCTCCCCGAAGCTGCCGCACATCGGGGAAGAGCTCCGGGGCTGTCCGGCCTCGATTGAAGAGGGTCACCCGGTGACCCCGCTCCTGGGCGTAGCGGACCTGGTGCGGGCCGATGAACCCGGTACCGCCAAGGATGAGGATATGGAGGCTTTCGGGGGGCCTGGATGAAGGCAGGGCAGACAGGGAGGCCGTCCCGGCCCCGAGAGCCCCCGCCGCCATTCCGGCGGTCTTGAGAAAATCGCGTCTCTTCATGGTCACCCATCCTCTCATGGTCACCCATCCTCCTCTTGATCTTGATGTTCAGGCTGCCGGCCGGGGCGCCGACGGTCAAACCTTCGCGGGTCGCGGACCAGGTCCCGGAGGAACCCGTACCACTCCTCCATCCCCTCCTCCGTCAATGCCGAGGTGTAGAAGAATCGCAGCTCCGGATTGACCTCCCGGGCAAAGGAAACGGCCTTCTCCAGGTCGAAGGGAAGGTAGGGGAGGAGATCCATCTTGTTCAGGACCACGTATCCGGCCTCTCTGAACATCTTCGGATACTTCAACGGCTTGTCCTCTCCCTCCGGAACCGAGAACACCACGACCTTGTCCGTCTCTCCCAGATCCCAGCTGGCCGGGCAGACCAGGTTCCCCACGTTCTCGATAAAGAGGATGTCCGTCCGGGACAGGTCCACCTCTTCCAGGGCTGTCAGGACCTGCCGGGCATCCAGGTGACACCCTCCTCCGGTCACCACGGCCTGAACCAGGCTGTCGGTGTGGGCAGCCAGACGCTCGGCGTCGTTTTCCGTCTGGACGTCCCCGGTTACCACGGCCATGGTCAGATCGGGAGACAGGGCTTCCAGGGTCCGCTCCAGGAGGAGTGTCTTTCCCGCCCCCGGAGAGGAGACCAGGTTCAGGGCCGGGACCCGGGCTTCCACCAGCCGTCGGCGAACCTCCCCTGCCAACTCGTCGTTGCGGGCCATGACCCGCTCCCGCACTTCAATCCGTCGAATCGTCATCCCGGACCTCCAGGTAGCTTACGCTCAGCGTCGATCCCCCGACTCGATGGATCCGCGGCAGGGCCGCCTTGAACGGGGGCTCCTGAAGGAGGATCTCCAGCCAGAACAGGAGGCTGTCGGGCTCCACTCCTGCATCATCCCCCACTTCCACCCCCACCTCCACCACCCTTCCGGCTTCCTCCTCACCCACCTGCTCCGCGGTGATGCGACAGATTTCCGTGGCCAGACTCATTTCGTGCATGCGGTCCCGGATCGCCGTCAGGAGTTGGGGTCGACGCCGTTGGGGTCGATGCCATTGCCGTTTCCTTCCGGGACCAATAGGACGCCGGGGCCCATGTGTCCAGGGGCGGACGGCTATTCCGTCGTCAACGCCACCACAGGATCGATGCGGGTGGCCCGGCTGGCCGGGAGGACGCAGGCCAGCACACCGGTGATGGCCAGCACCAGGGCCACCGTGGCCATGACGCCTGGGTCCGAGGGTTGAACTCCGTACAGAAGGGATCGGATCAACCGGGTCAGGATAAGAGAGCCCAATCCGCCCAGGATCAGCCCGGCCCCCAACACTCTCAACCCCTGTCCCACCACCAGCTTGAAAACCCCGGCACTGCTGCTTCCGATGGCCATTCGAAGGCCCATCTCCCGGGTCCGCTGAGTCACGGAGTAGGCCAGGGTCCCGTAGATCCCCACTCCGGCCAGAAAGAGAGCCACCCCTGCGAAGATCATGAGAAGGAGCATGGGAGACCGGCGCTCGAGCAGAGAGGCATCCACCCGCTCCTGCTGAGTCCGAACCCCATAGAAGGGAATCTCCGGATCCAGCCGGGCGATGACCCCACGGGCCGGCTCCACCACATCCATGGGGTCCCGGGCGGCCTTCAAAACCAGATAGGGCGTTGCCGAGGGCCGCTGCGCGTAGGGAAAATAGTAGGCCCCCACAAAGGCGCTCTCCACAAGGCTGTTCTGCCGATGAGAGGCCACCACTCCCACGATGGTGTAGAGGTACGGTTCCTGGTCTTCCTCCATCCCCGGAACCGTTCCGTAGAGCATCCGCTTTCCGATGGGGTCCTCACCGGGGAAGTACCGGTCCGCCAGCCACTCATCCAGGACGACGACCTGCCGGGACTCCTCCGTGTCTCCCGCCTCGAATGTCCGTCCCCGGACCAGAGGGATTCCCATGGCTTCGAAGTACTCCGTTCCCACCCGGGTCTGGAAGGGGGAGAGCATGGACTCCCCGGGCTCGGGAATGTAGCCCTCGGGCAGGATCACGCTGGAGGAAAAATCGCCGCCGAAGGGGAGTTGACTGGCCAGGCTGGCCGCCTGGATTCCGGGAATCGCCCGGACCTCCTGAAGGAGGCGGTCCGCGAACTGGGCCCGGCTCCTGCCGTCGGGGTATCGGGCATCCGAAAGGGGAACCAGCCCCGTCACCACTCCTTCCGTTTCAAACCCGGGATCCAGGTCCAGGACCTCCCTGAAGCTTCGGAGCATCAAACCGGCGCCGATGAGAAGCACGAAGGCGATGGCCACCTGTCCCACCACCAGGCCGTTCCTCATCCAGACCATCCCCCGGCTTGCTGTTCCGCTCCTGTTTTCGGATCGGAAAATGACGTTCAGGTCGGATCTGATGACGTTCACCAGGGGGATGGCGCCAAAGATGAGACCGGTGAGGAGACCCAGGCCCAGGGTGAAAACGGCCACGGCCCCGTCCAGGGAGATCTCCGCCCCCCTCGGCAACTCATCCACCCCCAGTGTCGTCAGGAGTTGAAGACCGGCGTACCCCAGAAGCAGCCCCAGTATCCCGCCCAGAGCCCCCAGCAGTACCGCTTCGGTAAGGAGCTGTCTTCCCAGGCGGGTCCGGTCCGCACCCAGGGCCAGCCGGGTGGCCAGCTCTCGCATACGAACGTTGGAGCGGGCCAGCATGAGGTTGGCGATGTTCACACACCCGATGAGGAGTACGAAAGCCACACCGGCCCAGAGCATGAGGAGGGAGGGCCGGATCTCCCGGAGCATGTCGTCCTTGGCGGACCGGACAATGGTGTGGAATCCGGTATCCTCCAGGATCTGGCGGGCGTTGGGCACCGGCCATTGGTCCAGAAGCCGCTCGTTCTGGGCATCGATCTGGGCCTGGGCCTGTTCGATGCCGGCACCCGGGGCCAGACGGGCCAGCTGGGTGAAGCTGTTGTTGTGCCAGGACTCCAGGGAGCGCTCCTCGGGAGAGAAGGGGATGGGTACCCAGAGATCCCTGAGCTGGTTCTCTCCGGCCACCCGGAAGCCTTCGGGCAGCACGCCGATGATGGAGAAGGGCTCACCGTCCACCCTCAGGTCCCGGCCCAGGACCCCGGGATCCCCGGCGTAACGGTCCTGCCAGAAGTGGTGGCTCAGGATCACCTTCTGGTGATTCCCCGGCTCCATCTCCTCCCAGGTGAAGTTCCTTCCAAGGGCCGGGGACACCCGGAGGAGCGGAAAGAAGGTGGAGGTCACCCGCATGGATCGGGCCCGTTCCGTGCTTCCGGCCTCACCCACAGTATGGCTCCATCCCTGAAAGCTGGCCACCTCCTGGAAAGCGTCGATCTCTCCCCTCCGCAGGAAGAACTCGGGTCCGCTGCTGGAGGCCCTCTCGGCTCCGGCTCCGGGATAGGAATTGAACACCGTCACCACCTGATCGGGCTCCGGATAAGGCAAGGGCTTGAGCAGAATCGTGTTGATGACGCTGAAAATGGTGGCATTTGCCCCGATGCAGACGGCCAGGGTAAGGAGGACGGTGGACGTGAGGGCTCTCTCCTTCCGGAGGAGCTTCAGCGCGAAACGGAGATCGTGGATCAGGGTTTCCATAGGAATCGGTCGGAGGCGACGGAGCCCCCGGGTCACGGACCCGAAAGAGGCCCTCCGGGGAACCGGATGCAGGATGCGGTGGTTACAGAAGTCAGAGCCAGCCCTGGATCCAACTGAGGACCAGCTTCAAGACCCGGCGCAAGATGGTGATCATGAGAATGTCCCTTCCTCGTGGAGTGATCCGCTCTCAGGCCCTACGGAGGTGGGCTCCAGGAGGTTTCTTCGAGGGCGGGACATCCCTCCTCGCGGCTCTCCTTCTTGCCGGTACGTTCCTTCTGGGCGGCACACTCCTTTTGTTCTTCCAGGGGTGCGACGATGGTGGTACCGGCACGGACTCGGATCTGGCCGGGGGTGTCCTGGCCAGCTTCGATGTGGAGGGAGAGGTCTTTCGGATCTGGGTAACCAACCCCGCCACGATCCTCCAGCTATACGACCTGCAGGCCGGGACCTCCGCAGCCAACATCCCCAACGGGCCTCTCCGCACGGGCCCGGGAAGAGGGGCGCACAACCTCCCCTGGAGTTGGCACATGGACCCGGCGGAGACCGAGATGGCGGAGAATACCATCGAAGTCTGCGACGGGCTTCCGTCCTATGTGGAGGAGAACCTCCAGGAGTGGCTCTCCC
>CAZSDD010000059.1:0-18294 GCA_964605505.1 uncultured Gemmatimonadaceae bacterium | reverse complement strand
GGAGGGGGCCGTCCCCACATGGCCCAGGCCGGCGTGGGAAATCCGGGAGAGATCGAGGAGGCCTTGAAGGCCAGCACGGAGATCCTTCGAAACCTCATGGACGGAGCGTCCTGAGCCCATGGCACCTTCCACCGACTCCATGAACAAAAGAGAGGACCTTCGGGACTGGCTGAGGGGCAGAGATCCGGCGGTCCCGGCGGTTTTCCTCTCTCTTCTCCTCCCGGGGGAGTCCCGGGCCTTCGCCGGTCCCGAGAGCCTGGAGGAACCCGGAGCCGAAGCCATCGCCGAGGCCCTGGCTGCGCCGGGACGGAATCGCGCGGCAGCATTCAGACTCCTGGCCGGAGACGCTCTTCTGACCTATGCCTGCGAGGCGGCGGCCGAGGAGGAACGCCCGGGTGAAGCCCTTGAAATCCTGCTGAAACGCCTTGGGGATCGCTTCCGTTGAATGCCCGGGATCCGCTTACCTTTACCGACCTGCACAGCCACCTCGTGCCGGGAGTGGATGATGGAGCCCGGACTCTCGATGAGGCGCTGGGCGCTCTGAGCCGCCTTCGAGGGAAGGGAGTGAAGGCCCTGGTGACGACTCCCCATCTGGACGGATCCGTCACCCTGTCTCCCGGTGCGTTCGAGGATCGAATGCAGGAGGTCGGCGCCGGTTGGGAATCCCTGATCGCCGCCGCATCCGACACCTTTCCGGAGATGACCATTCGCAGAGGGCATGAGGTCATGCTGGATGTCCCGCACCCGGACCTGTCTGATCCCAGGACCCGCATGGATGGGGGTCCCTTCGTCCTGGTGGAATGGCCCCGACTTCAGGTGCCGCCGGCTACCGGCCCTGTTCTGAACCGCCTCCGTGAGGATGGCCATCGCGTCATCCTGGCTCACCCGGAACGGTACCACGGGGTGGATGATGAACTGAAGCTGCCTGGTGAGTGGCGGAGCACGGGTGCTTTTCTCCAGGTGAATTACGGGTCCCTGGTCGGCCGATACGGCGAAGCCCCCAAGAGGCGGGCCCTGACCCTTCTGGAGCGAGGATGGATCGATGTGTTCTCGACGGATTTCCATGGCCGAGCCCACCTCTCCATCTATCTCGAGAGAGTCCGGGATGCCATGGAGGAGTTGGATGGAGGGGAGCGCTTTCGTCTCCTGGCCGACGTCAATCCTGCCCGGATTCTCAAGGGCGAGGACCCCCTTCCCGTTCCACCCATTGCCTTGAAAAAGAGCCTCTGGGACAAGGTCCGTGGGATGTTCCAGGGAGCAGACCGGTGGTGATTCCATGAAGAAGCCAGAGAACACGGTCCAGGGAATGCTCGCCGGCCTGGCAGACCTGGCCCTGCAGGTGGGAAGCACCCTGGGGCCGGAGGTGGAAGCCGTCGGGCGCCTGGCACACGAGACCCTGCTGACCGGAGGCCGGCTGTTCTTTTGCGGAAACGGAGGGTCCGCAGCCGATGCCCAGCATCTGGCGGCGGAATATGTTGTGCGGTTTCGGAGGAACAGGAGAGCCCTCCCTGCCCTGGCCCTCACCACGGACACGTCGGTTCTGACCGCCGGGGGGAATGACTTCGGCTTCGACAGCGTCTTTGCCAGGCAGGTCGAGGCCCTGGCCACCAGAGGAGACCTCTTGTTCCTCCACTCCACCAGCGGGGAATCGGAGAACCTGCTGCGGGCAGCTGAGACTGCCCGGAGAAATGGCGTGACGACCGTGGCCTTCCTGGCCAAGGGTGGAGGACGACTTGCCCACCTGGTGGACAGAGCCCTGGTGATCCCGACCAACTCCACCGCCCGGGCCCAGGAGATCCACCTGGCCCTGGGCCACGCAATCTGCGAGATCGTGGACACCCTCATGGAAGAGGGGCCCCGTGTCCCTCAATCCCGGGAGGAAGAACTCCGTGAATGAACGAACGCTGGCGCTTCTGGAAGAAAGCCGGAAGCGGGAAAAGGACCAGGCTTTTTTCTACCGTCAACTCGCCGCCCAGGCTGGATCTGCCGGAAACGAAGCGCTGGCGGAGCGCTTGAACGACCTCCATGCGGACGAGCAGCATCACCTTTCCCGTCTCACGGCCCGTATCTTCGAGTTGGACGGAATCCCCGCGAAGCTCCCTTCCTCGAATGTGCCGGTTCCGGCTCTGGAGGCCTGGGAGGCGGAGGCTCGCTTCAGGGAAGAGGCCGAGTTGGCCTGGTACAGGGGTCTGCTGGAGGAATCCGTGGACGCGGACACCCGTGACGTTCTCAGGGAAATCCGTGAATCGGAGGAGCACCACGCCCGTGAGTTGGCGGGGAAATGGATGTCGGCCTGAAATCCCAGGAGACGGAGAATGGAGGAATGGAGAAGCCATGAGTGAGATTCTGGACCTTCGGGGGAAGACGGCGGTGGTCACAGGAGGATCCCGGGGAGTGGGCAGGGCCACGGCGCTCCTGCTGGCCAGGGCCGGGGCCTCCGTGGGGATCGGTTACCGGAGTCGGGAGAAGGAAGCCCGGGAAACCGTGGAGTCCCTGAACGCCCTGGGGGTGAAGGCCTGGGCGGAAGCCGGGGATCTGGGTGTGCCGGAAGATGCGGACAGGCTCTTTCAGCGGGCCGATGAAGAGTTTGCCGGTCTGGATATCTTTGTCGGGAATGCCGGGATCTGGCCCCCGGAGGAGATCCCCATCCAGGAGATGTCCGACGACCACTGGCGGAGGACCATCCAGGCGAACCTGGACTCCATCTTCTATACCACCCGGGCCGCAGCGAAGCGGATCCGGGATGAGGGCCGGATCGTCCTCGTGGGATCCACCGCCGGACAACGAGGTGAGGCCTATCACGTGGATTATGCCGCCAGCAAGGGGGCCATCATTTCCATGGTAAAGGGACTCTGCGTGGAGATGGGCCCCCGGGGAATCACCGTGAATTGTGTGGCTCCGGGCTGGATCGACACCGAAATGGCCCATCCGGCCATGGGAGGGGACCGAAAAGCTGCCATCACCGCGACGATTCCCATCGGTAGGATTCCGCCGGCAGAGGACATCGCCGGGCCCATTGTCTTCCTCTGTTCTGAATTGGCCCGCCACATCACGGGCGAGGTCCTGAACGTGAACGGAGGGGCCGTATTGGTGGGATGACGGACGCCCATCCCCGGCCGCCGGGCTATGTCGGGTGGGCGGCTCGAACCCTTGAGGCGGCCGGTTACGAGACCTGGGCCGTCGGCGGAGCGATCCGGAATACGCTCCTGGGCCTCCCGTCCGGGGACTGGGATCTGGCCACCCGGGCTCCGCCCAGGGTCGTTCAGAGGCTTTTCCCCCGGACTGTTCCCGTGGGGATCGAGCACGGGACGGTGGGGGTCCTGACCCGGGACGGCGTGCTTCTGGAGGTAACCACCTTCCGCAAGGATGTGGAGACCTTCGGGCGGCACGCCGTGGTGGAGTTCGCCGAGACTCTCCAGGAGGACCTTTCCCGACGGGACTTCACCGTCAACGCCATCGCCTGGCATCCCATGACGGGAGAGTTCCGGGATCCCTTCCACGGAAGGAGAGATCTGGAGGATAAGCTCCTGCGTACGGTGGGAGATCCCCGGGAGCGGTTCGCCGAAGATTATCTCCGGGTCCTCCGGGCCCTTCGATTCTCCGGCAGATTCCGTTTCCTCATCCAAAGCGAGACATGGAAGGCCGTCCGGGAGGCCGGTGATCATCTGGGGGTCCTGTCCCCTGAGCGGGTTCGGGAGGAGCTCATGAAGATCCTCACCGACGCTCCGGCTCCTTCCCGGGCCCTCTCCCTCTACCGACTTTCCGGGGTTCTGGACGCCCTCTACCCGGAGCTTGCGGCGGTGAGTGGATGCACCCGACCCGACCCGCCGGAAGACCTCTGGACCCACTCCCTCCTTCTGGCGGACATGACCCGGCCCGACCAGCCCCTTCTCCGGCTCGCGTCCCTTTTCCAGGGTTTGGGATTTCCGGAATGCCAGGGTACGGAGAGGGGTCCTGCCTCCGGGCAGGATAGAACGAATCCCGGCACCAGGGGACGGGAACGGACGGCTGCCCTCATGATGCGCCTCCGGTTCTCGAATGCGGAGATTCGGCAGGTTTCCGAACTCATGGAGGTGGGCCTGGAGCCGCCGGTTGCCCTCGAAAAGAGACCGGAGCTCCGACGCTGGCTCCATTCCGTCGGGCCCGGGCACCTCCCGGCCCTGGCCCGGATATGGATCGCCAAAGCTCGGCTGGACGCGCTCCGGTGGGCGCGGGATTCCAGGGCCATCGTAACTCTGATCCATCGCCTGCGCAGGGAAGTCCGGTCCGGCAGCCCCCTGGATCAGGCCGACCTCGCCCTGGACGGGCGGCGGCTCATCGCCATGGGGATGAAGCCCGGGCCTCGTTTCGGAACGATCCTGGATGCCCTCATGGACCAGGTGCTGGAGGATCCTTCCCTGAACGATCCGGATACCCTGCAGGATCTGGTCCTGGAATGGCTCGAGAGTGAGGATCCGGCGCCGTGACAGAGTTGGATCTCTTTCCCGGAAACGAAGATCGGAAGGACAGGGATCAGGGATGGAGGGAAGTCCCACCTTCCGAAAAAGGGCTTCCTCTGGCTGCCAGAATGCGACCCCGTTCCCTTGAGGAGTTTCGGGGCCAGGAGCATCTCCTAGGGCCGGGAAAGGCCTTGAGATCCATGCTGGACCGGGGAGAGTTGGAGAGCATGATCTTCTGGGGCCCCCCGGGGTCGGGCAAGACCACCCTCGCCCATCTCATGGCCAGGGGGTCCGATGCCGCTTTCGAATCCTTCTCGGCCGTCACACAGGGGGTGGCCAGGGTTCGGGAGATCATCGGAGAGGCCAGGGAGCGCCTTGAGGTCTCCGGCCGCCGCACGGTTCTCTTCTGTGATGAAATCCACCGGTTCAACAAGGCCCAGCAGGATGCTTTTCTGCCGCACGTGGAGGACGGTACAATCATCCTCCTGGGCGCCACCACCGAGAATCCTTCTTTCGAGATCGTGCGGCCTCTTCTTTCCAGGGCTCCGGTCTTCGTTCTGGAAGCCCTTTCCCAGGAGGCCATGGCCACCATCCTGGGTGACGCCCTGAAGGACGAAGAGCGGGGGCTGGGGGGGATGGGCATCTCCTGGGACGGACAGGTCCTGGCCTTCCTGGCCCGGGAATCGGATGGGGATGCCCGAAGAGCCCTGGGAATCCTGGAGGGTGCCGCGAAGCTGGTGGGAAAGGGAGGGCACCTGACCCTCGAAGCGGTCCGCAACGCCACACAACTCCGATTCGCCGTCTACGACAAGGGCGGGGAGGAACACTACAACCTCATTTCGGCGCTTCACAAAGCCGTTCGAGGCAGCGATCCGGACGGTGCGCTCTACTGGCTGGCCCGGATGCTGGACGGGGGAGAGGACCCTCTATACCTGGCTCGACGCCTTATCCGGATCGCTTCGGAGGACGTGGGGCTTGCAGACCCCGAAGCTCTCCGTGTGGCCGTGGCAGCCAGAGACGCGTTTCACTTTCTGGGATCTCCGGAAGGAGACCTGGCTCTGGCCCAGGCCACCGTCTATCTGGCTACGGCTCCGAAGTCCACTCGGGCCTATGCAGCCTGGAGCGAGGCTCTCAAAACGGCCCGGGAGACTCCTGGGGCGGCGGTCCCTCTCCATATCCGGAATGCCCCCACGGATCTCATGAAGGATCTCGGTTACGGAGCCGGCTACCGATACGACCCCAATGAGCCTGGCGGAGTGGCCCCTCAGGACTACCTTCCAGAGGAATTGCGGGGTACGACCTTCTACGAGCCCGGACCCTTCGGGCACGAGGCTGTCATCAAGAAGCGTCTGGATTGGTGGGCTCGAAAACGGGAGGAGGCGAAGGGGGGCCGGCAAGGACATTCGATGCACCACGAAGGTGACGTTGACGCCGAGAACCCGGGTGGCTCGCCCCCGGATCCCGGGACGAAGCCGGCCGGATCCGACACTTCCGGGGAGGGTACACTGGAGAATGAAAAGACGGAAAGCCGGAAGAGGGGGGGATGACCAGGTTCCCTGACGGAGGGGCCGTGGGATGGCTCCCCCAGACACTGACTCCACTCCTCTTCCTGGGGGCTCTCCAGGGGTGCGCCCTGTTCTTTCAGGCTCCCGCGGTGAGGATCGTGGGAGTGGAAGTGGTTTCCCTCGGCCTCAGCTCAGGCACCGCGGAAGTGGCCCTGGAGGTGACCAATCAGGGGCGAAGCGAAATGCGGATTCGAGGGTTCCTCTATCAGGTCCAGGTGAAAAGCCCGGAGGATGATGGGGATTGGAACGACCTGGCCGAGGGATTCCATGACCAGGCTCTGGCCATTCCGGGCAGAGAGTCCAGAGAGATAAGGGTTCCGGTCCCCTTCCAGTATTCCGCATTGAAAGGCGCCTTCCGGCGCCTGCTTTCCATCGGAGACCTGCCCTATCGTCTGACGGGCGAGGTCTGGATGGGAGGCGCGAATCTGGGGCTCCAGATTCCATTCCGGAGCGAGGGAACCTTCCGGCCGTGAGCCAGGTCCGGGAAGCACTCCTGCCGCCCCATCAGTTGACATTCATCTTCGGAGAGAAGGCCAATTCCTACCCAGCTCATTGAGAATCAGGCGCCGGTGGAGCGAGCGGTCCTCGTGGGAGCGCCCACGAGTGGGGCGGATCAGCGGTTGGCCCAGGAGCATCTGGAGGAATTGGGCCGCCTCACCGAGACTGCCGGAGGGATCGTGACCAGCATCCTTCGGCAGCGCATCGATGCCCCGAATCCCAGGTATTTCATCGGAGAGGGCAAGGCACAGGAACTGAAGGGCCTGGTGCGTTCCACCGATGCGAATCTGGTCATCTTCGACGAAGAGCTCTCACCGGCCCAGGGGAAGAATCTGGAGGATCTCGTCGGGGTCCGGGTCATGGATCGCCCGGAGCTGATCCTGGATATCTTTGCCACAAGGGCCAGAACCCGGGAAGCCAAGATGCAGGTGGAGTTGGCCCAGTTGGAATATCTCCTTCCCCGCCTGCGGAGAATGTGGAGCCACCTCTCGAGGATCCGGGGAGGTATCGGTCTCAGAGGTCCCGGAGAGACCCAGCTGGAGACGGACCGGCGGCTCATTGGAACCCGGATTGCGGATCTCAGGAAGAAGCTTCGGGAGGTCGCCCAGGCCCGTGCCATCCAGAGACGGAGCAGGGAGGGGGAATACCGGGCGGCTCTGGTGGGATATACCAATGCGGGAAAGTCTTCGCTTCTGAGGGCCCTCTCCGGATCCGACCTTTTCGTGGAGGATCGGCTTTTCGCCACTTTGGACTCGGCTACCCGATCAGTGGATCTGGGTTCGGGATACCGGGCTCTTTTGACGGATACGGTTGGATTCATCCGCAAGCTTCCCCACCACCTGATTGCCTCCTTCCGTTCCACGCTCGAGGAAGCCAGAGAGGCGGACATTCTCCTTCACGTCATCGATGCGGCGGATCCGGACTGGGAAGAGCACCGTGAGGTGGTCTACGAGGTCCTCTCCGAACTGGATCTTCGGGAACGCCCTCAGCTTCTGGTCTTCAACAAGACGGATCGCCTCAGCTCAGAGGAGGAGGACGGCCTCCGCAAGCGGGTTCGAGCCCTGGATCCCACGCCTTCGGTCTTCGTCTCTTCCAGGCGGCCCGAGTCTCTCCAGCCCGTTCGGGACGCCTTGAAGGCTCGAATCCGGGGAGGGCTGATGAAGGTCCGGATTTCCGTCCCTGCCGGGGACGGGGAAACGCTGGCCATGCTTCACCGGGAGGGGGAGGTTCTGGCTCAGAGAGGCAACGGCCCCCGCGTGGAGGTGGAGGTGAGGCTTCGGGCTTCTCTGGTGGGTCGGTTGGAGGGCAGGACGGATATCCAGATCCAGGACGTGGCGTAGGAGCATGGCGGAACATCTCTACTTCGTCGGGCCCGGCCGAGCCGGCTTGTCTCTGGGCTATGCGCTCTGGCAAGCTGGCGCCGTGGACTCCCTCACATACTGCGGCCGGAGGCCGGATCCTCCTGCTCATCCCCTCTTCATCGACGGCGTTGCCCGGTATGTCTTCGGTCTGGAAAGACCGGAGTCCGGGACCTCGGCCATTTTTTTGTCCGTTCCGGACGAGGTCCTTCCCGAGATTTCCATGGCCCTGGCCGCTCATGGGGACGCCCCGGGAGGATGTGTGGCTTTTCATCTTTCCGGGGCTCTGGGGACAGATGCCCTGGCGCCCCTGATGAGGCGTGGATATGGAATCGGGACCCTCCATCCCCTCCAGACCCTTGCCGACCCCGTGCTGGGAGCCCGACAGCTCCAGGGGATCTATTTTGCCACCTCCGGAGATCCCGACGCCCTGAACACCGCCAGACGGATCGTTCATTATCTGGGTGGTGTCTCCGTCTCTGTGCCGGTGGCCAAACGGCCCCTTTATCACGCTGCCGCGGTCTTTGCCTCCAACTACCTGGCTGGACTCATGAATGCTGCCGGCCGCCTCATGATCCAGGCCGGCATTCCGGGTGACGAAGCCCTGGCGGCCATCCTTCCCCTGGCCAGGGGAGGGCTGGAAAACCTGGAACGGATGGGGCCCGCCCGGGCCCTCACGGGACCCATTTCCCGGGGCGACATCGAGACGATCCGGCTTCATCTCCGGACCCTGGAGCCCCGGGAGCGGGTTCTTTACGCGGCCATGGGAATGGAATTGCTCCATCTGGCCCGGGAAGGGGAGCTGAGCGAGGAAGAGGCGGAGGAGATTCGAACGATTCTGGAGGAAGCACAATGAGGCTCTACGTCAACATCGACCATGTGGCCACGGTGCGGCAAGCCAGAAAGACGGACGAGCCGGATCCGGTGAGGGCCGCTGTGCTGGTGGAGATGGGGGGTGCCCACGGCATCACGATCCATCTTCGGGAAGACCGGCGCCACATACAGGATCGGGATGTCCGGCTCCTCATGGAAACAGCCCGGACAGGGGTGAACCTGGAGTTGGCGGCGACTTCGGAGATCCTGGAGTTGGCCTGCGATCTGAAGCCTCTCCAGGCCACCCTGGTTCCGGAAAAACGGGAGGAAGTCACCACAGAGGGAGGCCTGTTCCTGGACTCCCGGGAAAACAGAGATGCCCTGAGCCAGGCCGTGGCTCGCCTCCGGGACGCGGGAATTCGCACCTCCCTCTTTATCGACCCTGACCTGGAGGCCCTGAAGATCTCACGAGAGGCGGGGGCCCACGCCGTGGAGCTCCACACCGGGGAATATGCCAATGCCTCCGGGGAGGCCAGGGGCCGGGAGCTGGCTCGCCTGGCCCGAGTGGCCCGGGAGGGACGAGCCATGGGGCTCAGCGTTCATGCCGGCCACGGCCTCACCTACGAAAACGTCATTCCTGTGGCCGCCGTCAGGGAAATCGAGGAGTTGAACATCGGTCACAGCATCGTCTCCAGGGCCATATTCGTTGGCCTGGAGCGGGCCGTCAGGGAGATGGGGGATCTCCTGGCCAGAGCTCCGGCCATGGTGGAGGAGGCTGGGGGCTG
Organism: uncultured Gemmatimonadaceae bacterium; assembly: GCA_964605505.1. Taxonomy (GTDB): domain Bacteria; phylum Gemmatimonadota; class Gemmatimonadetes; order Longimicrobiales; family Gaopeijiaceae; genus CAZSDD01. The sequence continues at coordinate 8,836 of CAZSDD010000059.1, read as the reverse complement.
GGTCGCCCCCACAGGCTTCTGAGGCCGGCGGTGCGCCGGAAAGGAAGGGGTAGATGAGGCTGGACTGGCGAGCGGTGCTGGGGCTTCTGGTGACTGCCCTTCTCCTCTGGTGGGTGTTCAAAGGTGTTGACCTGAGCGGGGTGTGGGTGGAGATCCAGGGAGCCGACTTCCTTCTCCTGGGCACCGCCGTGACCATCGCCACCATCACCTTTCTTCTCCGGGCCCTCCGGTGGCGGGTCCTCCTGGCTCCCATCCACCCCGGCACGAGCCTCCGGTCCCGGTTCGCCGCCGTGAACATCGGGTTCATGGCCAACAATCTCCTGCCGGCCAGGGTGGGGGAGTTTGCCCGGGCCTACGCCCTGGCCCGGATGGAGCCGGTCCCCGCCAGTGGAGCTTTCGCCTCCCTTGTGGTGGAGCGTTTCCTCGACGGGCTGGCCATCGTCTTCTTCATGCTGTTGGCCGTAGCCGCTCCCGGCTTTCCCAGAGACATGCTCTCCGGTGGAACCGCCCTCGCCGGCGTGATTCAGGGGGTCATGGCGATCCTGGGGGTCCTTCTGACCTTCATGGCCTTCCTGCTCCTCTTTCCTCGTCCGGTGGTGGCGATGGGGGAGCGGATTTCCGGATTCCTGCCCAGGAATATGGCCAGGCTCCTGGTGGACTCCCTGAAAGCGTTCCTGGATGGGCTCAAGGTCTTTCAAAGTCCCCGCCTCCTGGCTCTGGCCATTCTCTGGAGCCTGTTGATCTGGGCCTGGCAATCCCTGGCCTTCTGGGTGGGTTTCAGGGCATTCGGCATCCAGGTCGGATATGACGCTGCCCTCTTCGTGAATGCCACGGTGGCATTCCTGGTAGGTGTGCCGGCAGCGCCGGGCTTTTTCGGGACCTTCCACGCTGGAGCCAGGATGGGTCTGGCCGCCTACGGCGTTCCGGCGGCGCCCACCCTGGCTTTCGCCGTCGGGTTCCACCTGGGGGGATTCTTTCCTGTCACCTTCATTGGCCTCTACTATGCCTGGAGGCTTGGCCTTTCTCTCAAGGAGGTGGAGACCAGCGAAGAGCGGGTGGAGAGGGCCGTGGAAGCGGCCCACCCGGAGCTTCCCCGTTCCGGGGCTTAGCGGCCGGAGCGTGCCTGCATGGAAAACCTCCCGCAAGCAGTCTCCCTGGAAACCAGATGATCCGAATCAAGGCTCCGGCCAAGGTCAATCTCTTCCTCCGGATCATGGCTCGGGAAGAATCGGGGTTCCATCAGCTGGAAACCCTCTTCCAGGCCCTGGAGCTCGGGGATTCTCTGACTATTCGTCCCGGGGGAAGGGACATTGCCCTGAGGTTGGATGGTCCCCCGCTGGGTACTCCCGAGGAGAATCTGTCGTACAGAGCGGCCCGGGGCTTCAGAAGATTGGCGGGCCTGGAGGAAGGGGTGGAGATTCACCTGGAAAAGAAGGTTCCGATCCGGGCGGGGTTGGGAGGAGGATCCTCGGATGCCGCCGCAGTTCTGCGGGCAATGGATACTCTCTTTCCCGGCCAGGTGAATCGGAAGGATCTTCTGTCCCTGGCGGCGGAGCTGGGCTCCGACGTCCCTTTTTTCCTCGCTTCCTCCCCCCTTGCCCTGGCCTGGGGCCGGGGCCAACGGTTGCTTCCCCTTTCCTGCCTTCCCAGGGCGCCGGTTCTGGTGGCGGTGCCGCCGGAGGGAGTGAGCACGGCCGATGCCTACGGGTGGCTGGCCCGGGCCCGGGAGGGGGAGTCCGCTGTCCCACGCCCTGCCCTCCACGATTTGCGGGCCCTTTCGGATTGGGACGCGGTTGGCCAGCTTACGGAGAATGACTTTGAAAGGGTGATCTTTACTGCCCATCCCCTTCTGGGTCGGCTGAAGGAGGCGATGGAAGGAATGGGTTCGAGATTCGCCCTCCTCTCCGGCAGTGGATCGGCTCTTTTCGCAGTGTTCAGGGAGGAGAAGGAGGCCCGGGACGCAGCTGTCCGGCTCCAGGCTTCCTTTTCCGGCACCCGGTTTCTGCTGACCCACACGTTGGAGAGGCTTCCGGACCCAATTCCCCCTCCCGGGGTTGAAGGTTGACCCCTGTAGGCGGTACGATTTCTATCAAGGTGGTGGGTGGGAGGCTCCTCCCACCCTGAGCAGGAGTCCTGATCTGAATGGCCCGTCGTCTAATGGCAGGACACCGGTCTTTGGAACCGGCGGTGGTGGTTCGAATCCACCCGGGCCAACTGCTCCCTTCCTGCGCCGAAAGGAACCCGGGCCCTTCCTTTTCTCCGGGCCCCGTGGCGCTCCTGGTTCTTGTCCTATGCCTCTTCGGCTCCGGATCGGCCCTGGCGGCCCAGAATTCACCTGACACGCTCCAGCACGCGCCGGGGGTCACACGGGACTCCACCGCCCTCCGCGAGGAGGCCAGGGAAGCCCAGGAGCGTTTTGAACGCTTTCATCGGAGCCGGCTTCCCCGGACCCTGAGACCTTGGCAGGGGAGTTGCGACGAACGGCTGGGCTCCATTTGCCTTCGATTCGACGGAAGCAGTGACTGGGAGCCCGCCCCGGAGGATTCCCTGATCACCGCGAGAAGGGAGGAGCTCCTCGAGACACTCCGGAGAGTGGGGGAGGTCATTCCGGGGGATCAGTGGGTTCTGGGTCAGAGAATCCGTTATCTGGGAGACCTGAGCCGATGGTCCTCGGCCCTTGCCCTGGCCGAGGCGTGTGAGGGGCCTCCGGAGTGGTGGTGCAGCGGGCTGGTGGGCTACGTTCACCACCGGGCCGGCCGAACCCTGGAAGCTGCCGAAGCCTTCGGGGCATCCCTGGAACAGATGGAACCTTCCAGGGCCGAGACGTGGATCGATCCCGGCATACTTCTGGATTACCAGGGAGATCGGTGGCTGAAGAACCCCGAAGACATCCCCCGGGAGGCGGCCATCCACCGATTCTGGATCCTGTCGGACCCCCTCTTCCTGACCCCGGGCAACGAGCGTCTCACCGAGCACTTCTCCCGGCGTTTCGCTGCCACCTTCTTCGCGGACTCCGAGATGACCCTGGGCGTCAGGTGGGGGAAGAGCCTGGAGGCCGTCGTTGTCCGCTATGGGTTCGGGGTGGGGTGGGAGCGGTCTGTGTCCGGGATGCAGGAGGTCGGTGGCGGATCGGTGGTTGAGCATCACCACCCCGAGAGCCGGGGCCTCCTCCCACAGGCGGAGGCCCTGACGGATCCCGCGGGGACCCCGAAGGATGCCTGGATCCCGGAGGATGAGCGCCCACGGAGCGCCAGTGCCCCGGTTCTGGCCCCCCTGGTGGTGCAGGGCCAGGCCGAGGCCGCCGTGCTTCGGCGAGACGGTGATCTCCTGGTGGTGGCAGCCTATGGGGTGCCCGACGATACTCTCCTCTTCCAACGCCGAGGGAATCCGAAGGCCGGCGAAGGCGATAATGGCCCTCCGCCCTTCGGAGCTCCGATCCCGGAAGAGGCCTCCACCGACACGTTGGCGGGATTGTTTCTCCTGGCCGATACAGGCGGGTCTGCGCCGGTCAGCGTCATGGGAACCGGGGGGGAGGGTGTTCTGCAGCTCAGGGCTCCACCGGGTCGGTATCTTCTGAGCATGGAGCTCTGGAATCCGGCCGGGCGATGGGGAGCCCGGACCCGGCAGGGAGTCGCGGCGGAGAACGTGCCCCCGGACGTCCCCTTTCTTTCCGATCTTCTCCTCCTGGATCCAGGCCCTGAAGTCCCCGAGAGTCTCGAGGATGCCCTGCCCCTGTTGCGGAGCCATTCGGACCTTTCGGGAGGGGGTAGGGTGACCGTCGCATGGGAGGTTTACGGTCTCGGGTTTCAGGAGGAGTCGCTGCCTTTCCGGCTGCGTCTCATCCGGGAGGAAGACAGCCTTATCCGGAGGGCCTTCACGCGGCTGGGCCTCTTCGACAGGGAGCCGGCTCTGGCCCTGTCCTGGACGGAAGACGGTCCGGAGCACCCGGGCCCATTCTTCCGGGCCCTGGACCTGGATCTCCCCGATCTGGACCCCGGTCCCTATGTTCTGCATCTGGAGTTGAACATCCCCTATCGGACACAAGTGCTTTCCCGTCGGCATCTTACGGTGCATTGACCCCCCGGACGGCACCTTTCGAGATTTTATTCACGAGTTGACGACTCATGGGGTGATCTCTAGATTCCCGCGCTGTCACAGCACTGGAACCCAGGGGTAACGTCCCATGGACGACACCTTTCAGCGAGGCCCTCTTCTTCTCCTCTCCGGCCGGGCCAACCGGCCCCTGGCAGAGGAGATCGGCGAATTGGTCGGGAAATCCCCGGATGGCGCGACAATCCGTGATTTCGCCGATGGGGAGATATTTGTCAGTATCGACCGGAACGTGCGGGGGCGGGATGTGTTCATCATTCAACCCACTGTGCCTCCGGGAGACAACATCCTGGAGCTGCTCCTCCTTCTGGATGCCGCGAAAAGGGCTTCGGCAGCCAGGGTCACGGCGGTGGTTCCCTACCTGGGATACGGTCGGCAGGACCGAAAGGACCAGCCCCGGGTAGCCATCGGCGCGAAGCTGATGGCCAACCTGCTTGTGGCCGCCGGGGCCGAGCGAGTGGTGGGAATCGATTTCCATCAGCACCAGATCCAGGGGTTTTTCGATATTCCCGTGGATCACCTGTACGCCGCGCCGGTCCTGGTGAAGTACTTCCGGGACAAGGGCTTCGACGACCTGGTGGTGGTCGCTCCCGACGTGGGCTCCGCCAAGATGGCCCGGGGGTTTGCCCGTCGCTTGAAGGCGTCGTTCGCCATCATCGACAAGCGGAGACCCCGGCCCAACGCGTCGGAGGTCATGAACGTCGTCGGGGAGGTCAAGGGAAAGACCTGCCTGGTGGTGGATGACATGGTGGACACGGCCGGGACCCTCGCCAACGCCGTGCTGGCGCTTTGCGAGCGGGGTGCCAGGGCCGTTTACGCTGCGGCCTCCCACCCCTTGCTCTCGGGACCGGCGGTGGAACGCCTCTCCAGCGCCCCCCTGGAGGAGCTGGTGGTGACCAATACCATCAACATTCCCCCGGAGCGGCGCTTCGAGAACCTCAGGATTCTCTCGGTGGCTGGATTGTTGGCCAACGCCATCCAGTACATCCATTCCAACGAGTCCGTGAGCGCCCTCTTCGAGATCGTTGAGGAAGACAGCTGAGAAGGAGCGGGCCTTCGCCCCGGGGACGGATGCGGGAATCACCGGACGGGCCGATTCGGGTGGTGGGGTGTAGGCAAGAAGAATTGATTATTTCGAAGGCCTGGAACGGGCCGACCCGGTGGATGGTCGGCGGCAGGGCCTCCACCGGATAGTGAGAAGACAGAAGAATGACCAAGAATACTGAGCTCAAAGCGTTCCCCAGGACCGAGACCGGGAAGGAAACCTCCAGGAGGCTCCGGGCCGAGGGAAAGATCCCCGCCGTCCTTTATGGGAAGGAAATGGAGCCCCAGGGGCTGTTTCTGGACCAGTTGGACACGGAGAACCTGTTCCACCGGATTGCCGTGGAGAACACCATTGTGGAATTGATGGTGGAGGGAGAGAAGGAGCCGCATCAGACTCTGATTCGTGAGATCCAGACCCTTCCCCACAAGCCCGGCATTCTTCACGTGGATTTCCTCCGGGTCCAGAAGGGCGTGGCCGTGGAACTGGAAATCCCGGTGAGCCTGGAAGGGATGCCCATCGGCGTGAAGGAATCCGGAGGGGTTCTGGAGCAGGTCGTCAACGAGCTTCGGGTCAAGTGCATCCCCTCCCTGATTCCCGAGGTGGTGAGACTGGACGTTACCGGTCTGGGTATCGGGGATTCCCTCCACGTATCGGATATCGATCTGGGTGAGGGTGTGGAGATCCTCGTGGACCCGGAGCGGACCATCTGTGCCGTGGCGATCCCCAAGGCTCTCGTCACGGAAGAGGAAGAAGAAGAGGAAGAGGAGTTGGAGGAGGGTATCGAGCTGCCTGAGGGCGAGGAAGCCCCCGAAACCGCTGAAGAAGAGGAGACACCCGGCGGTGAGCGGGAGTAGCCCGGCGAGGCTGTGAAGGTCGTGGTCGGGCTCGGCAATCCCGGGCCCGAGTATGACGCCACCCGTCACAACGTGGGGTGGTGGCTTCTGGACAGATTGGCCTACGAGTGGGGTTTCCCCCTCTTTGAGAGGGATGGGATGGCCATGGTAACGGAAGGGCGAAGGGGCGAGGTCCGATATCGTCTCATGAAACCGCTCACCTTCATGAACCGGAGCGGGCGAGCCCTTTCGTCCCTGGCATCTGTGGAGGATTTTTCTCCGGAGCGGGATCTCCTGGTCATCGTGGACGACGCGGCCCTGGATGTGGGCCGCGTTCGTTTCAGGGAGGGTGGATCTCCCGGCGGCCACAACGGCCTCAGGTCCATCTCCCGGGCCCTGGGCTCCAATGACTTTCCGCGACTGCGGGTTGGTGTCGGGGTTCCTCCCCCGGGAGAGGACTTCTCCGAGTGGGTACTTTCGGCCATGCCTCCGGAAGACGAAGACGTGGTGTTGGGTCTTTTTCCTGAGCTGGTGAAGGGGGTGGAGGTCTGGGGAAGGGAAGGGGTGGATGCCGCCATGAATGGCTTCAACCGGTGATTCCCCTTTTTTTTGCCGGATTCGAGATTATTTTCACGAGTGATGTTTCAAAAGAGCGTTCAATTGGGGTAGAGTTCAACCGTTAAACGGGGGACAGCATTGCCCATGAGTGAGTTCGTCAGCCTGACACAATGGTCCTGGATCGTCGGTGTGATCGGTTTGTTGATCGCAGCGGTGATCTATGCCTACGTGAAGCGCCAGCCCTCCGGAACGCCGGCCATGATCGATCTGGCCGAGCAGATCCACGACGGGGCCATGGCATTCCTCCGGAGGGAGTACACCTTCCTCTTCTTCTTCGTGGTGGTGGTGGCCATCCTCCTTGGCCTGGCCATCAGCTACCAGACGTCCATTGCCTATATCTTCGGGGCCCTCAGCTCGGTTTGCGCAGGGTTCTTCGGCATGAAGGCGGCGACCCGGGCCAATGTCCGGACCTCGCAGGCCGCAAACGAGCACGGGGCCGGGAAGGCCCTGCGGATCGCCTTCTTCGGTGGGTCCGTCATGGGCCTGGCTGTGGCTTCCCTGGGCCTGGCTGGTCTGGGAATCCTCTATCTGGTCTTCGCCGCTGACGCCGTTCCGGGAACGGACCAGCTGCCGATCTTCGCACAGATCATCTCCGGATTCGCCATGGGCGCATCCTCCATCGCCCTCTTCGCCCGTGTCGGGGGCGGGATCTACACCAAGGCCGCAGACGTCGGGGCCGACCTGGTCGGGAAGGTGGAAGCCGGAATTCCCGAGGATGACCCCCGGAATCCTGCGACCATCGCCGACAACGTGGGCGACAACGTGGGTGACGTGGCGGGGCTGGGAGCGGACATTTTCGAGTCCTACGTGGGGTCGGTGGTCGCCACCATCGCCATCGCCGCCACCTCGACGGCTCTGGCCGGTACGCCCATCCAGGCCGTGACCCTTCCCATCATCACCATCGTGATCGGTCTCATCGCGTCCATCGTGGCGGTAGGCATGATGAAGGTTCTGGAGCGGACCGACCCGGCTGCGGCCCTCAGAAACGTGACCTTCATCGGCGCAGGCCTCTTCCTGGTGGCCATGTGGTTTGTGGTCCAGGCTGTGGGGGTCGAGATCGTCGATCCCCTTACCGGGGAGATGTTCCCCGTGGCCGGGCCCTTCTGGGCCATCCTCACCGGCAGCCTGGTGGGGATCTTCATCGGGCTGATCACCGAGTACTACACGGCCGCCGGACCCATCAGGAGGATCGCCGAAGCCAGTGAGACGGGACCGGCCACCAACATCATCGCCGGCCTGGCCGTGGGCATGGAGTCCACCGCCATCCCCGTCATCCTCATCGCCGTGGCCATTTTCGTGTCGTTCGAAGTTGCCGGCCTGTACGGAATCGGCATCTCCGCCGTGGGCATGCTGGCCACTGTGGGCGTCACCATGTCCGTGGATGCCTATGGGCCCATCGCCGACAACGCCGGCGGCATCAGCGAGATGAGCGGCCTTGGACCGGAGACCCGTGCTGTCACAGACTCCCTGGACGCCATCGGAAATACCACGGCGGCCATCGGAAAGGGATTCGCCATCGGTTCGGCGGCCCTCACGGCTCTGGCCCTTTTCAGCGCCTACGCCTCGGCAGTCGGACTCCAGGAGACGGGTCTCAACCTCATCGATCCCATGGTCGTCATCGGCCTCTTCCTTGGTGGTATTCTGCCCTTCCTGGTGGCTGCTTTCACCATGACTGCGGTCGGGAAGGCGGCCCAGGGAATGGTGGAGGAGGTCCGGCGCCAGTTCCGGGAGATTCCGGGCATCATGGAAGGGACCGGAAAACCCGACTCTGCCCGCTGCGTGGACATCTCCACCAAGGCCGCCCTGAGGGAGATGATCCTTCCGGGTATGACGGCAGTTCTGGCTCCTGTCGTCGTGGGCTACTTCCTGGGTGTGGAGGCCCTCGGCGGCCTCCTGGCCGGCGCTACGGTCACGGGTGTCCTCATGGCCCTCTTCATGGCCAACGCGGGTGGAGCCTGGGACAACGCCAAGAAATACATCGAGGGAGGGGCTCACGGCGGGAAGGGAACCGACGCCCACAAGGCCGCCGTTTCCGGCGACACGGTGGGGGATCCCTTCAAGGATACCTCGGGCCCGTCCATGAACATCCTCATCAAGCTCATGAGCGTGGTGTCGCTGGTGCTGGCTCCCTGGTTCGTGAGAGTGCACGGCACAGCGGGAGAGCAGGTTTCCACGTGGCTGACGGAGCTCATCCAGAGCTTCTTTGGATGATGGTCTGAGGTTTCGGGTC
>CAZSDD010000058.1:6659-18370 GCA_964605505.1 uncultured Gemmatimonadaceae bacterium | reverse complement strand
ATCGGTTCAGAGGAGTCGATCCGGATGCCTGGACCGCTACGCCACTCTGGCAGGGGGAGGTCCTCGATCTCAGCCTGGCTATCGACATGTTGCGGGGGCTGGAGGATTTCTAGCACTTTCATCGATGATCCCCGCATCCCGGATTCTGGCGGCTGACTGGGCTGGACCGGGAAGCCCAGGCTCGGGCCAGCGCGGACGAGACCCGGCTTACGGGCATGGGAATGTCCCTGGGGACCCCGGCCTACATGAGGCCGGAGCGGAGGAAGCCCACATCCTGTTCGAGTAAATCGCGGCGGCCAACATGGAGAACCCGTTTTTTGGGGGTGGGTGTGGATCAGGGTGCCCCTGGTGGGCGACACGGCTCAAGCGTTGGAGATGGAGACTCGCTTCCATCTTTGGCTTATCCGGGATGAAGAACCCGGGGATGTCCAGTATCTTGGGGGTGAAACCGGCGGAGATTGGAAACCCGGGAAGGAAGGATTTCGTGCTCGAACAACTCGTAGGCGCCTTCGCCTGGTTGGCGGCCAACGGCCTCTACATCGATATGAAGCGGAAGGGGAAGAGCGGGTTTGCCCGCATCATCTTCTTCTGGATGGGGATTCCCGCTACCTGGCTCTGGCTCCTCCTGATCTCCGAGGAGGAGAAGCCGAGCCTCCCCCCGGCGGGGGAGGACGACTTCGACGAAATTCTGGAAGAGATCAGAAACGAAAAGGCCCTGGGGCCCGGAGAGGAGGGAGCTACTCCCCCCGGATCTCCACCTTTTCCATGACCACGTCCTCCTTGGGCTTGTCGCCGGGGCCCGTGGCGGTGCTCCCGATGCTCTCCACCACGTCCATCCCCTCCACCACTTTCCCGAAGACGGCGTGTTTTCCGTCCAGCCACCCGGTGGCGTCCAGGGTGATGAAGAACTGGGATCCTCCGGTGTCGGGACCGGCGTTGGCCATGGAGAGGATCCCCTTCTCCGAATGCCCCAACTCCGGGTGGAATTCGTCGGGGATGGTGTAGCCCGGACCGCCCCGCCCCGTCCCCGTGGGGTCTCCACCCTGGATCATGAACCCGTCGATGACGCGGTGGAAGATGACGCCGTCGTAGAACCCCTTCTCCGCCAGATCGATGAAGTTCTTCGTGGTTTTGGGAGCCTTGTCCTCGAAGAGCTCGATGCTGAAGGAACCCATGTTGGTCTGGACGTGGGCGGTCCGGTTGGCCATGCCGTTCTCCTGGATTCTGCTGAAAATCACGGGCCGACCCGTTCCTGTTTCGGGAAGGCGAGGGCCACGAAAGGTATAGAGGCCCGCGGCCGGAGCAAGGTATGTCCGGACCGCCGGCGACACCCTTGCACCGAATGGGGTCGGACTGCCGGAGGCGCCCTTGCCCCGAATGGGGTCGGGTTGCTGCCGGCCTCCTTTCAGGGACGGCCCCACCTTTCTAGCTTCTGTGGGCCCGGCCCCCGGGTCCTGTGGCAGATTGAGCAGTCGCATTGGAGAAAGCGCATGATTTTCTGGAACTCGAAACGGCTCCGCCGGACCCTCGGCGCCTGGAGCCTCTTCATGATCACTCCGGCGCTCAACGCATGCATGGGGGCCGTGGAGTTGGCGCCCGACGATTCCCCTGAGGTCCTCTCCCGGCACCTCCTGGAGGCTCCGTCCCCCCTGGAGCGGGGCCCCTTCCAGGTGAAGTCCCTCTACTACGGGAGCGGAACGGACAAGAACCGGGCCGAGTACCGGGACTCGGTGGCCTTCATTGCCCCCCGGGTGGACGCCTCCAAGCTGGTGGACCTGGGAAGCAGCGCAAAGAGCCGGAACGAGTACTGGGGATTCAAGCCGGACTCTTTCCCCCTGAACGGCCGGGTCTGGTATCCCGACCATGCGGGCCCACACCCCCTGGTCCTGGTGGCCCACGGCAACCACAACATGAAGGACTTCTCGGATCCCGGATACGAATACCTGGGCCGGCACCTGGCCAGCCGGGGATTCATCCTGGTCTCCCTGGACATGAACTTCATCAATGGGGGAATCCGGGGAGAAAATGACGCCCGGGGCTGGCTCTTTCTGAAGCATCTGGAGGCCTGGCAGGACTTTGTCGCGGACCGCGAGAATCCCCTCCACGGGATGGTGGACTGGGAGAACATCGGCATCATGGGCCACTCCCGGGGTGGGGAGGCCGTGGGCCACGCCGCAGCTTTCAACCGACTGACCCACTATCCCGACGACGCCACCCTCACATGGGACTTCGGCTTCGACATCAACGCCGTGGTGGCCATCGCACCGGTGGACGGCCAGTATCGGCCCACCAGCCGCCTGGTCCCCCTGGAGGACATCAACTACCTGGTCTTCCACGGCACCCACGACGGGGACGTGAGCAGCTACGCCGGCCTCCGGACCTGGGCCCGCATCGACTACACCGGCGACGCCCCCTGTTTCAAGGCCTCCGTGTACGTCCACCGGGCCAACCACGGCCAGTGGAATACCGTCTGGGGAGCCCACGACCGGGGCCCCCGCTCCGGCCGGTCCCTGGATCTCCGGGGCCTCCTGGACGGAGAGGAGCAGCGGCAGTTCGCCCTGGTCTACGTCACGGCCTTTCTGGAGGCGAATCTGAAGGGGAAGAAGGAGTATCTGCCCATCTTCCGGGACCACAGGGTCATTGGAGGCTGGCTTCCAGAAACCATGTACATCACACAGTTCCAGGAGAGCAGCTTCCGGCCCCTGGCCACCTTCGAGGAAGACATCGACGTCACCACCGGGACCACGCCGGGCGTAGAGATCCGGGGTGACTCCCTGGCCACCTGGAAGGAAGACGTCCTTCCCTTCCGCTACCGTACCACCCCCAGCCCAACCTCGACCCAGGAGAACCAGGCCGTCTGGTTGGGATGGAACAACCGAATCGCCGGAAAGGACACTACCCGGACGGGCCCTCCGGCCCGATACGTCCTCACCCTTCCCGAAGGCCTGCCCTCCGATTGGGAGCTGGGGCCCCGGAGCACACTGGACTTCATGCTCACGGCCCGGGACCGGAAGCCGAAGCCCCGGAAGGATCCGGAGGCGGAGGAGAAGAAAAAGTCGGGGGAAGAAGGGGAGGGGCCCGGGGGTGGGCGAGGCGGTGGATGGAGCCTTCCCAATCCCTTTGCGTGGCTCTTTTCCGGCGGGAAAGAGGATGAAGAAGAAGAGAAGGAGCCCCTGCGACTTTCCGTTCAGGTCGTGGATGTCCAGGGCAGGACCGGGAAGGTCCTCCTGAACCGTTACGGCCCCGTCCGCCGGCCCATCAAGATCCGCATCTCCCGTCGGGACGATCAGCAGTACCGGGGGGACAGCGAGATGGTGCTCCAGAGCTATTCCATTCCCCTGGGGGACTTCCGGGAAACGTCGGAGACCGGGCTGGATCTGAGCCGGCTCTCGGAAGTTCACTTCCTCTTCGACGAGACCGTGGCCGGCTCCGTGGTCCTGGACCAGGTGGGCATTTCCCGGATGGATCCGGCCTTCCTCACGGTCTCCGGGGCCAGGTAGCCTTTCCGGCGCAACCGGGTCTCCGGGGCCAGGTAGCCTTTCCGGCGCAGCGGAGGCTCGCCGCCTATCGCCAGCCGACGCTGAAGCGGTGGGAGGGATCCCCGTCCTCGAAACCCTGGTAGGCGTATTCCAGGGTGATGTCGTCGCCCAGGAAGGCGCCCCCGAAGGTGAGGGGCCAGGCGGTGTACTCCTTGGAGCGGTACCGGTAGCCCACCCGGCCCACGAAGGTCCGGCCGGTGATGGGCCAGTAGCCCACCTCCAGCCCCACGGAGGGAACCAGGTCTCCGTCCAGGCGGTAGCTCAGGGCCGTGGACGCCGCCAGGTCCAGGGGCCCCACCGGGGCCGCATCGGACGAAGCTCCCAGGGTGAATCGGGTGGGGAGGGGAATGTCTCCGCCGCCGAAGGAGAGGTCCGGTCCCAGGTTCTGGACCGAGAGTCCCAGCGTCACGGGTCCGGCGGAGGCGGCCATCCCGAGGTCCGCCGCCAGGGTGCTGGCCTTCCGGTAGTCGAAGCGCTGCTCCACGTATTTTCCCACCACCCCCATCTCCGCGCCGAACAGGGACTTTCCGTAGCCGGCGGAGACCACCGTCTCCGAGATGCCCACGTCGCCCGGTTCCCGGAGGGAAGCCTCATCTGCCGGAAGACCCAGAATGTCCTGGACATCGTGACCGGCCCGGGCCGGGGCACCGTAGGTGAGATTTTGGAGGCCCAGGGCCACCCCGCCGCCGAACCACGCCTGTCCCGCCGAGAGGGAGGTGAGGGTGCCGTTGGCGGTGAAGCGCTGGAGGGAAGCCACCAGTCCCTGGGCCCGACCCACCCGGCCGGGATGGTAGAACACCGCGTCGGAATCCCGGGAATCCAGCTGGAAGGCGTTGCCCAGGGCCAGGGCCCGGGTGCTGGCAGGAAGCTCGAGGACCAGGGGGCCCCGGTCCCGGTTCTGGGCATGGGCCGGGGCCGTGACGGTTCCCAGAAGCAGGAGCAGGGCGAGGATGGACCGGGTATCTGATGACATGACTGACCTCGAAAAGATCCGGATTCGGAGACGGCCAGGAAGGTTCGGTGGCTCTGGCCCTCTTCGCAACCGATGAGGGGAGGGATCCTGGAGTCGCCGGGCGGCCGAGGAGCTCCGAGGGCGCCGGATCATGGAGACGGGCCGGGTTCATTTTCGGTCCACCACATCGCGAGCCCCGCATCGGGGGCACTGGAGGACGGCCCGGCGCCGGACGTAGGCGACCTCCTGCCTGGGCTTCACCTCCGTCACGTCCATGACCCGGCCGCATCGGGGGCAGAGGGGAGCATCGTCCCGCCTCAGAGCCGCCCTGAGGAGCCGCTCCTCGTCGGAAGTCAGGGGCTTGCTCATGGCCTGTTCATGCCCGAAGGGAAAGGGCCTGCCCGGATGCCTTCAGCCGGTCGCCCCGTTTCCATTGCGTCTTCTGCGTCTTCGAAACCATTCTCTCCCTGGTGGCGTAGGGCAGTGAGAGGCCAGATGTCCCCTGGAGCTGGAGGTTCAAATGCGTAACCTGGGCAAGGTATTCCTGACGGGAGCCGCCGCAATCGTACTGTGGAAGATCTTTGCGGCCCTCTTCCTGGGTCTTCTCGGAATGGCCCTCAAGGTGGCCCTGGCCGTGGGCGTCATCTTCCTGGCCATGAAGATCTTCCAGAACGGCACGAGGGAAAAGGGGGTGTGAGGCGGCGTCGAGCCTGTCCGGGCCCGAAGTCCGTCAGGGGTTCACGAACGTCCGGAGCTTTCTGATCTGTTCCGGGGAGCCCATGACGATCATGACGTCCCCGGGCTCCAGCCGGGTGCTTCCCACCGGATTGTAGACATAGGAATACTCTTCTTCGGCCCCCTCCGGATTCTTCTTTCTGACGGCGATGACGATGAGCCCCGTGTTCTGGGGAATCCGTGCGTCCATGAGGGTCTGGCCCACCACCGGTGAGGAGTCGCCCACCGTCTGCTGTTCCAACCTCAGGGTCAGGTCCGGGGACCGGGTGGCCACGTCCAGGAAGGAGACCACGTCGGGCCGGAGCATGAAGGAGGCCATGCGAATAGCCCCGCTGGCATTGGGGCTCACCACATGATCCGCTCCGGCCCGGTATAGCTTCGACACCGTTTCCTCTTCGAAGGCCCTGGCGACGATCTCGATGTCCTTCTGAAGGTCCCGGGCGGAAAGACAGACGAAGAGGTTGTCGGTGTCGGCGCTCAGGCAGGCGATGAGCCCCCTGGCCCGGGCGATGCCCGCTTCTTCCAGGAAGTGATCGACGGTGGCGTCTCCCTCGATGATGGGCAGATCCGGAAGGGTCTCATGGAATTCCTCCACCAGCCGGCGATCCCGCTCGATGACGACGAAGGTCTCGCCGGCGGTGAGGAGCTCCTCCACCACCTGCTTCCCCACCCGTCCGGCGCCGCACACGATGATATGGTCCTTCATCTTGGTTATCTCTTTCTTGAGTTTTCTGTCCCGGAAGACGTGGGCCAGGTCCAGCTCCACGAGGAAGGAGGTCAGGATTGCGAACCAGAACCCCATGGCCGTGATCCCCGCCGCCAGGATCCCGCCGGTGAATAGCCGGCCCGCAGAGGAGAGGGGATGGACCTCGTGATAGCCCACGGCCGCCATGGTGATGAGGGCCATGTAGAGGGAGTCTTCCGTGCCCCACCCTTCGATGGCCATGTATCCCCGGGTCCCGATCAGGAGAATGACGGCGACGAATATGGCCATCCAGAGGAATCGCTTGACGTGTACGCTCATGGCCTCCCACGCCGAGTGAGGGGGGGCGATCCGGAGATGATTTTTTTGGCCGCCCCCCGAAAACCTAGGTATTTCGCGGCTTTTCGGCTATATCTCCCTTGACGCGACCATGCCATGGATTTACCGTAGATCAATGTACCCTCATGGAATTGGGGAAACGCCTGGTTTTCAGCGGCTTTTCGAGTTGTATGGCGAATCCGGGCCGTTGATCTCGCCGAATCCCGTTTTCCATCATTTTTGCGGATCCGTCCGCCTGTTTTTTCACCATCCGAGAGGAGTATCTCAATGAACAAGTCCGACCTTGTGGACGCCCTGGCCAACGACACCGGCATGACGAAAGCCGATGCCTCCCGAGCCGTGGACTCCCTTTTCGCCCCCGACGGCGGCATCATCTCCAAGAGCCTGAAGAAGGGCGGGCGGGTGCAGATTACCGGCTTCGGCACCTTTGAGGCCAAGGAGCGGAAGGCCCGGACGGGTCGGAATCCCCGCACCGGCGAGACCATCAAGATTGCTGCTACCAAGACCCCGAGCTTCCGGGCCGGGAAGGGCTTGAAGGACTCCATCAAGTAGCTGCCCGGCACCCGGATTCCATGAGCCGTCCTCAGAGGTATGACGGGGGCGATTCGGGATCTCCTCGCCCCTTCGCTGCTTATCCGCAGCGTTCTCGGGGTAGAGATGGAAAAGCGGCCACACCCCAAAACGGTGTGGCCGCTTTTCTGGTAGGGCCGGGTGCCACATGGCCACCGGAGCCGTCAGCTGCTTCCCGGCGGTTTCCCTTTCAGGCGCCGCTTGGGGCCATCTTCGCCACGGCCGGTAGCTCCGCCCCCCCGCCCCTGGGGCCGGGCTCCCCTGCTTCCGGAACCCCCGCGGCCGCTTGGCCCGCCCCGGTCGTAGTCCACCCGGACGCTCCTCCCCCGGATGGTGGTGCCGTTGACTCCGCGCACGACCTGATCCGCGACGCCGGAGGTGACCTCCACCAGGGAGAAGGTCTCCCGGATTTCGATCTTGCCGACCTGGGACCCCTCCACCCCGGCCTCTCCGGCGATGGCGCCCAGCAGGTCGCCGGGCCCGATATCCTCCTTCTCTCCCACGCTGACAAAGAGGCGGACCCAGGTCTTCGGCGGCGGGGCGGCGGGTCGGCTTTCCTCTTCGGCCCGTGTCGCCGCAGTGGCTTCTTCTCCTTTTCCGCCGGTCCTCCGTTGCCGGAGAAGGGCCAGTATCGCCGCTGCTACCTCACCCGGTGAGTACTTTCCGTACAGGGGTTCCAGGGCCAGGTAGTGGGGAGCCAGCTCCTCTTCCTGGAGGGTGCGCTCGATGAGGCCCCGAATCCGGTCCAACTCCCCGGCTACCCGGGTGGGAAGGGGCTCTTTCGCCGGAACGAGGCGGTAGCCGGTGCGCCGGGCCACGTCTTTCAGATGGGGGAGCTCCCTGGAGCGGACCAGGATGAGGCCGCCGTCCAGGCCCCCGTGGCGCCGGTCCAGGGAGTCGGGATCCGCGGGTACTTCCAGGCTCACGGTGACCGGCGGCGGTTCTTCTTTGGTCCAGGCGTCCACGGTCTTCCGGGCCGCCAACTCGTTCACGCCAAGCCAGAGGGGGAAATCCGGATCTCCGGGGGCTCCGGAATAGTAGCCGTGAAGGGCCAGGAAATCGGCCATGTCGGCGGCCTGGTCTTCCGAATCGAAGAAGATGAGGACATGCCTGGCCCCGCCTTCCAGGGCCCCGGCCACGATCTGAAGGAGGGCCATCTCCTTGGCGTCACCCGTGACCCGGTAGGAAACCTCTCCCCGTCTGGTGGAAGCTTCCTCCACCCCGTCGCCGGCGGCCTTGGGCGGCAGGTGCACGGCCCGGCTGGTGTGGGCTTTTCCAAATGCTTCCGCTTCCGGCGTGAAGGGTTGGGCCAGGACCACGCGCTGACCCTCCCTGGGGAGAATCTCGAAGAGCGTCTCCATGGCCTCCCGGGCAGAGGGGAGGAAGCCACCGAAACCGTCCACCACCACCGTGGAGACCTGATCCATCCTGAGGGCCGAAGCCCGGACCTCCCTGAGGATGTCCTCGGGTGTGGTGACCAGGATGGCCGCCAGCTCGGAGAGGGCCCAGGGCGATCCCAGGGCCGCCACACGATGCCCCGTCACCTGGGCCAGGCGGGCCAGGGACTCGGCCAGCCCCAGGGCCCGCTCGGATGAGGGGGTGAGGATCAGTCCCCTGGCTCCCCTGGCCTCCGGGTCGATGGCCTGGAGGATGGGGACGCCATAGGCCAGGAGGGTGCCGGCACCGGGCCCGGCCTGGGCCAGGAGGGAGTTACCCCGAAGAAGCACAGGCATGGCGGATTCCTGGAAGGCCGATGGGACTTCCACCCCTTCCGCAGCCAGGGCCTCAACAAGCTCGGGGCGTACGCCCAGCTCTTCGAAAGATGGCATTCGGTTCTCTTTCCTCAGACTTCCTTCCCTGTGGGGCCCCTGGGTTCGTCTCCGGGCTCGTAGGGCAGATGGTTCAGGAAGATCTGGATCTCATAATCCAGCTTCGATGTCCGGAGTCGATCCGTGGAGGCCACGACTTCCGTATAGTAGCCGTGGGAGTGGGCCGTAATGGTAACGGTTCCTTCGTCCCCGGTGTACCTGGCCTCGTGCCCCGAGCTCTTGCTCTTCGAAATCCCTATCCTTTCGGGGATGACCTCATCCGCTTTGGCCAGGACTTCCCTGGGGGACAGGGCAGTCTTTCGTTGGTAACCAGCCATGATCTCCCTACCGGTTCAGGTTCATACGGTATCTGCGTTGGACGCCAGAAATCTCCGGATCTCCTCCGGACTCGGATTCCCGTGCAACACCCGGCCATTCCGCAGGAGGCAGGGAATTCCTTCGACTCCTTCACGGATCCCCCGGGCCCGGGCCGTTTCCACATCGGTCCGATGCCGGTCCACGTCCAGGACCGCCTTCGCCTCCAGGGGATCCAACCCGGCCTCCCGGGCCAACTCCACCAGGACATCCACCCGCCCGATGTCTCGTCCCTCTGTAAGGTAGGCACGGAAAAGGCCCTGGTGGATTTCCTCAAAGCGATTCTCTTCCCGGCCATAGAAGGCCAGCTCGTGGGCCTTTCTGGTCCACGGTACGATCCAGGGTGGCTCCATCCCGAGGCCCAGGGCCTCCTCCTCCCTCATGGCGATCTCCCAACGAGCCGCCCAGGCCGGGGCCTCGGGCTGGAGGAGGGGCCGGGGTGGGGGATTGACCTCCAGCGGCCAGGGCTCAACCTTCACGGTACCTTCCTTCTCCAGCACCTGGAGTCGCCGACTCAGGATCAGGGAGAAGGGGTCAACGTAGTCGAAGAAGAAACGGAGGGCACCGGGCTCGTTCATGATGGCCCGAATCTGTCTTCCCGCAGCGAAAGGGGCAACCAGCGGAACAGGAGTTACCGAAGAGCTCAGCCCCTGCGTCCGGATCAGGGAACTACCCGGAGGCGTTGAAGCCGTGGTCTCCCTGTCCAATATTCAATGTTCTGCTCCCGGCTCTGCCGGGTCAAACGCAGCCAGAACCCCAATACCAGCATCCGTCCTGGGAGAAAAGGGGAAGACATGGAATTCTCAGAGAACATCAAGCGACTTCAACCGTCGGCCACCATCGCCGTGAGCACACTGGCGAAAAAGCTGAAAGCCGAGGGTCGAGACGTCATCGACCTCAGCGCCGGCCAGCCGGATTTCGACACGCCGGAGTTCATCGCCGAGGCCGGCATCCAGGGCATCAAGGAAGGACACACCCGGTACACCCCCACTCCCGGCACGCCGGCCCTCCGGAAAGCCATCGCCGCCACCTATGCCCAGCGGTTGGGCCGGGAGGTGGACTTCAGCTCCATCGTGGTGAGCTCCGGGGCCAAGCATTCCCTCTTCAACGCCGTCTTCTCCCTCTTCGGGCCCGGCGATGAAGTCCTGGTTCCGGTGCCGTACTGGACCTCCTACCCGGAGATGATCACCCTGGCCCGGGCGGAGGCCGTGCCCGTGAAAGGGGTCGCCGAGAGGGACTTTCTCATGTCGCCGGAAGATCTGGAGGGTGCCTACACCCCCCGGACCCGGGGTCTGCTCCTCTGCTCCCCCTCCAACCCCTCCGGCGGCGTTTATTCCCTGGAGGAGCTCAAGGCCGTGGCCGAGTGGGCCAAGGCCAGGGGCGTCTGGATCATCGCCGACGAGATCGACCGTCTCATCAACTTCAAGGGGGAGGGGCCGGCTCCCAGCATCCTGGACCTTCCTGAGGAATCCCTGGGGAACTTCGTGGTGGTGGACGGCGCTTCCAAGGCGTTCGCCATGACAGGCTGGCGTGTGGGGCACACCTACTCGGACCCGGCAGTGGCCAAGAAGATGGCGGATCTTCAGAGCCACATGACCTCCAATCCCTCGGCGCCGGCCCAGCAGGCCGTGCTGGCCGCCTATTCCAACTGGGATCAGGCCCTGGCGGAGGTGAAGGAGATGGTGAAGGCCTTCCGCCGCCGGCGGGACCTGGCCAAGAGCCTCATGGACGAGCTGCTTCCCCAGTTCTCCTATGTGACGCCGGAGGGAGCGTTCTACCTCTACTTCAGAGTGGACTCTCTCTTCGATGAGGAGCTGAAGGACTCCAGCGCCGTGTGCACCTGGCTACTGGAGAATTTCGAGATCGCCATGGTCCCCGGCGTTGCCTTTGGGGATGACCGGTACGTTCGCATGAGCTACGCCACTTCCGACGACCTCCTGGAGGCGGGGATCCGCCGGCTGGCGAAAGCCGTGGAGAGCCGGAAGTAGAAGCACCACGAGGGAAGAGGAAGGAAGACGGGAGGGGGCTCCGGGACGGCATCCCGGGGCCCTCCTTCAGGTGGCGGCCAGTACCCTCCCGGCGGCGCCCAGGGCCCCGCTCACGTACCCGCCGCCGAAGAGGTTCACGTGGGCCAGCAGGTAGTAGAGCTGATAGAGGTCCCTGCCATACTCCCGGTACCGGGACGAGATCCCCCTGGCCCGGCGGTACGCCTCGGCGAATCCATGGGGGAAGCTCCCGAACAGCTCCATCATGGCCAGGTCTACCTCTCCGTCCCCCCTGTAGACCGCCGGATCGATGAGGACGGGACGGCCCCGAGCGTCGGGAAAGTAGTTCCCGCTCCAGAGATCACCGTGAAGGAGGGCCGGCCCGGCTTCGGGAGTCCGGGGAAGGATCTCTTCCATCCGGTTCAGGAGGGTGTCCAGTGCGTTTCCATCCTTTTTTCTGAAGAATCCCCGCTCCCGGGCCAGCTCCAGCTGTGGGGCGATGCGCCGGTCTCGCCAGAACAGGGCCCAGCTCTCCGCCTCCTGGTTCCGTTGTGGGAGGGAACCGATGAAGTTGTCCCTGCGCCAGCCGAAGGCCGTCGAGGCCGGGGCGGTGTGCAGGGCCGCCAGCCCCTCTCCCAACTGCGTGCCGTAGTCCTCCGCCCGGGTCCCGGAAGAGACGAACTCCAGGAGAAGCCATCCCGGGTC
>CAZSDD010000058.1:1685-6559 GCA_964605505.1 uncultured Gemmatimonadaceae bacterium | reverse complement strand
AGGAGGGTGGTGACGGCTGCCAGGACCGGCGGTGGGACCATCACCCGTCTCTCTCTTCCGCCAGAATATGGTCCAGGAGCCCCCGGCAGGAGCGCTCCACCATCTCGAAGACGTCTTCGAACCCCCCGGGGCCGCCGTAGTATGGGTCAGGCACCTCGGCCCCGTGACCTCCCTGGGGATCGAACTCCCGGAGAAGGTGGAGGGAAGCCTCTCCGTCCGCCCCCTCACGGAACCGTTCCAGGTTCTCCAGGTTAGACTCGTCCATGGCCACGATGTAGTCGAAGTCCCGGAAATCCCCGGGCTGGACCTGCCTGGCGGACCCCTCCAGGGCAATGCCGTGGCGGGCGGCCGTCCGGGCGGAGCGAAGATCCGGAGACTCTCCCACGTGCCAACTGCCTGTGCCGGCGGAATCCACCCGGATCCGATGGTCCAGCCCCTCCTCCTGGAGGAGATTCCTGAAGACGCCCTCGGCCATGGGAGAGCGGCAGATGTTGCCGAGGCAAACCATGAGTACGGAGATCTCTCGGGCCATGAATGGTATCCTGGTGTTGTGGGTGTTGAATCCGTCGGTCATCCGGACCGGAGGGTCCATGGCGGTTCGCCCAGGGCCCGGACCCTACATAGTGAAGGCTGAAACTGTATAGATTGCAAGCCTGGAAACGTTCCCGGTCCGTTGTGGCCGTCGTTTCCGGGGGCTTCCGGGAACGTCCCGGAAACCAGACCCGAGTCGGAGGATTCGTTTGTCGAAGGTGGAGTTGTTCAGGGAGTTGTCCCTGTCGGAGGCCCGATTGGCCGCCGTGGAAGCATTGGGGTGGAAGGAACCCACCCCAATCCAATGGAAGGCCATCCCCCCGGCCCTGGAGGGAAGGGACGTGGTGGGCGTGGCCCAGACGGGGACGGGAAAGACCGGGGCCTTCATGATTCCGGCCCTGGAGAGGATCGAGGCGGGGAAGGGGCTCCAGGTCCTGGTCCTCTGTCCCACCCGGGAGCTGGCGCAGCAGGTGGCCGAGGACACGGAGGTTCTTTCCAGGGGGACGTCCCTCCGGACGGACTTCATCGTGGGGGGAGTGGCCTACGGTTCCCAGGAGAAGGCGCTCAGGGAAGGGTACGAGATCATCGTGGCCACCCCGGGCCGGTTCATCGATCATCTGAACAAGGGTCGGGTGGATCTGTCGGGGCTCAAGACCCTGGTCCTGGACGAGGCGGACCGGATGCTGGACATGGGGTTCCGGCCCCAGATCGAGGACATTCGCCGGGGCATCAGGGGAAAGCCGCAGGTCATGCTCTTTTCCGCCACCATGCCCCACGGCGTCCATGCCCTGTCCCTTCAGTTGACCAGGGACCCGGTGTGGCTGGAAGCCACGCCCTCCGGGACCACCGCCGCCGGGATCACCGAGCTGGTCTATTCGGTGAAACCCGAAAAGAAGCCGGATCTGCTGGTGACCCTTCTCAAGGAGACGGGCTGGGAGCAGGTTCTGGTCTTCTGCCGGACCAAGGCCGGGGCCGACGCCCTGAAGACCCGCCTGGAGAAGGCCGGGATCCGGGCCGACGCCCTTCACTCGGACCGGCACATGCGGGACCGGACCCGGGCCCTGGAGCGGTTTACCGAGGGCCAGACCCGGGTCCTGGTGGCCACGGACATCGCCCAGCGGGGCCTGGACGTGGAGGGGATCACCCACGTGGTGAACTACGACGTTCCCCTGGATCCGGAGGACTACGTCCACCGCATCGGCCGCACGGCCCGGGCCGGGGCCACGGGCAACGCCGTGACCTTTTTGACGGCGGCGGACCTGGGGGCCATGAAGACCCTGGAGTATCATCTCGGTCGAAGCCTGGAGCGGAGGCACCTTCCGGAGTTCGACTATTCGGGAACTCCCGTGCGGGAAGACCGGGCCGCGGCCAGGCGGGGCGCCGCCTCCAGGTCCCCCCTGGGGATGGGGTCCAAGCTGGAAGAGAAACTCAGCCCGGAGGAGCTGGACCGGATCCTGAATCTGGGCAGGAGCTGACATCGCCATCAACCAACGGAGCGGGAGCTCATGATTCTGAAGCAGTACGGGACTTCCTATCAGTCTGTTGAACCCAACTTCGATTGCCGGGCCCTGACGGAGATCGCCTTCCGTAGGGACCGGCAGTTCTCCATCCCCACGGAGGAGTTCGAGACCCGGTACGAGAAGGTGGAAGAGCGGGCCTTTTCGGCGGAGGCCGAGGGGGACGTCCACGACCAGGCCGAGGGGGAGCTTCTGGATGCGCTGGAGAGTCAGGTCCAGGCCGCTCTCGACGAATTGGGGGAGGACGAGATCCTGGTGGTGGAGAGCAAGGAAGGGGCCGATTACCCCAAGACCCGTGATACCAAGAAGAACGTGGTAAGGGATGGGGAAAACCGCCTCTACTTCTACTGGAGGGTGGATCCGCCCCTGCGCATGGGAGTGTACCGCAAGATCGCATGATCAGGCTGGCCGATATCCACGCAGCCCGGGAACGCTTGAGGGGCGGGATCGTCCACACCCCCTGCAAGCACACTCGGGCCTTCCAGGATCTGGTTCCCGCCGAACTCCATTTCAAGTTCGAGAACCTCCAGCGGACCGGATCCTTCAAGGACCGGGGGGCCCTGAACAGGCTTCTCCAGCTCACGCCCGAGGAGCGGAAGCGTGGCGTGGTGACGGCCAGCGCCGGGAATCACGCCCAGGCCGTGGCCTATCACGCCTCCCGATTGGGGATATGCGCCACGGTGGTCATGCCCGAGTTCACCCCTTTCATCAAGGTCACCAACACCAGGGGATACGGTGCCCGTGTGATCCAGATGGGGGCCACCCTCTCCGACGGCCTGAAAGAGGTCTACCGGATGGTGGAGGAGGACGGGATGAACCTGGTCCACGCTTTCGACGACGACGCCGTGATCGCCGGCCAGGGGACCATCGGGCTGGAGTTGGTGGAGCAGGTGGAGGAGCTGAGCACCGTGGTGGTGCCCATTGGTGGCGGGGGAATCATCTCCGGCATCGCCGTGGCGGTGAAGACCCTGAAGCCATCGGTCCGGGTCGTGGGGGTGGAGGCCGCAGCCGCGGCGTCGGCCCTGGCCTCCAGAAAGGCTCAGGGCATCGTGGGCATCGAGAGTGCCGACACTCTGGCCGACGGCATCGCCGTCAAGCGCGTCGGTGAGCGGACCTTTCCCATCATCCAGGAATACGTGGACGACATCGTCACCGTGGACGAGGAGGAGATCGCCACGGCCGTCCTTCGGCTCCTGGAGCGAGAGAAGACGGTGGTGGAGGGGGCCGGAGCCGTACCCGTGGCGGCTCTCATGACGGGGAAGATTCCCCTGAAGGACGGAGAGGCGGTGGCGGCCATTCTCTGCGGTGGGAACATCGACGTCAACATGATCTCCCGCATCATCGAGCGGGGGCTGGTGGGGGACGGCCGAATGGCCCACCTCATCGTCAAGGTGAAGGATCGGCCCGGATCCCTCACCCGCCTGACGGAGCTGGTGGCCCGCATGGGAGCCAACGTCCTGGACATCCACCATCGCCGCGGGTTTGCGGACATCTCCGTGGGGGACGTGGAGATCGTCCTCCAGCTGGAGACCCGGGGCCAGGATCACGTTGCGGAGATCATCCGGGCCCTGGAGGACGGTGGGTTGAGGGTGGAGGTGGACGTATAGGACATGGAGGTCATGATCTGCGGTGGGGGCATCGGCGGGCTTACGGCGGCCGTGGCGCTTCAGCGGGCGGGCATCCCCATTCGGGTGTTCGAGCAGGCGCCGGAGCTCCGGGAGGCCGGGGCCGGGGTGAGCCTCTGGCCCAACGCCATGCGGGCTCTTTCGCTTCTGGGATTGTCCGGGGCCGTCCTGGGCGACCACGTTCCCATGAAGCGAATCCTGATCCGCCGTCGAGACGGCAAGGCCCTCATGCGCTTCGGGGGTGTCGGCCACTACCGGGAGCCGGGCATCTGCGTCCATCGGGCGCATCTGCAGCGGACCCTGGCCGGAAGCGTGCCTTCGGACCGTCTCCATCTAGGCCGCCGCCTGGTGGAATTCCGATCTGAATCCGAAAAGGCGGGGGTCACCGCCGTTTTCCAGGACGGCTCCACGGCCCATGGGCCTCTCCTCATCGGCGGCGACGGCATTCATTCCGTGGTGCGGGCACGCCTCCACGGCGCGGCGCCTGCCCGCTATCGGGGCTATGAGATCTGGCGTTCCGTGAGTGAGTTCGACCTGCCCCATGCCCTCCTGGGCCAATCCACCGAGTGGTGGGGGCCGGGCCGGCGATTCGGCCTGCTCCCGGGGGACCCCGGGCGCGTGTTCTGGTATGCCACCCACACCACCGGAAGCGGAGGGGAGGACCAGGGCGGCGTTCATGGCAACGGCGGCGCTCATGGCCACAGCGGTGACCAAGGCAACGACGGCTTCCATGGCCGCAGCGAGGACCGGGCCAGGCTACGGGCGCTCTTCGCCGACTGGCCCCTGACCGTGCGGCAACTCATCGACGCCCCCGGGGAAGGCAACCTGGTGCGGACCCTGGCCCAGGACCGGCTGGTGCCGTCCACCTGGGGAGCGGGCCCGGTCACCCTTCTGGGCGACGCCGCACACGCCATGACCCCCAACATGGGGCAGGGCGCCTGCTCCGCCATCGAAGACGCCCTGGTGCTTGCCCGATGCCTGTCACGGCATGGCCTTACCCCGGCGGCGCTGCGCCGGTACGAGGAAGCCCGGGCGCCTCGCACCCGCTGGATGGTCCGGCAGTCCCGGCGAATCGGTCGGATCGGGCAACTCTCCAACCCCTTGCTGGTGGCGACCCGGGATGGGTTGATGCGGCGGATCCCGGAGTGGCTTACCGCGCCGGTGGAGCGCCGCGTCTATGCCTTCCAGGTGGAGGGGGAGG
>CAZSDD010000058.1:0-1585 GCA_964605505.1 uncultured Gemmatimonadaceae bacterium | reverse complement strand
GGAGGATCCCTCCGCCGGGTGGGGCGCGGCTTGACGCGGGAGCGCAAGGCCCGAGATTTCGCAAGGTCCGAGATTTCCGCCCATGGGCCTTCCCATGGGCGGTCGGAGGCGCTCCGGTCTTGGGGGCCCACCACGAGGGAGCACCCGTATGCACGCCGTCCTCTACTACGTCGCCCTGGTCCTGGCCGCCCTGAGCATCGGGTTTGTCGTGGTGTCCGTTCGGGCCTTCCGCGGCCGCCGCTGGCTGGGCTCCCTGGGAAGCGCCGGGACCGGGGCCCTCTTCCTTTCCCTGGCGGCCCTGTCCGCCACACTGGGGGCGTCCACCCGGGGCTACCGGGCCCTGACCCTGGAGGAGGTGGCCGCCACCGTCACCACCATTCCCACGGGTCCCCAGGCCTTTCAAGCCTTCGTCGAGTTTCCCGACGGGCGGGACACCACGGTCCACGTCATCGGCGACCAGATCATGGTGGACGCCCACATCCTGAAATGGCGTCCCCTGGCGAATATGCTGGGAATCCACACCTGGTATGAACTGGACCGGCTCTATGGACGGTACGCGGACGTTCGCGACGAGCGATCCCTCCCCCGTACCATCCATTCCCTCAAGAGGGAAAAGCCGGCGGATCTCTTCCACATGGCCCGGCGCCACGCCTTCCTCGCTTTCCTGGTGGACACCGAGTACGGCTCCGCCACCTACGTGGAAGTGAGCCGTCCCGCCCGTTTCGAGATTCGGGTGTCCACCACCGGGCTCCTGGTTCGGGAAGCGGGCTACCGATAGGGGCCTCCCCGGGGGCCGGGACCCCCGGGAGGATCGATGATGTTCAGCCACCGCCGAACATTCGGGGATTGCCCTCGATGAAGTTGTCGATCCAGCGCTCCAGAAAGGACTCGGTACCGGCGGTCTTGAGGTAGCCGTACCCCAGGATGGAGATCACACCGGCTCCCACGGTGTCCACGATGAGATCCCACATGGTGTCGGTGAGGCCCGAGGGATCTCCAAACATGGCCTTCTGCATGTTCATTCCGAAAAGGGAATCCATGGCGAATTCGAAGACCTCCCATATGGCGCCGAAGCCCACGGCGAAAAGAAAGGCGAAGAAGGCCACAAACCCCGGCTTCATGTGGACGTCGATCTCTTCCTTCTCGTTGAGGACGTATACCAGGAGAAAGCCCACGATGCCCAGGAGGAAGCCCGAAGCGGTATGCAGGGCCACGTCCCACCACCAGAAGCGGGTGTAGTACCCTCGGACCTCGCCCAGGAACAGAGAGGCGAAGACGAAACCCACGGCCAGAAGCGCGAACTCCGGGGGAATGAAAACGTCCAGCCGGCGCTGCAGAATCAGGGGCCCCAGAGTGACCAGCACGATGGCTGCGGTGATGACCGCCGTCATCCACTGGCCCTCCCAGATGGCTCCTGCAATTCCCAGCACCAGGATGGCCTGAAGAAGAAAGGTCAGACGCCGGTGAGTAGGTGTGAGCTTCACGTTGCCCTGTCCATGTGGATGCGCGGAGCGCTCGGAGTCTCGGAGTATAGAAGCCCGTGTCGGCGCAGCCAATGCCGGCAGGAGCCCGGGTGCCGCGAGGA
>CAZSDD010000057.1:14174-18780 GCA_964605505.1 uncultured Gemmatimonadaceae bacterium | reverse complement strand
GCCCCCGACACGGTGACGAGGACCGTGGCGCCCCCGGAGCTCACCGGGTTGCCGCCCTTATCCCGGGCCTGGACGACGATGATCGTGGGTTCACCCGACGTGCCACGGGGAACGGAACCGGTGGAGTGGGCCGGACTCACGGGACCGATCTTGACCGTCAGGGTCACGTCCAGGGAGAGCGGAGTGTTGATGGCTTCCCGGCCCGACACCCTGACCTCCGCGAGGTAGGTGCCGGGGCTCAGGCCGGATGGATCGGGCTGGACCAGCAGCTCCGTGGGGGCCGTGGTCCCGGCCAGGCCGGCCGAGAGCCAACCGCCGCCACCGAGGTACAGAATCATGGCCGAAAGGTCCGAGAGGACTCCGCCCCCCCGGTTGGTGACCTGGACGGCCTCCGGGGCGGGGGGGGCATCCGCAGCATCCACCTGGAATTCCAGCGCCGTAGAGCTCAACCTGATGATGGGATGGTCCAGGGTGACCACCGCCTGCACCGGGACCTCGACCGGTGAGTTCCTCGCATCCGGCGACGCCAGCATCAGCGTCGCGTCGTAGATTCCCTCCTCCAGCCGGCCGAGCAGTCCCCTTACTGTGACAGTGGTCGGAGCGGAGGTGCTCTCAAGAGCCAGGGAGAGCCATCCGGACGCGACGCCGTCATGATAGAGGACGGTTGCCGAGAGTCCTCCCAGTGATCCTCCTCCCCCGTTGGTGATGCGGAGGGTGGAGGGGGCCGGGTTCCCTGCCCCCAAAGCCCCCTGGAACCGGATGGATGGCTCGTCCAGGACAATCCTCGGGCCGGCTTCCACCGACACCTCCGCCGAGCCCCGGGTTCCGGACAGGGTCGCCCAGACTCTCGCCTGTCCCGGGGCGAGGGCCGTCCCTCTTCCCAAGCTGTCGATTGAAAAGACGGAAGGAGCGGCGCTGGACCAGGTCACAGCTCCGCTGGGCAATGCATTCCCGGTCTCGTCCCTGACCTGTGCCGTGAGTTGCCGGGTCTCTCCTTCCAGGACCGTGAGGGAGGAAGGCTGCACCTCCACCGATGCCACCGGGACCTCGGTGATGTCCCGGATCGTGCAGCCATGGGCGAGCGCCACAACGCCCAATGCCAGTCCTGGGGCGAGAAATCTCTGGTCCATGGTTCCGGATTGGTGATCACCATCGGGCGGAGACCAGGACGAACATCGTTCTGGAACTCCGCTCCGCAGCCTGTCATAACCTACACCGATACGAAAGACTTGTGCCGCAAGGGGGGGGCACGACGTGGCGGGTCATCTCGGCCGCTGTGAATCGCGGCGAACCGTGCTGTGGCACGATGAAGCCGGTGAAGGTGTAGACGAGAGTGACGATGGTATGGATCCTGCACACGAATGACCGGATCCTGCACATAAATGAGTCATTGCCGAGTCAACCAATCCGGCGAGTGTCATCTGCTGGGGCGATTCGTCATCCCCGGCTTGAACATTCTGCATCGAAATGGAGCATCCGAGATGAAGATCGAGCCAACCAGAAACGTCCGGAGCCCGAGAACAGGGCCGCTAGCGATTCTGATCCTTCCCGTCCTGACCGCCGCGGTTCTATTCAGCGGGTGCGCCAGCCTCAGCAACACGGAGAAGGGAGCTGCGGCCGGGGCCGGGGCCGGAGGTGTCATCGGAGCGGTGATCGGAAACCAGACCGGCTCTACGGCCCGGGGCGCCATCATCGGCGCCGCCATCGGTGGGACCGCCGGGGCCGTCATCGGAAGCCGAATGGACGAGACGGCCGAGAACCTGGAGGACGACCTGGAGGGGGCCACCGTTGAACGGGTCGGTGAAGGCATCCTGGTGACCTTCGAGTCGGGGATTCTCTTCGATTTCGACTCTTCGGATCTCCGGTACGTCGCCAGGCAGGAGCTGGCGGAGCTGGCAGCAAGCCTCAGGGAACAGCCCGGCACCGACGTGCTGGTGGTGGGCCACACCGACTCTGTGGGGGATGAAGCCTACAATGAGCGTCTCTCGGAGCGGAGGGCCGAGGCCGCCGCCGGGTACCTGGCCCAGCAGGGCCTGGATTGGGGCCGGATCATTGTGGAAGGCCGGGGCGAAGGGGAGCCCGTGGCCTCCAACGAGACCGAGGCCGGGCGGCAGGAAAATCGCCGGGTGGAGGTAGCCATCTACGCTTCGGAAGAGTACCAGGCCGAGATGAAGGAGCGGTACGGCGGCGGCGAGTCCTGAGGGTTCCGGGATCCGAGGTGGATTTCCCGCCGGTGACGTGCCATCCGAGTTATTCAATGCGGAAGGAAAATCAAGTTCACGCAGAAGGAAGAACAATGAGAATCGGAATGCTGAAGAGACCCCTGATCGTGCCCCTGGCCCTGCTCCTGGCCGCCTTCCTCACTCCCATGGGCGCCGAAGCCCAGGGCATCTCCCTGGAGCTCCGGGGCGGGCTGAACCTCCCGGTGGGGGATTTCTCTGACGAGGCCGGGGTGGAGGCGGACTCCGAGGCGGGAATCGCGGCTGACCTCATTCTACCCATCCGGGAGAAGATTTCCCTGTATGCCGGCTTCGGCCGGGAATGGTTCGGGTGCGACGCCTGCGAGGGAGACGATGGATTGAATACCACGGGTCTGGAAGCCGGGGTGAAGTTCCTTCTGCCCTCGGGTGAGTTGCCGGTTCTGCCCTGGATCCGGGGAGGCGCGACATTTCACAAGGCCGAGTTCACCGTAGGGGGCGTGGAGGCGGATTCGGACTGGGGGCTGGGATACCAGGCCTCCCTGGGCATGGACATTCCCCTGGGTGAGGTTCTCTCGTTCTCTCCTGCCCTCCGGTATCAGGCCTATACGGCGGACTTCGATGCTTTGGGCCTGGATTTTCTGGACATCGAGCAGGACATCAGCTTCCTCTCACTGGATTTTGGTTTCCACATCCACTTCCAGCGCTAGCAGGAGCGGTCGGATCAAAGGATGAGATGGCGAGGGGCGGCGGGCACGGACCTCCGTGCCCGCTGGCTCCTCCATGTCTTGTCACGGGCCCGCCGGTGACCTACGCTGCCGGAAAGACTGAATGACCCGCCATTCTTTCCAGCGCCGGAGGACCGGGAACCATGAGCAGACACCGCGGATTCTTCGCCTTCTCCCTTTTCTGCCTTCTCACTCTCATTGTCTCCCCGCCGGCCTTCGGCCAGACCCTGGCCGGGGTGCCGGGGCCCGGGGAGGACGATGCCTTTCTCCAGACCTTCCACAGCATCTCCAGCCACGACATCCTGGGCTATGTGGAGGAGATGAGCGCCGACAAGTACAGGGGACGTCTCTCCGGTACTCCCGAATACATGGAGGTGGCAGGGTGGGTGGCGGGCCTCCTGGAGGAGTGGGGGATCCAGCCCGCCGGTGACGGCGGGACCTATTTCCAGATGTTCGACATGCCCTACTCGGAGGTGAAGAGCGCCGGGGCCCTCTCCCTGGAGATGGGCTCGGGCGAGAATCGCATCACCCTGGACTACGCCTTTCCCGAGGACTACTACCCCGGCACCAACTCCGACGCCGGGACGGTGAAGGGGGAGGCGGTCTATGTGGGATACGGCATCACGGCCCCGGAGCTGGGCTACGACGATTATGCCGGCATGGACGTGGCCGGAAAGGTGGTGGTCATAGAGTCCGGGGTGCCCTACGCCGGAGACGACGAGGACACCACAGTGGCCTGGGTTCCCTACAGCTACCACCAGCTCAAGCTGGACAACGCCAAAGCCCACGGCGCTGCCGGGCTCCTGTATGTGGGAAAGCTGGCCAATCCCAATACGTCATACAACGAGGGGCTGGTCTACGTCCACATCGACGAGCATGTGGCGGACCACCTCTTCTTCGGCACCGGCCACACTCGCCAGGAAGTCCTGGCCCGGACCCGGGACGAGTTGGCCCCGGCCTCCCTGGTCATGGATAAGACCGTCACCATCACCGCCGAGGCCGTCCGGCGCCCGGAGGGCCGGGCCGCCAACGTCCTGGGCCTCATCGAAGGTTCGGACCCGGTCCTGAAGGATGAGGTCATCATCGTGGGGGGGCACCTGGACGGGGTGGGGTACCTGGGCGAGGTCCTTCCCGGGGCCCTGGACAACGCCTCCGGGGTGGCCGATATCCTGGGGGCCGCCAGAGCCCTGGCCTCCTCTCCGGTGCCGCCCAGGCGCTCCATCCTCTTGCTCTTCATCGGCGGGGAGGAGTGCGGCCTCATCGGAAGCGACGTCTACACCAGGAACCCCGTCTTCCCGAAAGAGAAGACGGTGGCCTTCTTCAATCTGGACATGGTGGGCCACGGAACGGGAATCAGGGTCACCGGCGGAGCCAGCCATCCCCGGATCCACCGGCACTTCCAGGCCGCCAACCAGCGTTTCCTCCACCGGCCCCTGGCGGCCTCCGAGTCGCGGGAATCGGTGGGTCGCCCCCGGAGCGACGCCGTGATCTTCCAGCGGGCCGGCTTCCGGACCCTGGGTTTTGGAACAACAGGCAGGGTAGAGGGGATTCCAACCTTCTACCATGACCCGAGAGACACCACGGACTCACTGACGCCGGAGATCATGGAGGACGTGGCCAAGCTCATCTTCGTGGGCTTCACGGGACTGGCCAACGACCTGGAGCTGGAGTTCTGAATCT
>CAZSDD010000057.1:6623-14074 GCA_964605505.1 uncultured Gemmatimonadaceae bacterium | reverse complement strand
TGATCGTGGGAATCTGGCATCCTTCCATCGTGGAGCCGGCAGCCATGGGGATGGCCGTCATGATGGCCGGTGCGGTTTCCATGCACCTGAAGGTCGGCGACCCGTTGATGCGCTCACTCCCCGCCGTGACCATGCTGGCCCTTTCGGTGTTCGTGGCGTTCGCGTGAATCGGCCGAGGCGATCGCCTCCGGGGTCTTCCGGTGTCACCCACGTCACCCAGACTCTCGCCGCCCGGTTTCCGGCGATCTTCCGCTCCCAGGCAATCTCAGGTCTCGTCCTGCTCGCCGCCTCCACAGTCCTGTGTCTCTCACCCTCGGCACACGGCCAGACCCTGGAGGAACGATTCCAGGAGGAGCTCGACGAGCTTCGGGGCGAGCATGGGTTCCCCGGGGCTACGGCGGCCTTCATCCTTCCCGATGGGACCGTGGGGAGGGCGGCCACCGGATTCTCGGACCTGGAGTCAGGGATCCCCATGAGACCCGAGTCTCGTATGCTGGCGGCCAGCATCGGCAAGTCCTTCGTGGCCGCCACGGTCATGGCCCTGGCCCGGGAGGGAGCTCTGGACCTGGATGATTGTGTGGCCGAGTGGCTCGGAGATCGCCCGTGGTTTTCCCACCTGCCGAACCAGGGCACCCTCACCGTGGACCAGCTCCTCCGCCATACCGGCGGCCTTCCGGACCACGTGTATTCGGAAGCTTTCGCCGGGGCCTGGAAGAAGGGATGGCGTGAGGGCGGCCCACCCCTGTCGGCGGAGGGCCTGATAGCCCTGATCCTGGATCGGCCACCCCTCTTCGACGCCGGAGAGGGATGGGCGTACACGGATACGGGGTACATCCTCCTGGGGCTGATCATCGAAAGAGCATCCGGAGAAGGCCTGTACCAGCAGATCTCGGACCGGTTTCTGTGGCCCCTGCGCCTGGGCCTCACAACCCCGTCGGATCAGCGGATCCTGCCGGGCCTGGCAGCGGGCTACACGGCTGCCGACAACCCCTTCGGACTTCCACCCAAGACCACCGTGGCCCCTGGAGTCATGGCCTGGAACCCCGGTGTGGAATGGGCGGGGGGCGGGCTCGCCAGCAACCCCCGGGACCTGGTGAGCTGGGCACAGGCTCTCTACCAGGGTCGGATCCTCGGGGAGGACTCCATGGAAGAGCTGCTTCGCTCCGTCCCCGTGGACCCGGACAGCCCCGACATCCGCTACGGAGCCGGGGTGGCCATTCACGAGGCCGGCTCCCTGGGACCCACCTGGGGTCATGCCGGCCGGATTCCCGGGTACACCTCCAGCGTGCGTTACTACCCGGACCACGGGATGGCTGTAGCCTTTCAGATCAACACCGACGGGGGATTCGGCGAGGTTTCGCCGAACATGGACTTCGTCCCGGAGATGGAGATCCGCCTGGCCGAAACGATCCTGGAGGTGTGGGCAGGTTCCTAAATCTCGGTGTCGGGACCGAATCCAAGCTCCCGGGCCCGGTTCACGGCGGCGGTGCGATCCGAGACCCCGAGTTTGTCGTAGATGTGCTTGAGGTGGGTCTTCACGGTATCGACGGATACGAAAATGGACCGGGCGATGTCCCTGTTGCTCTGGCCCCGGAAGAGGCAGGCCAAAACCTCTTCCTCCCGATCGGTCAGAGGGTCCACCAACCTGGTTTCCGTCCTGCCCGGGGCAAGAGCCGGCTCATCGTCGAGTCGCTGGAGGATGAGGCGGGCATGGCCCCGGGCCGCCGGGGAGGAAACCCGGGTCAACCCGGCTCTCAGGACCTCCCGGAGCGGTGGCCCCACGTCGAGCAGGGGCCGGATATAGCCCCGGGTCGCCGCCAGACGGAGGGCCTGATCCAGGGTTTCCCATCGGTCCGTCAACTCGGGCAGGAGGACCCGGGCCAGAAGAGCCGTGCAGAGAGACGGGCCTCGGCTCCGGCTCCCGCTCTCCCGCTGCAGCTCACCGCTCCATCGCTCCACGAGACTGTAACGCTCCGACCGCAGAGCCTGCTGGAGGGCCAGGGTGATCTCCGTCTCTCGGATCGTGTCCCAGGGCCCGGAGTCCATTCCCGGATCAATGGGAGGAATCGGGGGTCCCACTCCCGCCGCCTCCCGGGCCATGGCCAGCCGGGCCCGCTCCAACTCCAGGGTCGTGTCCACCAGATCCATGTTGCTCCCCTGGGCCAGGCTGGCGGCCTCCAGCAAGAGGGATTCCGCTTCGTCGAATCGGCCACGGGCCAGGGCGACTCGGGCCAAACCCACCAGGGCGTTCCCCCGTTCCTCGGGAAAGTCCTGGGCTCCTGCCAACTCCACGGCGCTTTCGAAGGAGCTCTGGGCCGGCTCCAACTCGTCCCCCAGGTACTCCACGTGCCCTCGATGGAAGAGGATGATGGAGAAGGCGGGGTTCCTGGCCAGGCCCCGCTCCCGGGCGAAGTCCATTGCCGCCGCCAGAGCCTCCCGGGCCGGCCGTACCCCCTCCACCTGCGCCACCACGGCCGCGCTCCTACCCATGGTGGCCAGGGTCAGGTAGAGATTTCCGGATCGGAGGTGGTCCCCGAAAGCCGTTTCCAGGAGACCGGCGGCGGCCTCCATGTCTCCCAGGGCCATTCGCACCCGGGCCGTGTTGTAGGTGAGGAGCCCCTGGGTGAAGGGATCGGCGTCGGCAAATCTCCCCCGGGTTTCCTCACTGATCCTGAGAGCCTCTTCGTACCGTCGTGCGTACCGGGCCGAATATGCGGACAGGACGGCCACGTGCAGGGCAGCCCGGCGTTTCCGGGCCGGATCGTACCCCGGCCCGACCCGCTCCAGGGCGTCCAGTATCCCCCTCAGGATAGGCTCCAGGTTCGGAGCCCGGTCCGTGACCACCTGCAGCCAGCCGATGATGCAGATGACCATGGGAAAGGCCTGGGAGAGGGGATCCCGGACCTTTCCCGTCCAGTGGCGCAGTCCAGCCATCTCGCTTCGGCCGAGCATCTCCAGGGCATGGGCGTCCAGGAGCTCCAGGAGTCGGGTCTGATCGTTCATGTGGGACGCGTGCTCCATGGCCGCGGCGGTATCTCCCTCCACTTCGAACCATGAGCTTGCCCGGCCGTGCAGCTCTTCCAACCGGTCTCCCTGCTGATGCTCCAGGCGAAAGCGGAGGAGCTCGGCAAAGAGGTGGTGGTACCGGTACCACTCGCCGTCTCTGCCCAACGGTACCAGGAAAAGGTTGGCTCTTTCCACCTCTCTCAGTCGGTTTCGCGCTTCCGGATCCCCGGTGACGCTGATGCAGGTATCGGGGTTGAACCGTGAGAGGATTGAGGTGTCCAGAAGGAATTGCTGGAGGGCCGGGGGCTGGCGCTCCAGGGCCTCCTCCACCAGGTAGTCCATGACGAACCGGTGGTTGCCGGCGAAGGATTCCACCAGGGCCCCGGGGTTCTCGGCATCATGGAGGGCGATGGCCGCCAGGCGGAGCCCCGCAACCCACCCCTCCGTCCGCTGATCCAACCGGCGGACCTGGGCCGGATCCAGTCCTCCAGGAAGGAGCCGGTCGAAAAGCTGGAGGGTCTCGTCGTCCGTGAACCGGAGGTCCTTCGCCCGGATTTCCAGCAGCTCTCCGGCCACTCGAAGGCGGCCTGTGGCGAAGGGAGGGTCTTCCCGGGTCAGGATCACCAGGCGCGGACCGGGGCCAGGGATGTTCACCAGCGCCTCCACCACCCCCAGGGCGCCGGCGGAATCCAGCTCGTGGAGGTCGTCCAGGACCATGACCGGCTCCGGCCCCATCTCCAGAAAGGTGGGGAGGAACGCCGGTGGAAGGGGAAGGTCCGGGAGGGGCAGGCCCCGGATGATCTCGGCGACCCGGGAAGCGCTTTTCACCTGTAGGCCTTCCACCGCCGCCGCCAGGTGGGCACAGAAGCGGGAGGGATCGTTGTCCAGGGAATCCAGGGAGAGCCAGGCAGTGAGTGCCTCCTGCCTGGATAGCCAGTCCGTCACCAGGACCGTCTTTCCGAATCCGGCGGGAGCCGAAACCAGGATGACCCGGCCGGGATGGGCGTCCATGCGCCCAGCCAGTCGGGGTCTGTCCACCAGGGGTGACTTTACCCGGGGGGGATGGAGCTTGGTCCGGATCAGGTGGGGCTGTGACATCTGCTCCAGGGCTGGGAGGTCGGGACTTCAGGGACGATCCTGGCAAGCAAGATGGGCCCCGGGTGATTCCATGGCCATGGGGTGATCACCCGACCCCTCCTGGAAGATCACCCCTGGAATCACCCCGGCGGGTGACGCCTCCGCCTCGAGCCGGGCCTAGACTTGGTTCATGGTCACCGCGGGTGGCCCCGAACCGGGAGGAAAAGTGAACACCGATCACGAAAGCCCAGACAGAGAAACGGTCCTCTACCGAGTGGTGGTCGCCGGGTGGATGGCCAGGGATTGGGCCGGGTGGTTCGAGGCGGACACGGTTTCCACGGTCGGAGAGAACACGGTTCTGGACATCCGGGTTGTGGATCAGGCAGAGCTCTACGGCCGCCTCCGACGGATCCACGACCTCAACCTCGGCCTGATCTCGGTGACCCGGATCAGCCCGGAAGACCCCACCGCGAAGTCGGCGGAAAACCACGAAGCACACTGAACCTACAGGAGACCTCACGATGAATAGATCCCTTCCCACACTCATGGCATTCACCCTGGCCGGACTCGGCCTGACCTCTCCCGCCGCCGCCCAGATTCCCCTTGGGATCGAGCTGCGGGCCAACGGGGCCATCGCCACACAGGACGCCGGCCGGGAGACCCACGAGAACGGCTTCGGATTCGAAG
This sequence comes from uncultured Gemmatimonadaceae bacterium, assembly GCA_964605505.1. Taxonomy (GTDB): domain Bacteria; phylum Gemmatimonadota; class Gemmatimonadetes; order Longimicrobiales; family Gaopeijiaceae; genus CAZSDD01. The sequence goes on along the minus strand of CAZSDD010000057.1, from coordinate 9,304 downwards.
GCAACCTGCAGTACGATGTCCTTTCCAGCCTGGCGGTCTATGCCGGTTGGGACTGGAACCGCTTCTCTGCCCTCAACGCCATAGCCGGCCCGGACACGGACCTGAAGGAGACCGGGTACGTCCTGGGGCTTCGTTATGAACGACCCTTCCAGGAGGGATCCCGGACGGCATGGTGGGCCCGTTTCGGCGGAACCTACAACCACCTGGAGCTGGAGAATCCCGATGGCGACCTCATCGACGATTCCGGACATGGGTTCGGGTTGGAAGCCGGAGCCGGAGTGTCCGTTCCCTTCGGCGGGTACTGGAGCCTGACGCCGGGGATCCGCTACCGGAAGCTCTCCCGTGATCTCGAGATCGACAATCTCACCACCCCGGTGAAGCTGGAGTCCCTGGCCTTCGAAGTGGGGTTGGGCCTCCACTTCTGAACTGGACGGCCGGTCCCCGGGGCGGGGTGGCTCGGTGGTGTGTCCCGAGCTTCCCCGCACACGGGGGGTCGGGCCCCGGAGCGTCACAGGGCCCTTTCTTTCAACGAGTGCGTATTCTTCCAGGAGGTGTTTCCATGTCCCTTGTCTCCCTGGCTCCCCATAGGCGGCAGGTCCCCAAGGGATCGCTCATGCCCTTTCTCCTCCTCACGTTCGGGCTGGCGTGGGGGATCTTTGCACTCTTTTTTCTCCTCCCCGGCGTCCTGGAAGCGCTTTTCGGTCCACCCCGCGGGAGTCACCCCCTCTTCATCCTGGCCGTGTATGCCCCGGCCGTGGCCGCATTCACCCTTGTGGCCCGTCGGGCCGGACCCGGCGGGCTCCGGAGATTCCTCTCCCGGATCCTCCTCTGGCGGTGTCCCCCGGCATGGTGCGCCTTTCTCTTTCTGGGCATCCCCGCCGTCTTTTTCGCAGGTGCGGCTCTGGGGGGAACGGCGTCCTCCGAGGCGTTGAGCTCCCCGGACCTGGGATCCGTCCTGGCCTCTATGGCGTTCATGATGGTCCTGGGGCCCGTGGAGGAATTCGGGTGGCGCGGCGTGGCCCTCCCTCTCCTTCAGCGACGGATGGCCCCGGTGTGGGCCGGGACGCTCCTGGGGTTCATCTGGGGACTCTGGCACCTGCCGGCCTTCTTTCTGGGCGGAACCCCCCAGGATGGTTGGAGCTTCGCCCCGTTCTTTCTCGGGTGCGTGGCCCTCAGCGTGATCCTGACGCCCCTCTTCAACGCCTCTGGAGGGAGTATTTTGGTGGCCGGCTTCTACCACTTCCAGATGATCAACCCCCTCTGGCCCGACGCCCAGCCGTACGATTCGTATCTTTTCGCCGCTGTGGCCGCACTGGTGATATGGATCAATCGGGAGAGCATGTTCAGCCGGGTCGGCGCTGTCACGGAGGTGCTCCCCTCTCCAGCCCCGGGATCGCACCCTGACAAGGGTTCGGCACCGGCCGTCCCCCTCCGGGAATGAGATCCCGGTGGCCCCCGAAGGGCCACGGGACGAGCCTCCGGCATTGAGATTCTCCCCTCCGGGCTGTTACTTGGAAGGGACCTTCACCAGACGGAGCCGCCATCCATGATCGCCGAACACCGGACCATCCAGGTCAGCACCAGGGGAAACGACCACATCCTGGACATCACCGGGGACGTCCAGCGAATCGTATCCGAAAGCGGCGTCACGACGGGGCAGGCGGTGGTCATGGTCCAGGGCTCCACCGGGGCCCTCACTACCCTGGAATTCGAGCCGGGGTTGGTGAACCACGATATCGCCGCCGCCATGGAGAAGATCGCTCCCCGGGACGGGCGCTACCGCCACGAGGAGACCTGGCACGACGACAACGGCCACTCCCATGTTCGGGCTTCCCTGGTGGGACCTTCTCTGGCACTGCCGGTGGTGGACGGGGCCGTTCCTCTGGGCACCTGGCAGCAGGTGGTGTTCGTGGATTTCGACACCCGGGCCCGGCAGCGGACCCTTCACGTGAGCGTGGTGGGGTCGTAGTACTCCGTTCCGGACAGGCTCCTAGAATCGGGGATTCACCACGTCGGTGTTCCTAGAATCGGGGATTCACCACGTTCGTGAAGATGGAGCCGAAGGTGTAGGAGAGCCCCATGTTGGCCGATCCCCGGTAGGCCGTGGCCAGTCGCCGGCGCTCCAGGAGGATGTCCTCCAGGGATGCGTCTCCCCGGGGAAGGGAAAGCTGATCGTTGATGCGCTGGTAGCTTCCGCCCAGGTTCAGGGAGATTCCCCGGCCCAACCGTAGCGAGACGTTTCCGTTGAAGGTCATCCGGTACAGGGAGGTGTCGTGGAGGTACTGGGACCCCCTGAGCCTGGAAGAGACGGAACCCCACGGCTGACGGAACTGGACCGACGCCTCCATGGAGTGGTTGTAGAGGGTCTCATCCCACTTCCCGTAGACGGTTTCCTCAAAATAATCCGCGACTTCGACACCTCCCCGATACGTGAAGGTGACCTCCCTGCGGGAAGCTTCGCTGTAGGGATAGACGCTATACTCCAGGGCCGGTGTGGCCTGAACCCTGTGCCGAAGGTTGTCGATGGTGGTGGTGATGTAGTCGGCGAAGAACCCGGCCCCCCAGTGCTCTCCCAGGCTATGGATCAGGAAGCTGTCGAAGCCGTGGCGCCTGTGCGAGCTGCGGACATCATCCTGGTCTTCCCGCTGGATGAGGCGGGCGTTGTTGTTGAAGTAGGGCCG
>CAZSDD010000057.1:3028-6523 GCA_964605505.1 uncultured Gemmatimonadaceae bacterium | reverse complement strand
GACGTGTTGGATTGGGGGGAGACGTAGGTGAGGGTGTTGTCCACTCCTTCAAAGTCCTGCCGTCCCAGGAAGGCCAACGTGTACAGGCGTCCCCCGCTCCCGGTGTTCTGGGTGGTGACCAGGACGTGCACCTGGGCCAGGTCCGGTTCCCTCACGTAGTTCACGAAGGTGATCTCCCGGCGGATGTGGGCGTCGTCGCACCGTCGGCAGTCCAGAAAGACCATGGGCGCGTCTTCCCGGGAGATCTGGCGGGCCACATGACCGAGAGTATCCGAAGGCTCCGTAGCGTTCGGGGTAGCCGAGGTGTCCTGGCCCCATGCGGGAAGGGAATAGCCGAGAGCGGCCAGGACCGCCGCCAGGGTGGACAGGACCTGGCGCCCCTTCCTGCCCGGAAGAGGTTGCCCGGTACTCGAGGCCCGGAGGGTTCCGGGACACGGGAAATCAAGAAGATATGGAAGGTGAAGGAGAGTCCGGAGCATGCGTTTCGGGGGCCAGGGGTCAACGAAAGCCAATGCTTCAAGATGACCGGTACCGGTCTTATCGCCAACCCCATCCCCGGGGGAAGGTCATGATTCTCGCCTTTCCCTCCGCCCCTCCGGGGAACCCCCTCTTTCCTACTCCAGCACCCCCCGCCGCTTCATGGCCCTGGCGTAGAGGAGGAGTCCCAGGGCGACGAGGAAGATGAGGGCGCTGAAGAGGAGTGTGAAGGGGTCCCCCGCCACTTCCATCCCGTCGGCCAGCACGTAGTTCCGGAAGGTGGTGACGAACATGGACAGAAAGGAGACCAGAAAAACCGGAACGGCCCACCGATTCCGCATCAGGAGCAGGATGGATCCCAGCACACTCCCCCACACTGCCAGGGCCCAGGAGGCCACAACCCATGTGGGAAACCCGTAGAAGAACTCGAGCTGCTCCGGCGTGAACCGGCTCATGTAGCCTTCGTTCTCCGTCTGGGTCATGAGATAGTCGAAGGCTCCCATGGCGTTCCAGAGGAGAGCCAGAACCCCCACCACCCAGAGGTGGACGGGTGTGCGGGCTTCCCTGGTCGAAGGTCTTTCGGTCATGTCTTCCTCCCGGCCGGTGGATCTCTCCCCCGGATCATCCTGTTTCGGTTGTGGCGGGATCGTTTGAATACGGGATCGGGGGAGGCCGTGTGTCAAGGAATTTTCGTCATACCCTCCCTCCCCCCTTCCCGGCCGTTTGCCATCTCCCGTCCCAGGCCCCAATCTGAATGCACGAGTCCTTCCCGCCGCCCGCGTCAACCCGCTTTCGAGGTCTGATCATGCCTGTTCAAGGTCTCAGGATCGATTTCACCACTTCCGGCCCCTCTCTCAGCGGAGTCCGCGCCGGCCTTCCGGGTCGCGCCCTCTTCCTGGGGGCCGTCCTCCTGACGATGGCGGCCCTCTCGGCCGTCCCGGCCTCGGCCCAGAAACGGCCCATGACCATCCTGGATCTCATCGACGTGCCCTCGGTGGGGGATCCCCAGCTGTCGCCGGACGGGAGCCGGGTGGTCTACGTCAGGTCCGAGGCCGACTGGGAGGAGAATGGCACCATCGGTCACCTGTACCTGGTGAACGCCGACGGGAGCGGCACTACCCAGCTCACCTTCGGCCAGGAGGGCCAGTCCAGCCCCCGCTGGGCCCCGGGGGGAGAGCACATCGCCTTCCTGGCCAGACGGGGAGACCAGGAGGCCACCCAGATCCATCTCCTCCCCACCGCCGGCGGCGAAGCCCGGCCCCTGACGGACCACGAGACCGCTGTCGGCAGCATCCAGTGGTCTCCCGACGGGACCTTCATCTACTTTCTGGCCGACGACCCCCTCACCGAGGAGGAGAAACGGAAGAAGGAGCTGGGGGACGACGTCTACGCCTTCGACGAGAACTACCAGCAGAGTCACATGTGGAAGGTGGAGTTGGAGACCGGGGAGGAGAGCCGCGTCACCGAGGGCGATTTTTCCGTCTGGGACTATGCCCTCTCCCGGGACGGCAGCATGGTGGCTCTGACCCGGGCTCCTTCGCCGTTGTTGAACGACATCCAGAAGGTGGAGGTCTGGGTCATGGAGGCCGACGGGTCGGACTGGGCCCAACTCACCAACGACACCGTACCCCAGTACGGCCCCCAGCTCTCGCCCGACAACGGAACCGTCCTCTTCACCGCCGACTCCAACCAGGACTTCGACTTCTACTACAACGACAAGATCTTCCTGGTGCCGGCTTCCGGGGGTGACTCGGACGTCCTCCTCCCGGACTTTCCCGGGGAGATCACCGGGGCCACCTGGGGGGCCGACGGGGAGAGCATCTATTTCGGCGCCAACACGGGGGTGCGTCACGATCTCTTCCGGGCCGAGGTGGCGAGCCGCGGGATCACCCGCCTCACCGAGGGGGATCATGCCGTGGGCGGCATCAGCTATCACCCGCAGAACGGCCACGCCGTCTTCACCGTCCAGCACCGGACCAACGCCGGGGACGTCTGGCTCATGGACGCCGATGGAGGCGGCGACCCCTGGCGGGTAACCCACGTATACGACTACCTGGACGAGACCTTCCTCCTGCCCCGGCAGGAAGCCGTCCAGTGGCGGGGTGAGGACGGCGTGACGGTGGAGGGGCTCCTCTTCTTTCCCCTGGACTACCGGGAAGGCCAGCGCTATCCCCTCATCGTCCAGACCCACGGCGGGCCTGCGGCTTCCGACAAGTTCCAGTTCGGGTCCTCCTCCAACTACATCCAGGTCCTGGCGGCCAGGGGCTATTTCGTCTTCAAGCCCAACTACCGGGGCAGCACCGGGTACGGGGACCCCTTTCTCCGGAACATGGTGGGACACTACTTCGACCAGGCCCACAAGGACGTCATGACGGGAGTGGACTACCTCATCGCAGAGGGGCTGGTGGACGGGGAGCGCATGGGGAAGATGGGATGGAGCGGCGGGGGCCACATGACCAACAAGATCGTCACCTACACGGACCGTTTCAGAGCCGCCTCCTCCGGAGCCGGGGCCGCCAACTGGATCAGCATGTACGCCCAGAGCGACGTCCGGGTCTACCGGACGCCCTGGTTCGGGGCCAACCCCTGGGAGGAGAACGCCCCCATCGACACCTACTGGGAGCACTCGCCTCTGAAGCACATCGCCAACGCCACTACGCCGACCCTGGTTCTGGTGGGGGAAGAGGACCTGAGGGTGCCCATGCCCCAGTCCGTGGAAATGTACCGGGGCCTCAAGGCCAACGGCGTTCCCACCCACCTCTACGTGGCCCCTCGCCAGCCCCACGGCTGGCGTGAGCTCTATCACCGCCTCTTCAAGGCCAACGTGGAGATGGACTGGTGGGAGCGGTGGGTCATGGACCGGGAATGGGAGTGGGAGAAGGCTCCGGAGATAGGGAAATAGGAGAGGCATCCATGAGCATCTCCAGAAGGAATTTCCTGGCCGGGGCGGCGGTCGGAGTGGTGGGGACCGGTTTTGCGAAAGAGGGCGTTTCAGCGGAAGAGGGCGTTTCAGCGGAA
>CAZSDD010000057.1:1745-2928 GCA_964605505.1 uncultured Gemmatimonadaceae bacterium | reverse complement strand
AAGAGGGCGTTTCAGCGGAAGAGGGCGTTTCAGCGGAAACGTCGGGTCGGGAATCCGGCCGAAACGCGAGCATTAGCGAAGCGTTTCAGGGGGAGGCGACTCCCCCCGACCGCTTCGACCCCTGGGTGGAGGTGGACCCGGAGGCTCTGGCCTTCAACGTGGGCGTCCTCTCGAGGCTGGTGAACGGCCGCCCCATCCTGGCCGTCATCAAGAACAACGGTTACGGCCTGGATCTGGTCACGGTGGGAAAGATCCTGGAGGCCCTTCCCCAGGTCCGGGGGCTGGCGGTGGTGAAGACGGAGGCGGCCCTGGCATTGAAGGCGGCGGGGATCAGGAAGCCCGTGGTCCTCATGGCCCTTTTCGGCGAGACGGACGGGCCGGAGCTGGTGGCCCGGGGCGTGGACCTCTGCCTGACCACGCCGGATGCCGGGGACCGGGTGCTGGCGGCCCTTCGGGGGGCCGGGGCCGGCGGTCCCTCCAACACCCCGGCAGCCGCCCCTACTCCCCGCCTCCACGCGTACCTGGACACGGGGATGAGCCGCATGGGGGTGCCCTATCACAGGGCCGTCCCCTGGATGGAGGAGATCCACCGCCGGGGCCTCCGGGTGGAGAGCACCTTCATGGGGTTCACGGAGGACCCGGAATACGACCGGGAGCAGCTCCGGCGATTCCTGGAGGTGGCCGACACTCTCCGGAGCCGAGGCGTTGACCCGGGGATCCTCCACGCCGCTTCCTCGGCAGCGGTCTTCAACTTCCCCGCATCCCACCTGGACATGGTCCGCCCCGGCATCTCTCTCTTCGGTGCGTATCCCAGCAACGAGGGCACCGAGGCCGGAATCGCCGGGTTGCGGCCGGCGCTGCGCCTCCGTGCCCGGGTGGTCCGGGTGGAGCAGCTCCGACCCGGAGACAGCGTGAGCTACAACCGGAACTACATCGCCGGCAGGCCCACCTGGGTGGCCACCCTGCCCCTGGGACACTCGGACGGATATCCCCGGGAAGCGGTGGAAGGAGCCCGGGTCCTGATCAACGGCAGGCTCTATCCGCCCATCGGCGCCATCAGCGCCAGCCACACGGTGGTGGAGCTGGGGGACGAGCCTGCGGCGAAGATCGGCGACGTGGCCACCCTGGTGGGTCCGGACCATCCGGAGATCCACCCCAACGCCCTGGCCGCCCGGACGGGCCG
>CAZSDD010000057.1:0-1645 GCA_964605505.1 uncultured Gemmatimonadaceae bacterium | reverse complement strand
GACACCTCGGCGGTGAAGTCCAGGGTGTACCCGTCGAACACGATGCTGGCCTCGTACCCCAGGGTGTAGGTGTCCGGCTCCAGGAAGTTGATCTTGAACTCCCCGTCGTCGTCCACCGTGCCGGTGCGGACCACCGGGTCTTGATCTTCATCGACGAGGGTCGTGGCCGTGGCGGTGGGCACGAAGTCCCTCACGTCCCGGGAGGACCCGGCGCATTCCGGGATCTCGATGTCCGGTGCCAGAACCACCTGGCCTTCAATGGAGACGCCCCCATCGCCCGGGCCTTTGCCGTCGCCCGGGAAGTGCGCGGCGTGGATGACGGGCCGCATGATCCACTTCCCGGACATCCCGGCCTGGCGCCCGAAGCTCTGGGAAACGTCGAAGTCCAGGACCAGGTCGCTCTCACCTTCGGCGAGCTCCATCCCGTGGAGAATCACCTTCAGCCCCGACTGGTCGCAGCTGGGGCACATGAGGGTTCCGGTGGCGTCAGCGGCGTCCGGGTGATCGGGCGTGCCCATGACATAGAAATCGTCGTCATCGGTCTTCAGGACCGCATCTTCGATCCGAAGGCGGAGCTGGCCGTAGACGCCGGGGGGAATGTCCGCCACGACGAGCGTCTCGAGCTGGCCTACCAGATCCGTGAGCTCGATCAGCTCCGTGGGTTTGTTCAGGAGGACCACGGGGCCGTCATCCCCCTGGAGGGTGATCTCTTCGATCTCCACCCAGACGGCTTCCACGTCGCCGGGGGCGTCGGTGAGGTAGACGGACAGCCTGGCTTCCCCGTCCTGCAGGTCCATGGGATCGTCCCCGGACTCGCAGGCCACGAGGGCCAGAGTCAGGATGAGGGCCGAACCGGCCCATCTGGCGATGGTGCTTTTCATTCGTTTGCTCCTCTTGCTGCAATGAGCGAAGGGCCGCGGATCTTCCGCGGTTCCGCTCCCGTCCAGCCCTGGACCGCACGTTTCTCGGGCAGCCGGACGATCTCGGCGGCAGGGCCGTTTCGAGATTCCGGGCTTTGCGGCCCCGGCTCGCGCCGGGTGTGCCTTGAACCGGGAGCAGCAGGGTCGGGCGCTCCGACCCCTTCAGATCGATAGACGAGAAAGGGGTCCGAAAGGTAACGCAGTGGAGAAAGCACCACCTCCGGATCCGCCCGCCGTCACGATGAGAATTCCTACAAAGATAAACTGTGATCCGAAAATTGTCTCGACTTTCGAGCCGCTGGTGGGGAGCGTTCGGGTCGGAACCGCGTGAGTGATACCCCCGGCTCTCTGTCTGTCTCGTGGTGCAAAAACTTCCAGGGGGCTGCTCAGATCCCGGTCAATATCCGCCGGACCCCGAAGGTCCAGGCCAGGAGAGAGAAGAGAATCCAGAAGGCCACCGTCTTCTGCACCCAGCGCTTCCGGACGAACATGGCGATGAGGAAGAGCGCCACCCAGTGGCCAAGGAAGGGGAGGTAGAACCAGGGCCGGAAGAGGGCGTCCCTGGAGGCGGTCTGGGCTACGTCCATGAAGGCCCAGGCGATCCAGGTTCCCATGAGCCAGAACCGGTTCCGGTGGAAGGTCTCGTTGTACCCTTCCTCCGGGGACTGGTCCGGGGGGAAGAGGAGGACGGAGGGCATGTAGAGGAAGACGGCCCAGAGGAGGAG
>CAZSDD010000056.1:0-18853 GCA_964605505.1 uncultured Gemmatimonadaceae bacterium | reverse complement strand
AAAAAGAACGAGTAGAACCAGACCCGTCTGGCCAGGAAGTACTCGTTAACGTCGTCTATCCCGTCCCAGGTCCTCGGAACGAGGATCACCGTCAACAGGAACAAAGACACTGCATAGAAGATCAGGAAAAGGTACAGCCCCAGCGTCCATTCAGGGTTCAACTCAGAGAACCTGAACTCCCACCACCAAAAGCTGACCATCCACCAAAACAGGTATGCCAGCCAAAGGGAGTGCGCAGAGCTCAGCTGGATGGCAGGCCCGTGGCCGGACCGGCGATCGATTATACCGCCCACGCCCTGCAGGAGGTGGGTCAGACCGAGCCCGATGATAATGGACACGAGCACCATCACGTATTCAAAGCGGTCCAGACTCGACTCCTAGATAAGGGTGCAGGGGCACCATACCAGACTGGCGTTTCTACTGTCGGACAAGATGCCTTCACACGCCCGGAAACTCAAAAGAAGGCGCTCCTGAAGAATGCATGGACAGTAGCAAACGCCTTCGTTCCACCGGACACTCTCGTCCTGGGCATCGACCTCGCCCGGAGCGTCAGGCCGCCTCCTTCTCCCATGACGGGCAGGTCCTGGGGCGCCGCCGGGTCAGCTGCGAGACCCAAAAGATCGACCGGCTCTTCCCCGAGGCCATGGCCGTGTTATGGGGCGCCAGGAATGGAATGCGGAAGTAGCTTGTCGAGGGCCTCGACGAGATTCACGCGCCCATTCCAACCCATCCATGTTTGGACCACGTCGCCACTCGGACCGATCAGGTAGGTCCGAGGAACACCACGAACCCGATAACTCGCCGCAACCTCCCCTTTTTCATCCACCAGGGAAGGGAATCCGTCTGGAGAATTCTCCTGAATCCATTCCAGAGCCCACTCCGGCCTGTCGCGGTACACAATGCCAAGGACAGAGAACCTCCGATCACGGAACCGTAGCCAGATCGGCACCAACTCTTGGTGCTCCTGGAGGCACGGCGAACACCACGTGCCCCAGAAGGAAATAAGGACGTAATCGCCCCGATGGTCCTCCAAACTCAGGTAGGATCGGTCTCCACTGAGAAAGCCCGGAGTGAGCAGCGGGAGTCTGAATTCGGGAGCAGGGGTGTTGATCTCCAATGGGGTTTCTTTAGATCGAAGCCTTTCCCTCAATTCAGCGATGGACGGACCGTCGCTCGGCTCCCTCGGAATCGGTTCCTCTAAACGGCCACCATTGCAGAGGTACTCCACAACCAACCGCTCCAGTTCTCCATGCTCACCATTTGCATCGGCAACCATCATCCGCCGAACTGGATCGAGGTTCCCATCCTTGTTGGCGTAGCTTACAGCTCTCACAGCGTAGTCACGGACAAGGCCGAACTCCGAAGAGGAATGGGCCGCCGGCTCGAAGGAAGAGCAGTTGTATCGCAGGCGGAACGCTCCGGCATCGTCCTCAAGGACGAGGGAATCGCCACAGCCGAGGAGGGCTACGAAACATAGGAGGATTGCCGGAGCACTGGAGATCGGTCGAAAGCGGTGTCCGGACATTCCGGTATCCTGGCCAGTGGGGATCGCAGAGGTCGTACTGCCGTTTCCACTGCCCGACAGCTTAGCTGCGGATACCGCGAACCGAAAGAAGGAGCCCGTTACGCAAGCACGGTCAGCTTCAGCTTCGTTTCCGCTTGAATCGGACGCCGTCCATCCCCTCGAAGTCTGAATCCTGAGTCCAGAGTACGGCATCATTGAGTCGAGCGCTGGCCAGAATCACGGAGTCCGCCAAAGGAAGGCCCGCTTCTACCCCGAGCTCCGCCGCAAACAACGCCAGGCGCTCGTCCAGATCCTGCACCTGGCCCTGCTTCATTCCCGCCACGGCACTCAAGGCCTCATCTCGGCCCTGATGCCGGCGAATGTGTTTGTAGACCTCCAGCAGCACCATGGTGGGCACGACAAGCTCTTCGGTTGCGAGGACGGCCGACTCGAAATACTCCGCATTCGGCCCCCCGTTGAAGAACTCGATCCACGCTGAGGAGTCGACGACGTTCATATCCGGTCCGGCTCCCGTTCAAAGTCAGGTACCAGTCCCTTCAGGAAGCCTTTGAGTTCCTTCAGCGGAACGACTGGGACCAACTCGATCCGATCCCCAACGGCGAACGCCTGGACTTTCTGGCCCGGCTTGATGCGGAGCTTCTCCCGGACCTCCTTCGGAATGACAACCTGCCATTTCGAGGAAATCGTCACCACAGACATCAGACTACTCCGTGAACGATGAGATTATCGTAAAACGTTTTGGAGAAAGATAAGAATTTCGGGTTACGTCCGGCAAGGATCGATGTGTGAAGAAGCAGGGGAAGGGGAGGCGGGGCGCCCGGACACCGACCGTCGGGAGAAACTGCGTGGCATCATAATGGTCTTGCGCTTCTGCTGCCGGGCAAGTTGCGTTCAGACGCCCGGAAACCCAAAGCGGATGCCCCGGAAACCTGTATGGACAGCAGCAAACGCGGGTCATAAAGCGCCGGCGCGGCGGTCTAACGCGTAGAGCCGGATGAACTCCACGTCCAGTTCATCCTTCCAGAGGCCGAGGACGTAGTCTGTGCCGAGATCGAGGACCTCGAATCGCTCTGGGAAGGTCACGGTACCGAGGAACGCCCCCTCCTCCGAGATCACGGTCCACTCGTTGGAAGGAGCCAGAGGAGGGAAGTGGCGGCCCGTCCTTAGCCAAACCGCACCCTCCGGGTCCACATGAAGGTCGCTGTAGGCAGCTCTGGTCTCCGGGAAGACCTGAGCGTCCAGAACCTGCCTCAGCATCTGTTGTTCCATGGGGGTTCTCGCCATCTCGGTCATCCGAGCGCGGTACCAGGCCTGATCCTCCTCGGTCAGGGCAAGGTCGCTCCCGGAGTATCGAGACACGGTCTCGACCTCTCCTCCCGGGTCCAACACCTCTACCTCCATCGTTTCGGCGGTCCCGACGTAGACACGATTCTCATGCACGTCGAGATAGGTTGCCTTGGCAAAAGGGGCTGCGCCAAAGAGGGTTCGACCGGCAACCTCCATCACCGCAGACTCCGTGCTCGGGAAGAAGGAAAGTGTATCGAGGAGCTCCCCAGCTCGGTCGAAAAGGAAGACCGGCGCTGGATCTCGATAGACACCCACGCCCCTTTCCCCGCCATGTGTGAGGGGACTCGCATAGGTCCTCACGACGAGCAGCCCGCTCGGAAGGGGCTCGATTCCCGCGAGCATCTCAGAACCCGGCGGGGTGAGCTGCTGGGACCCGAGGAAGTCCCCGGAGCTGAAGAAGAGCGAATAACCCGGGCGCAGCCCATCCCAGATCAGAAGGGTATCACCCATGAGGGAGTGAATTGAGCCGAGATCTCTGAACTCCCCGGGGCCGTCGCCGTCTCCCCCGAACTCAAGAAGGAAGGCGCCATCCTCTCCGAAGACCTTCACGGTGTTCGAACCTGAATTGAGGACCGCGATTCGCCCGTCCGAGAACCGCAGGGCGCCGCTGACGTTGAAGAGTTGCAGCGGTCCCTCTCCGTCCCTGCTCCCGATCTGGAGTGTCGGTTCGTCGGACAGATGCCACAAGGAGCCGGAATCCCATTGGAAGGAGTGGGTTTCGACGATCTGGATACCAGCGCTGTCGAATACAGAGAATGCTACGGAGGAGGCGGGTGCACTGCAGCCCGAGAAAGCAAGGGAAAGCGCAAAGAGAAGTCCGAGGATTGAGATCGTGCCGTTGAAGCGTGTCATGGTGCAAGCTCCAGGAGGGTACCTGTTATGGTGGATCTGCGGCCTGCTGTGCTTTGGCCCTTCGACGCCTCATGATCCGGAAACCAAGCCAGGCGAGAAGGGCCACAAGGGAGATGACAAGGTTCGCTGCTCCAACGGCGAAGCCTGCAGCTCAGATCCCCGACCGAAGCCCGGCCAGGAAGAACGCCCAGATCAAAACAACTTGAAGCCCTCCCTTGAGGCCGGAGAGTCTCGGATGAGAACGGAAAAGCAGATAAAGAGCGAGGCCGGTCAGAGGGAAGAGGAACGCCTCAACCCAGAGGACCTGATGGAAGCTCGCGACCCCACTCAACCGAATCAGGAGGTCGATCGCCGCAGCCCCAAGCATCACACCGATCCACTGATGCATCAACCTCATCTTATGCAGGTGCCGAGGCGTCGGAATCAGGACTTCCGTGAGGATGGACAGCGGACCATTGGCTTCCGAGGGCCAGGTCACTGATCCAACGGGAGACATAGTCCCAGTCAAAGTCGGGACCAGCGGTTCTTAGAATCGCCCGGACATCTCTGAGTTGCAGCTCGGCCCCCCCCAGCTTCGCCCACTCCAACTTGGCCACAACGAGATCTTCCCGCGTCACCATGTACAATTCGAGTCCGAGGGCAGACCTGGGGACTCGACGGGAAAACTCCGAACGGCTGAAGGCCCGATCCTTCCGGATAATGAAATCGACCTTCCACCCCGTCTCAGGATCGATCGCGTTGAACTGCCCCTCATGGGAAGCAGCCTCTCTGGCAGCTGAGACCGAGACATAGAACCCTTCGGCGGAAAGAGGCCCGGTCAGGGCTGAAGGATCGGCCGACTCCAGTTCGACTACCAGATCTATGTCCTGGGTCGCCCGGGGCACAGCATAGAAAGCCGCTGCCAGTGAGCCCGTCAGCATGTAGGGGACCCCTGCCTCTTCGAGGATGGAGATTACCCGGTGAAGAAAGCTGAAAAGGGTCAAGGCGAAATCTCTGGGGACAGGCCGTGGACTTCAGCGATGAATAGGCGGATCAGCTCGGCCTCGGATGCCTCTGGCATCACAGACCGGAGTCCGGCCAGCCTCAAGTCCCGGACCGCCTCGCTGAGGTCGAGAGCCACGCGGAGACGGCCTTCAGGTCCGAGCCTTTCGTGGGCTCGAACCTGGACGTCGCGTGCCGAGTCAGCAGTATCCCGCGGTTCGAAATCCATGCCCAAATCTAGGGTTTTCTCGCTTCCCTGCATAACGGATTGGCGTTTCTGCTGCCGAGCAGGATGCCAGCCGATGCCCGGAGACTCAAGGAAGACGCCCCCGAAGAAAGCACGGTCAGTAGCCGACGCGTGTTATGGCGTGCCGCCCCGTACAAGAGTGAGAAAGGCTCGCGGAGAGAGGATACGAATCGGGGATTCCTCCGCCGCGACGAGGAGGTCCTGGTCCCCACTGACGAGAATCTCGACGCCAGCGGCGAGGGCGCCGGCCAAGGCTCGCTCATCATCTGGATCTCGTAGCGAGATCGGACAGGGGACCTTTGCGTCAGGGACCATCGAACACCGCTCGAATACGGCCTCAACGGCAGAAAGAGCGGGTCGGCTGGCCTTGAGCTTCGTGGCAAGGACCCGGCGGACCTCCTCAGCCACAACCTCTGGGATGACCAGATCGTGTTCTGACAGGACGAGTCTGAGAATATCTGCGCACAGCCCTCGAGCGATGAAGGCGGCCACGAGAACGTTGGAATCCAGGCAGATTCTCGTCACGAAACCAACCTGAAGACATCCTCGTCGGTGAAGATCCCCTGAGCCTCAGCAAACGGAATAAGTTCCCGCCGGGCCTTTTCGAACAGTTCGAGCGTGAGTTGCCGGCGCAGCGCTTCGCGTACGACCTCGCTCCGGGAACGGCCGGTTTCTCGGCAGACCCGATCGAGCAGCTCTTCAAGGTCCGGATCCAAGCGGATGGTAATGGCTGAAGTCTTCATGCATGACAATGTACTACACCGGGATTTGCCAGGCAAGGCCGAGATTCTGGCACCGCTTGGGCACGCAATCACGGTTTGGCGTTTCTGCTGCCGGGCAGGATGCAGGCAGATGCCCGGAAACTCAACGAAAACACCCGGAATGCGTGCACGAATAGTAGCAAACGTGTTTTAGAGAGAGGTCTCCCCACGCTCAGGGACGCCAGTTTGTCCTGAAGTCGAGGCGCCTGGTAAACTCGAAGGTGTTGCAGGACTCGATGCCGAAGTCGCGCACAACATCTGGCAAACGCCGGTTCCCCCGTCGCTTGCTTGGTTTGGACACTTCGGTCGTCACAATGCAATGTGAGGAAGGGGAAGCCAAGGCATATGCGAGGAGGAAGGGGTCCCGACCCAGTTTCAGGATCTCATCGTCAGTCAGGTCTGGAGCGTACCCTTCCGAGACCGCTTTGGACACCAACTCGACATCAACTTCCTCTGCATACCGAAGAGATTCTGTGACCTCCGTGGTCTTGATCCAAGAGGCCAGATCGTCCTTCCCGTCTCTTACTTCTTCGTAGATCTCCAACGGAATCTTGACCCTACCAGCCGCCCCGTGATGCTCCAGCCACTCCCAGAATTCGGGGACTCGCTCAATGGGGTAATAGTCCCGGTTGGCATCAATGAGAACGTTCGCGTCCAGTAGATAGAGCACCTTAGGATGCTCGCGCTCGATATTCGCTGATAATGCCCTGGACGTTCTGGGGCTTGACGCCGAGGACGGTGCTAGCCTTGGATGTAGTGAGGGACCCGGTAGCCATCAGGCGAGCAGTCGCTTCGACCAGGGCCATCCCTAAGCGGTGCCTCCGGACGACATAGTAACTCGGGCCGCCTTCAGACTCCCTGGCCCGGACTCGACGGCGTTCCCGTTCGGCAAGCCATCGCTCTCTGAAGAAAGAACTGAGTGCCGTCCATCTCGCCCGATCAATCAATTCGCGGCTGAACAGCTTGTAGGCCACCATGGAATGGCTGACATGGCGAACTCGCGCGAAATCGCCAATCTGCTCAGCAGCTCGATCGACACTCAACGCGGCGAGACCATTGAGTTCCTCTAGCTCAGCGGTAGGGAGAAGAAACTCAGATGCCACGTCGTTACAAAAGCGCTCAACGGCTTTTTCCGGCCGCCCACCGCTCACCCCAGTTTGACCCAACCATAGATGGGTGAGTTCGTGAAGGAGCGTAAAAGACCATGCACCATGGTGGTCCTGATCGTTGATCACCAGGAAGGGCGCAACATCATCAGCCAAGGCGAAGCCGCGGAAGGTATCCAAGTCGATGTTTGTGTGGTGGCTACCGAGATTTCCCAGTAGCAGGACAAACACCCCCGCATCCTCAACAGACGACCGGAGGAGACCGAACGCCTCGTCCACGTCCTGAGCCTTTCGGTAGTCGTCAAGAGCGAGACCCAACTCGGATTGGATGGAGGTCTTGAGTCGTTCCACACCATCTTCCATGGTGGCGGATCCAATGAACCGGAGAGGTTCCACCTCATTGTCGTCTAAAAGTGCAGACCTGATGAGGCTCTGTCTTGCTTTGACGTCACGGATCAATGCGTCAAGCAGAGGTTCATCCTCGGGCAGCCGGTCCTGGGGGAGCGTCCGGAAGTCCTGGCCCCGGTCCCCTAGTTTGGGAGGGGCGGAAAGATAGAATACCAACAGAGGGCGTCGGTATTGCCTTGCCATCCGAACCAAGAGAGGACGACTTGGCGTATCGGCGCCCTCCTCAAGGGCCCGAAGGCGGTCCACCGCCGCAACGCCTCGGGCATCGCCTATCTTGAGTTTTTCGACGGCCCCAGACTCGTCCAAGCCCGCAGTCTCACGAGCCCAACGGAGAATGGCCGGATTCACCTTTGGCATGCTCGTCTACCTGAGAAGATTCACCGGTCACCCTGAAGATAGTTGAAACCCGGCGTGCGGCGACATGGGAAAATGGGCCATCTGTAGCCAGGGACACCGTGGGATCAAGGATATCCTCGGGCCAGAGGACCGCTCTCAAACTCCCATTTCTACCAACCCGCCACACCCTTCGGCGGAGAGATGTCGCAAGAAGGGCAGGGGTGTTCGAGGGGGGGCCTGCTGTCTAAGGGAGTCCGGCTCAGATTGGCGCAAATGATCCCGCCCGGTGAACCTCTGTTTTCCGTCTGATCCGAGTGACGACGGCCGTTTCAGGAATCCCAGCCCGCCACGCCGATGAAAGCCTCGATTTCCTCCCGCTGGACCCGGGGCCAGATGCGGCTTCGGATCTCCTCCACTTCCCGGCGATAGACCCTGCTTGCCAGCATCTCCTCGAAGAGACCGGATTCCAGGACTCTGGGATCGATGCCGCTGGGAGAGAGGGCGTACGCCCGGTGGATCCAGGGGAGAGATCGCTCCGGCTCTCCGGTCCAGGCGAAGTAGGCCGCCAGGTCGCCGCTCTGAACCACGGCGGTAAACCCGGGAAAGGGATTCTCTCCGGATCGGACGGCCACCCTGAGGGAATCCACGATCCCACGGGCCTCCTCCTGCCTGGCCAGGGCGTGCAGGCACATGGCCCGGATCCCCGCGTGGGGCCCCAGATCCATCTCCAGACATTCCTCGGCCCTGCCACTCAGAAGCAGGGCACGGGCCTGGATTCCCCGCGGGAGCATGACGTTCTCCTCCAGCGTCTGGGCGATGCGGGCCTGCTCGATGGCCAGCTCGTACTCCCGGGCACGAAGGGCCTCATAGGCCAGGCCGGTCCGCCTGGGGGAAGAGAGAGGGTCCAGCTCCACCGCCCGCTGGGCCTCGGCCAGGGCCTGATCGTAGTACCCCTCGCGAATCAGGAGATTGGCATACCAGGCTGCCACGTTCGGAGCATTGGGCTGAAGATCCATGGCCCGGCCGAAGTCGGCGCCCACCAGCTCCGCCGGGGCAAGAGAAAGGCTGGAGATGTACCCTCTGGCTGCGTAGGCCTCGGCAAGATCCTGGTCCAACTCCACGGCGATATCCGCCGCCTTCAGGGCCAGTCCAGCCGCTCCATAAGCGTCCACACCGATATCGTATCGATAGGTGATGGAGAGGGCGTAGGCCGAGGAGATTCCAGCGTAGGCCAGGGCGAAAGTGGTGTCCAGGGCAATGGAGGCCTCGAACGCCTCGATGGCCCGGATGACCCCGTCCCGGGTCCGGGTGTTCACAAGCTGGCTCCCGGCCAGGTAGGCCACGTATCCGGGGCTGTCGGTGTTTCTGAAGGAGGTCGTGAGAGAGAGGGTCGGCACCTCCACCAGAAGGGCCGCGGCCACCTCGTTGAAGATCTCCTCCACGGCCTCGTCCTGGCTGGTCTCCCCCGGAACGAACCGGCTCCGCCAGAGATCCTCCTCCCCCGTAACCCGGAAGAGGCGAACCCGAACCTCCGATCCCTCCTCAGGGTGCGGGGAGGCGGTTCCCAGTAGGAGGTGATCCACACCCAGCGTGTCGGCCACCTCCCTGGGGCTGAGGTTCAATCCCGCCAACTCCTGCACGGATTGCCTGGAAATGACCTTCAATCCCCGAATTCTGGAGAGCCGTGCGATGAGCTCGTCCGTCATTCCACCGGCCAGGGTGTCCAGCTCCGCCTGGCGGGTCCGGTTTTCCAGGGGAAGGATGGCGATGGACGCCTCGAACTGATCCCCTTCTCCGGTGACGGTAGCCGCCACCAGCTCTCCCAGAGACTCTTCGCCACCGGTCCCGTATCGGCTTTCCCGGGGTCGGTCTTCCGGGGAGGAGCCCCCGGAGGTAAGGGTGACCCCCGGCGGAAGAGAGGGGTCCGGCTCCAGCATCCGCAGGAGGAAGAGGGCCGTCCCCCCGGCTGCAAGCACCGCCGCCAGGACAAGAAGCTTCCGGGGGGTCACCCTCCGGCGTCCGTCGGCCCCCTGGTACCGGGCCAGGAGAATTGTGAGGAAGAAGCCCAGAATGAGGACGATCTGCCCACCCCGGTAGAGGCGGGGAGAGAGTCCGAGGGAGGCCTGGGTCAGAGCCAAGCCCTGGTACAGGAGAAAAGCCGCCGCCAGATACGTGACGGCCCAGAGTGCTGGTTTCTGTTGGATCAGGCGCTGCAGAAGGGATTTTTTCGGCATGAGTGAGGTCTCCTGGACCCGGCGGCCTGGGGAACGGCTTCAACATGGACATCAGGGTGGCCGGGAAGCAAGCGCCGACGGGGTTTCGGTGGACCGGCATCCAGAGGAAGGCCGGGAGACCCCTCGGGAGGCCCCTCGGGAGGCCTCTCGGGAAGCCCTGGCGATTCAGGTCCAGGTCAGTACGAAACGACTTCCTCGAAACCCACCTTCGCCTCTTCGCGTCATAGGGAATGTGGTTGAGACCATCTGGGAGCATGTGTGGAAACGGTGGCGGCGGAAGAGTTCCGGGATGGTCCGGCCAGGGAGACCTGGATGGAGCCGCAGAAGAGAATGCGGAAGAGAGTCAGGATGGGGCGGTTGCGGAGATTGCTATCTGTAAGGAGAGGGACGGGAGAAGAGCATGGAAATCGTAAGGCGGGAATTGAAGCAGGTCGTCAGGAAGCTGGCCCGGAGCCCCTCCTTCACCCTCATCGCTCTTCTCACTCTGGCGCTGGGGATCGGGGCAAATACGGCCATCTTCACGGTGGTGAACTCGGTGTTGATCCAGCCCCTCCCCTATCCGGACCAGGAGGAGCTGGTAGTGCCCCACCACACGGCGCCGGGAATGGGGGTGGAAGAGGTTCCCCACTCCGAGGCCACCTACCTCATCTACGCCGGGGAGAATCGGGTCTTCGACGCCGTCGGGGTCTTCCGGGACGACGCCATGAATCTCACCGGAGGCCAGGAGCCGGAACGGGTGGCAACCGTTTCCGCCACCCACGAGGTCCTTTCCATTCTCGGGGCTGTGCCCCGGGTAGGCCGTCTTACCAACCAAGACGACGACATCCCCGGAGCCTCTCCGGTTGCCATCCTCACCCACGGGCTCTGGGATCGCCGGTTCGGCGGGGATCCCTCCATTCTGGGCCGGTCCATCCAACTCAACGGCGAAAGCCGGGAGGTGGTGGGGATCCTGCCGGCGGACTTCGACTTCGGTTCCACCGAGGCGGATCTCTTCATACCGGCTCAATTCCACCGGGCCGAGCCGGATGAGGGAAGCTTCAACTACTCGGCCATCGCCCGTCTGAAGGACGGTGTGACGCTGGAGGCGGCTTCCGACGAGATGGCCCGCCTCATCCGCCTCATGCCGGAACGGTTCAGCGGCGTCATCAACCAGGCCATGCTGGACCAGATCGGATTCGCTCCCCGCATCACCACCCTGAAGGAGGCCACCGTCGGCGACGTCTCCCGGGCCCTCTGGCTCCTTCTCTCCGCCGTGGGCATCGTCCTTCTCGTGGCCTGCGCCAACGTGGCCAACCTCTTTCTGGTCAGGGCCGAGGGTAGGCATCGGGAGGTGGCGGTTCGAATGGCCCTGGGAGCCTCGGGCCGGGACATGGCCCGGTACTTCCTGGCCGAGAGCCTCATCCTGGGCCTCCTTGGGGGGCTTCTGGGTCTCTTACTGGCCTGGGCCGGAACCCGGACCCTGGTCACATTCGGCCCCGAGAGCCTCCCGCGCCTGGGGGAGATCGGCCTGGACGCCGGCGCCCTCTTGTTCACCGGGCTCATCTCTCTCCTGGCGGGGGTCCTCTTCGGCCTGGTCCCGGTGTTGAAGTACCGAAGGCCCGGCGTGCCTTCAGGGCTGAAGGAGGGGGGCAGGGGCGGGAGCGCCGGCCGGGAGCGGCACCGGGCCCGGAACGTCCTGGTGGTGTCCCAGATGGCCATGGCTCTGGTCCTCCTGGTGGGTTCGGGCCTCATGCTTCGGAGCTTCCAGGCTCTGCGAAGCGTGGATCCGGGCTTCGAGCCCCGGGGCCTCCTGACCCTGCGACTAACCCTCCCGGCGGCCACCTATCCGGATCCCCTGGACCGGGCCGATTTCTACCGGCGCCTCCAGGAATCCATCACCGGCCTCCCCGGGGTGGTCTCCGCCGGAGCCGGGGAGCTCCTCCCCCTGGCCGGAGGCATCAACCGGAGCGGGACCTGGTTCGAGGACTTTCCCGTCACGGCCGATCAGGTTCCCGATGTGATCGAGACGAACCGGGTGACGGAGGGCTACCTGGAGACCATGGGGATCCATCTCCTGGAAGGCCGGACGCTGGACGCCTTCGACGCCCGGGACCGGACGGGAGCCGTGGTGGTGACCCGGACCCTGGCGGAGCACTACTGGCCCGGTCAGAGCGCCCTGGGCAAGCGCCTCAGCCAGAGCGCCGACGTAGGACGGTCCAGCGGCGAGGCGGACATTCCCTGGCAGACCATCGTGGGCGTGGTGGAGGACGTCCGAACAATGGGAATGGACACCGACCCCCTCCCCCTCCTCTTCTTCCCCCTGCTCCAGGGTGCCCCTGACCAGGCCCAGCGGACCCCCCGGACCATGGCCTTCGTCATCCGGACCCGCGGGGAGCCCATGGCCCTCCTTCCCGCCGTCCGGCAGACGATCCGCACTCAGGATCCGAATCTTCCCCTGGCCGACGTGCGGGCCATGTCCTCCATCGTCCGGGACTCCATGGCCCGGACATCCTTCACCATGGTCCTCCTGGGAATCGCCGCCCTGGTGGCCCTCCTCCTGGGTACGGTGGGGATCTACGGGGTCATTTCCTACGTGGTCACCCAGCAGACCCGTGACATGGGGATCCGTCTGGCACTGGGCGCCGAGGAATCCAGGGTGGCCGGAATGGTCCTGAGGCAGGGCGGGCTCCTGGCGGCAACGGGCATCGCCATCGGCCTGACCGGCGCCTTCGGTCTGACCCGCCTCATGGAAGCCCTCCTCTTCGGGGTCTCCACCACCGATCCCGCCACTTTCGTAGCGGTGCCCCTGATTTTGGGGGGCGTGGCCCTGCTGGCCAGTTGGATTCCGGCCCGGCGGGCGGCCCGGACGGATCCGGTGGAAGCGCTCCGGGCCGAGTAGGATGGAGCCACCGCCGCCTCGGCTCGATCCGATGGAGGCGCTCCGGGCAGATCGGGGAAGGGCGTCGGGGCGGGCCGGAGAGCGTACCCACGAAACTTCCGATTCCCGGACAACGTCAGAACAACTGGAGAGGGGGCGCAGCGGGCGCCCCTGCTTCCGTTCAGAGGGGGGAGCCCCGAGGGGAGCCTCCGAGCCCGGAACCGAGAGAAGAACGGAACGCGGCCCATGACCAGGATTTTCCGTCCCCTGAAGCAGATCCTCAGAAAGCTCCTTCGAGCCCCCCTCTTCACGGCTGTGGCCGTCATCACCCTGGGGCTGGGAATCGGGGCCAACACGGCCATCTTCAGCCTCATCAACGGGGTCCTTCTCACTCCCCTTCCCTTTCCGGAATCGGATCGGTTGGTGGGGGTATGGTACACGGCCCCGGGGCTGAACTTCGAGCAGGTGAATCAGGCCCCGGCCCTGAACGCCGTGCTGGAGGACGAGAGCCAGGCCTTCCAGGAGGTGGGGATGTGGACGTCGGACCGGGTCTCCATCACCGGGATGGACGAGCCGGAGGAGGTCCGTGCCATCCGCCTCACCCACGGCACCCTCCCGGCCCTGGGCATCCAGCCGGCCCTGGGTCGCCGGTTCACGGTTGGGGACGACAGCCCGGGCAACCCGGAGACGGCCATCCTGAGCTACGGATACTGGCAGACCCGCTTCGCCGGGGATCCGTCGGTGCTGGGGCAGACGCTCCGGGTGGACGGCGTAGTCCGGGAGATCATCGGCGTCATGCCCGAAGCGTTGGACTTCATGGACTACGATCCGGACCTCTATGTCCCCTTCCAGATCGATCGCTCCCAGCTCTTCGTAGGCAACTTCAGCTTCCGGGGCGTGGCCCGGCTGGCCCCGGGGGTGAGCCTGGCCCAGGCCAATGCCGACGTGGCTCGCCTTCTTCTCCTGGCTGTGGAGCGGTATCCCGGGGGCATCACCCAGGAGATCCTGGACGACGCCCGGTTCGCTCCCGACCTCCGTCTCCTGAAGGAGGACGTGGTGGGCGATGTGGGGCAGATCCTCTGGATCCTCCTGGGAACGGTGGGGATGGTCCTCCTCATCGCCTGCGCCAACGTGGCCAATCTATTCCTGGTCCGGGCCGAGGGGCGGGAGCAGGAGATGGCCATCCGGACCGCCATGGGCGCCGGCCGGGGACAGGTGGCCCGGGAGTTCCTGGGCGAGAGCCTCACCCTGGGGGTCCTGGGCGGCATGTTCGGGGTGGGCCTGGCCTGGGGCGGGCTTCAGCTTCTCCGGGCCATGGGGCCTTCCAGCCTTCCCCGGCTGGACGAGGTATCCCTGAACGGTCCCGTCCTCCTCTTCACCCTGGGCGTATCCCTGGTGGCGGGGCTCTTCTTCGGCCTTTTCCCCGTCCTGAAGCAGGACCGGGTCAGCCTGGTGGGGAGCCTGAAGGAAGGGGGGCGGGGAGGCAGCGCCGGCCGGGAGCGTCACCGGGCACGGAACGCCCTGGTGGTGGGTCAGATGGCCCTGGCTCTGATCCTCCTGGTAGGCTCGGGGCTCATGGTCCGGACCTTCCAGGCCCTCCGCTCCGTTGACCCGGGCTTCTCCAACCCGGAGGAGATCCTGGCCATCCGCCTCAGCATTCCCACTGCCGAGGTGGAGGATCCCATGGAGACGGGGCAAACCATGGAGCTCATCCAGCAGCGCCTCCGGCAGATCCCCGGTGTCACCTCCGTGGGGGTGGGGACCTCCGTGCCCATGGAGGGGTGGAACTCCATGGATCCCATCTTCCTGGAAGGGATGGAGCTGGCCGAAGGACAGCTTCCACCCCTTCGCTCCTTCGAGTTTGTCTCGGAAGGCTACCTGGAGACCCTCCGGATTTCCCTGGTGGCCGGCCGGGCCCTGGACTGGTCCGACGCACGGGAGCTGAACCGGGTGGTCATGGTCTCGGAGAACTTCGCCCGGGAGTACTGGGACAGCCCGGTCCAGGCCCTGGGCAAGCGCATCGCCACGGGCCTGGCAGAAGGCAACTGGCGCGAGATCGTAGGGGTGGTGGCCGACGTCCACGAACGGGGCGTGGACGAGGATCCCCCCAGTATGGTCTACTGGCCTTCCATGGTGGAGAACATGTATGACGAGTCTTTCGGCATGGGGGCCATCCATATCCGCCGGAACGTCACCTTCTCCATCCGGAGCCCCCGGGTGGGGACCGCCGAGCTCCTCTCTGACGTCCGGGAAGCCGTCTGGAGCGTGAACCCCAACCTTCCCCTGGGCAGCGTCCGGACCCTGCCGGAGATCATGGAGCGCTCCATGGCCCGGACCTCCTTTTCCCTGGCCATGCTGGGCATTGCCGCCGGGGTGGCCCTCATCCTGGGAGCCATCGGCATCTACGGGGTGGTTGCCTACACCGTCACCCAGCGGACCCGGGAGATCGGGGTTCGCCTGGCCATGGGAGCGGAACAGGCTGATGTCACCCGCATGGTTCTGCGGCAGGGGATGATCCTGGCCGGGGCCGGAATCGGCATCGGGCTGGTGGGGGCCCTCGGTCTCACTCGCCTCATGGAGGCTTTCCTCTTCGGCATATCCTCCACCGACCCCATGACCTTCGCCTCGGTCTCCGGCGTCCTGGCCCTGGTGGCCCTGTTGGCTACATGGCTCCCGGCCCGCCGTGCGGCCCGGACCGATCCGGTGCAGGCCATCCGATATGAGTAGTGAGGGGAAACAACACCTTGATGAGACCTGTGGACCATGAAGAGCTGGATTAACGAGATCATGACGGTGGCCCGGAGGCTCCTCCGGAACCCTCTCTTCACTCTGGTGGCGGTGGCCACCCTGGGAATGGGCATCGGGGCCAACACGGCCATCTTCAGCCTGGTGAACGGCATCCTCCTGAAGCCCCTCCCCTTCCAGGACGCCGATGAACTGGTGGGCATCTGGCATACGGCCCCGGGGCTGGGCTTCGATCTCATCAACCAGTCCCCGGCTCTCCACTACACTTATCTCGACGAGGGGCGGTCCTTCTCCGAAATCGGGATGTGGGACAACAGCTCGGGTTCCGTCACGGGGCTGGAGGAGCCGGAGGAGGTGGGGACCATGCGGGTGACGGAGGGGACCTTCCGGGCCCTGAGGGTCCAGCCTGCCCTGGGCCGGCGATTCACAGCTGAAGACGATTCACCTGGCAGCCCCCTCACCGTCATCCTGAGCCACGACTACTGGCAGACCCGCATGGGCGGAGATCCCCAGGTTCTGGGGCAGACCCTCACGGTAGACGGCCGGCCCAGGGAAATCATCGGGGTCATGGGCGAAGGCAGCCGGTTTCTCAGCTACCAGCCAGACCTGTATCTCCCCTTTCAGTTCGATCGAGCCGAGCTGGGGGTCGGGAACTTCAGCTACCAGGGGCTGGCCCGTCTGAATTCCGACGTGACGCTGGAGCAGGCCAACGCCGACGTGGAGCGAATGCTCCCCCTGGCCGTGGAGAAGTTTCCCGGCGGCATCACCCTGGACATCCTGGAAAACGCCCGGTTCGGAGGAAATGTCCGGCCCCTGAAGGCGGACGTGGTAGGGGACGTGGGGGAGGTCCTCTGGGTCCTCCTGGGAACGGTGGGTATGATCCTCCTCATGGCCTGCGCCAACGTGGCCAACCTCTTCCTGGTCCGTGCCGAGGGGCGAGAGAAGGAGATGGCCGTCCGGACCGCCATGGGGGCGGACCAGCCCCGCATCGCCCGGGAATTCTTGAAGGAAAGCCTCCTCCTGGGGACGATAGGCGGGATCCTCGGAGTGGGACTGGCCTACGGGGGTCTGGAGTTTCTCAGGGCCCTGGGACCGGCTGAGCTCCCACGCCTCCACGACGTGACCCTGGACGGCCGGGTCCTCCTCTTCACCCTGGGGCTCTCTCTCTTTTCCGGGGTATTCTTCGGCATGTTTCCGGTGCTGAAGTACCGGAAGGGCGGACTGGTGAACGCCCTGAAGGAGGGCGGGCGGGGCGGAAGCGCGGGCCGGGAAAAGAACCGGGCCCGGAACACCCTGGTGGTGGCCCAGATGGCCCTGGCCCTCCTGCTGCTGGTGGGCTCGGGCCTCATGATCCGGAGCTTCCAGGCCCTCCGGAATGTGGATCCGGGGTTCCACAACCCGGAGGAGGTCCTTCTGGTACGCCTCAGCATCCCCTCGGCCCAGGTGCCGGAGACGGAAGAGGTGGTCCGGACCCACGAGTTGCTGACCCGGACCCTGAGTGGCATCCCGGGAGTCACGGCTGTGGGCACGTCGACCTCCGTCACCATGGACGGGTGGGACTCCAACGACCCCATCTTCGTGGAAGGATTTCCGGTGGAGGAAGGGAGCATTCCGCCCATCCGCCGTTTCAAGTACGTGGGCCAAGGCTATTTCGACGCCATGCAGATCCCCCTGGTGGCAGGCCGGGCCCTGGAATGGCGGGACGCCTTTGAGCTGAGCCGGGCGGTCATGGTCACCGAGAACTTCGCCCGGGAGTACTGGGACTCCCCCGCCGACGCTCTGGGCAAGCGCATCGGCACCGGAATGCGGGCCGGAAACTGGTATGAGGTCGTCGGGGTCACCGGGAACGTCAGGGATGACGGCCTGGACCAGGGCCCGGTGGCCGTGGTGTACTGGCCCGCCATGCTGCGGAATTTCTGGGCCGAGATGCCCGGGGAGGAAGACGTCGTAATCGCCCGGCGCTCCATGAACTATGTCATCCGGAGCCCCAGGGTCGGGACCGGCGAGTTCCTGGCCGAGGTACGGGACGCCATCTGGAGCGTGAACCCCAACCTGCCCCTGGCCGGGGTCCGAACGCTGGATGAGCTCCTGGAACGGTCCATGGCCCGGACCTCCTTCTCCCTCATCATGCTGGGCATCGCCGCGGTTGTGGCCCTCGTCCTGGGAGCCATCGGCATCTACGGGGTCATCAGCTACATCGTCACCCAGCGGACCCGGGAGCTGGGGATCCGCATGGCCCTGGGGGCCGAGGCCGGAAGTGTCCAGGCCATGGTCCTGCGGCAGGGCCTGTTGTTGACCGGAGCCGGCATCGCCATCGGTCTGGGGTCCGCCCTGGGCCTCACCCGCCTCATGGAGGCCCTCCTTTTCGGAGTGGATCCCATCGACCCCCTCACCTTCGGAACGGTGGCCGCCGCCATCACCGGCGTGGCCCTCCTGGCCACCTACATCCCGGCCCGGAAGGCCTCTCGCATCGACCCGGTGGAGGCCATCCGGTACGAGTTGTAGGAGGGTCCTTACCCCATCTCCCGGGCATCGCCGATGTCGAGAGTCGGGATGAAACGGGGCGGACGCCGGTGCCGGGTCCGCTCCTCGAAGGCGTAGGCGATGGCCAACAGCTCCGGCTCGCTCCAGGCCCTCCCCCAGATGCTGATGTTCACCGGGAGCTCCGTGAAGAACCCCATGGGAACGGTGATGTTGGGGTATCCCGAGACGGCGGCGGGGCTGGAGCTCCCCATGTGGAAGCGATCCCCGTTGATGAGGTCCGTGGTCCAGGCCGGGCTCCCGGTGGGAGCCACGATGGCGTCGAGGCGGTGCTCCGCCATGACGGCGTCGATGCCTTCGTCCCGGGACAGGCGCTGCATCTCTCTCAAAGCTTCCTGGTACTCGGGCTCCGTCAGGGGCCCCCGGTCCTGGGCCTGGTGCATGATCTCCTGCTGGAACCAGGGCATCTCCACGTCGGCGTGGGCCTCGTTGAAGGCTATGATCTCCTCCAGGCTCTTGACCGGAGCGTCGGGCCCCAATCCCTCCAGATAGGCGTTCAGGTCCGCCTTGAACTCGTAGCGCATGACGTTCCCCGAGTGGCGACCCATCTGGCGCCAGGCCTCCACGGTGGGGATGTCGATGACAGTAGCGCCGGCGTCCCGCATGACCTGGAGGGCCTGGCCGAAGAGGTCCTCCACCGCCTCATGGCCCTCCGAGTACTGTGTGGCCACGCCGATGCGCTTCCCCTGGAGACCTTCCGGATCCAGGAAGGGAGTGTAGTCGGTGCGGGCGTGGTCGGCACCGGCGGCGGTGGCCGGGTCATCCGGGTCCACTCCGGTGATGCAGCCCAGGACCATGGCGGCGTCCCGGACCGTCCGGGCCATGGGTCCCGCCGTGTCCTGGGTGTGTGAGATGGGAATGATGCGGCTCCGGCTCACCAGCCCCACCGTGGGCTTGATCCCCACCACCCCGT
>CAZSDD010000055.1:0-18983 GCA_964605505.1 uncultured Gemmatimonadaceae bacterium | reverse complement strand
TCCACCGGGGCCTGTGCCTCCGCCAGGGAAACGGTGCCTCTGGCATCGGCGTGGAAGGTGGCCTTCACCATGGGGACCACCAGGGGTCGCCCATCCTCGTCCGCGGCGAAGTAGGCCTCTGCGGCGAAGGGAGTCCGATTGTCCATCTCGGGATGAGCCATGGAATCGGGATCTCCTCAGGTGGTGCCGGGGCGCCGGGTCGCCTGTCGAACGGCCAGGCTTTCCAGCTCCAGGTCCGGGGCGGCGGAACCCAGTCGGGCCCTCAGTCGCAGGTAGAGGTCTCTCCGTGCCTCCAGGGTCAACTCCGGGTGGTCGTGGAACAGGTCGTCATCGGGAATGGGCACGCCCATCTGCCAGCTCACACCGGATCCCATGGAGCCTGCCCTCCTCTCCCAGTCGGCCCCGGCCTTCCGGGGATCCGGCGGAAGATCCTCCAGCTCGTCTCCACCCTCGGGCACCTCCGACGGGGCGGGCATCTGCCCTTCCACATTTCCGGCTCCGGTGATCCGCTTGTAGGCGGCGGTGGCGGCCGGGCCCAATCCCGGGTCCTCCATGAGATCCAGGAGGAGGGGAATTCCCTCCACCCGGCCCATGGCCCCCATGGCGGCCACGGCGGCGGCGGCCACCCCGGGGCGGTGCAGAAGGGACCGGAGGAGGACCAGGTCCTCGGGAATTCCCAGGACTCCCAGAAAGTAAACGGCTTCCGGGTCCGGATCCGACTCCCGGGCAGCGGCGGCCCGAACATGGCGAACCAGTCCCTGAACCCCCAGATGTGCGGCGGCCTCCAGCCCCGCCCGTCGAACTCCCGGGTCCGGAGACTCAACCGCGCCTGCGATGGACCGGGGATAGAGCTCGCCCAGACGAGCCGCGGCTCCCAGAGCGAGGATCCTGGACCCCGAGTCCTCCTGGTCCAGGAGAGGCTCGAGCCCCGGCGCCGGCCGGCGGGAAAAGGCCAGAACATGGGCCGCCGACGCGGCTCGATGTGGATCCGGGCCTTTCAGGATCTCCTCCAACGCCGAAGGGAAACCCCTGATGTCGCAGTGGCGAAGCGTGGCCCGGATGCCCGCCACGGTCTCGGCCTCCCCCTCCCGGAAGCTGTCCAGGATCAAGTCACGCCATTCCGGGGCGCCGGCTTCGAAGAGAACCAGCGTGGCCGCCGCGGCAGCCCAGGCATCGGTCTCTGAGATCTTCGCCCGGGCCAGCTCCACCCCGTGAAGCTCGGAAAGACGGAGGCCGTCCAGGTGGGCTTCGGCACGCTCCTCATGCTCTGCCAGGATGGGTAGCGTCCAGTCGGCGGAGTAGATCCCCGCATCCCTCTGTTCCCACAGCCACTCCAGCTCGTCGAAGTGTTCTTCGACGATGTCCGGGTGCACGGGGGGAGATCCCAGGGGAGGCAAGTCGGACTCCGGATCAGTTGATGTGGATGGAGGCGCCCTTGATCTTGTTGGGGCCGCTGGACCTGGAAATGAGATGCCCGCCCCGGATCTCGATGCGTCCGTCGGCCCGCAGGGCGATCCTGGCCTTGCCGCACTGGATGACGAGCTCCTCCCGGCTTTCCACCCGGAGGTTCCGGGGCGACGCCGCCGAAGCCTCTTCCGGGGGAGGATCCAGCAGGCCCAGGACGATGGGATCCTCGCGGTCCTCCTCCCGGGCCACCACCACACGCAGGCCGGAGCAGCTTTCCCAGGCCGGCTCCTCTCTCATCCACACCACCCGGGCCCGGCGAGGCTCCTCCCCGGAGCTCTCCCTGACCAGGGGCCGCCCTTCCGCGTCGGCTCCGGCGATCTCCAGGACGGTCACACCCGGAACCCGCAGTTCGGAAGAATAGAGACTCATGTCATCGCCTTTCCTGCCCGATCAGTTCCCCACCACCTGGGCACCTTTGAGAGTGACTTTGCTGCTGGCCTTCACGTCCACCTTCCCCTTCCCGTCCACTTTCACATTCATCCCCTTGACCTCCACGTCCCCGCTCTTCTTCAGGGTGATGGAAGCCGAGCCCACCTTCAGGGAGATCTCGTCGCTGGCTTCGATGGCGATCTTTTTGGCCTGGAGAACGAAGTCCTTTCCGATGAGGAGCTTCCCCTTGCTCCCGGCCTTCACCGTCCAGTCGCTGCCGATGCTGATGGAACGGTCCCCTCCCACCTCCTCGGTGAGGTCACCGCTCACCGAAAGCTTCATGTCCTCCCCCACCGATTCCTCCAGGGCCCCACCCACGGCCAGGGACCGGTCGGCTCCGATGGTGATTTCCTGCTTCTCGCCCACCGACTCGCTGTGGTCCTTCCCCACCTTCACCGTCCGGACGTGTTCCACGTCCACCAGCTGATCGTGGCCGACGGTGGTGCTCTCGTCATTTCCGACGGACTCGGTGTTGTTGTTCTCCACCACCGCCCGCCGGTCCTTCTCGGCATGGAGGTAGAGGAGCTCCTCCCCCTTCTTGTCCTCCATGCGAATCTCGTTGAAGGTGGAGCCGCTCCCCCCCTTTGTGCTCCGGGACTTCATGCCGGTCTGGGTCTTGTTGGCCGGAAGGTCATAGGGAGGGACCTGGGCGCCGTTGTATACCCGTCCCGTGATGATAGGCCGGTTGGGGTTGCCTTCCAGGAAATCCACGATGACCTCCTGGCCGATGCGGGGAATGGCCACGGCCCCCCAGGATTTCCCGGCCCATGGCTGTGACACCCGAACCCAACAGGAGCTGTTCTCGTCCTTCTTCCCCTCCCGGTCCCAGTGGAACTGGACCTTCACCCGGCCGTGCTCGTCGGTGTAGATCTCCTCTCCCGAGGGGCCCACCACCACGGCAGTCTGGGACCCCCTCACGAAGGGGCCCTCTCCCGGGGGCTCGGGCCGGTAGGGCAGCGAAGCCGGGATGCAGCTGAAGTGATTCCGGTACTGGGGGGCTTCCCCCTCTCCCGAAGCCCCGTAGCTGGATTCCTTCGCCCGGTGCTCCACGCTCACCAGCAGGTAGGCCTGGTTCGCCGCCTCCACGGCGTAGTCCACCAGGCTGAACCGGTGTCCGCTCCGGAACGCGCGGACCTCCGACTGCCCCTGGATGGTTTCCCTGGAGGAGGTCAGAGCCTCCAACCGCAGCCCGGCGTAACGCTCCCCCTGGGAGGTATCGGAAAACTCCCCGGGGTAGTCGTAGACTTCCTCGTACCCTCCCGCGCTGGCCGAGCTCAGGAGATTCAGGGAGGGCTGAAGGTGGTCGTAATCCGTGAGGGAGACGGAGGTGGGATGAACGGCCATCCCCCGTTCCAGAATCTGGATGGTGTCTTCCCAATCCTCTCCCCTGGGCCGGGTCCCCACCCTGACCTCCTTCTGCTCACAGGGCGGGATGCTGCTGGGGTCATCTGCCAGGATCAGCCTGTGACTCGACTCCGAGTGCTCGAAAAAGTAGAAGATCCCCTCCTCGGCCAGGATGCGGGAGACGAAATCCAGGTCGGACTCCCGATACTGGACGCAGTACTCCCGGGGAGGATAGGCGTTCAGGCACTCCACGGAGAAGTCGGCTTCCGGATAATCGGCGAAGATCTCCTCCACGATTTCCAGGACGGACCGGTTCTGGAAGATCCTGCAGTCCCTGGACAGGGAGAGGAACCAGAGCCACGGCACCATCTCTGCTTGATAGCCATGAAGGACCGCGGCGGTGCCCACCTGGGTGAACCGGGCGATCTTTCCGTGGAGGGGACGTGACGTGCCGTCGGGTAGATTCACCAGGACCGTGACGCTCTCCCTGAGGAGCGACGCGGGATCGATGGCCGGGTCTTCCGAGAGGAGCTCCAGGGTGAAGCGGAAGGGACGGGAGATGGCCTCCAGGCCCGAAAAACCCTCCAGGAGGAGCACATCGTCCTCCAGGGGCGTCTTCACCTCCAATGCCCTTCCCTTCTGCTTGAATCTGTCCATATCCGGGCCGCCTCAGCTCGAATGGGAGTAGGAGAACGCCCCCCCATCTCCGATGGAAACCTGGATTCTGGAAGGAAGGTCTCCCTCCACCATGGTTTCCAGCAATACCCGGGAGAGGTCCGGGAGAAGAGTGTTGGTCAGGATGTTGTCGATGTTCCTGGCCCCGCTCTCCACTTCCGTGCAGCGGGCGGCCACCTCGTCCACCAGGACGTCCTCGTAATCCAGGGAGATCCTGTGGGTCTCCTGAAGGCGGCTCACGATCTTGCCCAGCTTCAGGCGAACGATGGTCTTCAGCGCTTCGTCCCGGACGGGGAAGAAGGGGACGATGACGGTCCGCCCCAGGAAGGCCGGCTTGAAGGCGCCGTCCAACTCCGGCTTCAGCGCCTTCACAAGCCCTTCCCAGCTTGGCATGGTCTCCGGGTCCTCGCACAGCTTCATGATGGTGTCGGTCCCGGCGTTGGTGGTGAGAACGATGATGGTATTCTTGAAGTCGATTCTGCGACCCTCCCCGTCTTCCATCTGGCCCTTGTCGAAGACCTGGAAGAAGAGCTCCAGGACGTCGGGGTGGGCCTTTTCGATCTCGTCCAGGAGAACCACCGAGTAGGGACGGCGCCGGACCGCCTCCGTCAGGACGCCCCCCTCCCCGTATCCAACGTATCCAGGGGGGGAGCCCTTCAGGGTGGACACGGTGTGGGCTTCCTGGAACTCGGACATGTTGA
The DNA here is from genome assembly GCA_964605505.1 of uncultured Gemmatimonadaceae bacterium. Taxonomy (GTDB): domain Bacteria; phylum Gemmatimonadota; class Gemmatimonadetes; order Longimicrobiales; family Gaopeijiaceae; genus CAZSDD01. The sequence goes on along the minus strand of CAZSDD010000055.1, from coordinate 14,367 downwards.
TGGTGATGAGATTCCTCTCCCCGCCGTAGAGGAGGTCCGAGAGGGCCAGGGCCGTCTCCGTCTTCCCCACCCCGCTGGGGCCCACAAAGAGGAAGACGCCCTTGGGCTTCTTCGGGTCCTCGATCTTGGCGAAGGAGGTGCGGATCCGGTGGCTCACCACCTCCAGGGCATGGTCCTGGCCGATGATGCGGTCCCCCAGGTGTTTTTCCAGGCCCAGCGCCGTTCCCAGCTCGTCCCGCATCATCTTGCCCACCGGAATTCCCGTCCATCCGGAGATGACCTGGCCCACCAGCTCCGCGTCCACCACCACCGGGATGAGGGGATCCTCGGCCTGAAGGGTCACCAGCTGTTCGGTGAGCTCGGAGAGCTCGGCCCTCAGGGCGGCCACCTCCGCCTCCGCCACCGGGCTGTCCCCATTCCCGAAGAGGGCCTTCTCGATGCCCTCCCTGAGATCCCGGACCCGCTCCACCAGCGCCAGCTCCTCCTCCCATCGCCGGGTGAGGTCGCCCAGCTCCGCCTCCACCCGGACCCTCTCCTCCCCGATCTCCGCCAGGCGTTCGGCGTGGTCCGCGCCCAGGGCCGCCTCCCGCTCCAGGACCCGGTTCTGCACATCCAGATCGTCCAGGCGCCTCCGGGCCGCCTCCACGGTGGCCGGCGTGGATCCCTGTCCCAGCGCCAGCCGGGCACAGGCGGTGTCCAGCACGCTCACCGCCTTGTCCGGGAGCTGCCGCTCCGAGAGATAACGGGCGGAAAGATGGACGGCGGCTTCCATCCCGTCTTCCAGGATCCGAACTCCGTGGTGCATCTCCAGGCGGGGAACCACGCCCCGGATCATGACCTTGCACTGCTCCTCCTCCGGCTCCTCCACCTTCACCAGCTGGAAGCGCCGGGCCAGGGCCGGGTCCTTTTCAAAGTACTTCTTGTACTCGGACCAGGTTGTGGCCGCGACGGTCCTGAGCTCACCCCGGGCCAGGGCGGGCTTCAGGAGGTTCGCCGCGTCGCCCTGGCCTGCGGAGCCCCCGGCTCCGATCATGGTGTGGGCTTCATCGATAAAGAGGATGATGGGCGTGGGAGAGGATTTCACCTCCTGGATGAGGCCCTTGAGACGATTCTCGAACTCCCCCTTCACCCCGGCCCCGGCCTGGAGCAGAGCCAGGTCCAGGTTCCGGAGAGTGACGTTCTTGAGCACATCGGGGACGTCGCCCTCGGCAACCCGCATGGCAAATCCCTCCACCACCGCCGTCTTTCCCACGCCGGCTTCCCCCACGAGGATGGGATTGTTCTGACGCCGTCGGGTCAGGATGTCCACCACCTGCCGGATCTCGAAGTCTCTCCCCAGGACGGGGTCCAACTGCCCCTGTCTGGCCCTCTCCGTGAGGTCCTGGGTGTACTGTTCCAGCTTCGCCGTGCTCACCGGCTTCCCCGTTCCGGCGTCCGGGGCGCCGGAGGGGGCGCTCACCGCCTCTTCCTCGGATCCCTTGACGATGCCCTGGAACTCCTTCCGGAGCTTCTCCCCGGAGATCTTGTCGATCTCGGGGCTCACCGATGTTCCCAGACGCCTCAGATCCGGGTTCGACGTCAGCGCCACCAGGGCGAATCCGCTGCGGATCTCCGTGGCCCCGTGCTCCAGCGATCCGTACTGCCAGGCATTGGCCAGGAGGTCCACCAGGCTCGGGCTCAGGGACGGCGTTCTGGCGTTCCCCGTCTTCAGGGCATCCAGGCTCTGGTCCAGATCGGCCACGAGACGGGAGCGGTCCACTCCGAAGTGATGGAGGATGTGGGCCGTATCCCCATCGTTGTCGTCCAGGAGCTTTCGGAGAAAATGCTCCACTTCCACGTCGTAGTGGGTCCGCCCGACGCAAAGGCCCGCGGCGTTCTCCACCGCGCTTCGGGTGCGGGAGTTGAGCCTGTTGACGAGAGATCGGATGTCCGCGTTCATGGTTGCCTTCCCTGCTAAAGGGCAAGAGTGGTCTCGTGGGCGTCCCTTTCGAAGGGGCGCGTCCGGATCCAACTGCACCAGCCGAGAGGGGTGGCGCCCTCCTCTTCCGCCCCCAGGACCAGGGGAGGGACATCTTCTTTGGCCAGGATCAACTGGAGCTCGAACTCGAAGTGGTCGTCGCTGAAAAAGGACGCGAAAGCCTTGAGGGCGGACCGGGATCGGCCTCCCGGCAGGAAATCCTCGAACCGCTCACGGGAAAGGGGACCCAGAGTGATCCGCACCCGGGCCTGGGGATCCCAGATCTCATCTCCCAGCACCGTGTGCTCCCCGAGGCGGGGGGACAGGTCATCCACCTCGTCGTCCAGGCGACACCGGGATTCGGCGGACAGGGGATACCACCCCCCCACGAACTCCTGGATCCTCGCCGGGACCTGGAAACGATCCTGGATGGCCCGCTCCAGTCCAGCCGCGCTCCTCTGGTGGGGAGCCAGGAGCCCCGCGTAGAAGAGAAACTCGTCATCCGGGATTTCCAGCCGACCCCGGAGGGCCGGGTTGTCCAGCCCCAGAATCTGAAGGAGGCGGGTGGACACCGGATCGTCTTCTCCCCGCTCGAAGGGGGCCCAGAAACGTCCCTTTTCCATGGCCCGATAGAAGAGAGACAGGAGCCGATGGTGGAAGATGTCCAGGAAGTCCCGGAGGGGGTTGGCTTCGCCGTCCCCGGGGGCCGTGACCCGACGTGTGTAATGGAGGGGCAGGACGCCCTGATTTCCCACCAGACCCAGAAAGTTCACCTCCAGGCGGGGAGCGCCCCCACCCTCCCAGCTCAGCTCCTGGACCTCACCCGCGGGGAAAGCCAGGCTGGGGTTGGAGGTGAGGCGGACGGCCTCCTCGGAGGGAAGGGCGAACTTTCCCACGCCCTCCCCCCGGGGCCTGAGGAGACGCAGAAGCCGCACGACCTGGAAGAAGTCGAAGGAATGGGCTTCGGTGCGAAGGGCCTCTTCCAGCTCATGGAGCTTCAGAGGAGGGGTTTCTGACCGGCTCTCGGATTCCATGTTCTCAGAGTGTAGGTCTTTTGCCTGGACCGGACCTTGGCTTCCAGCTGGGTGAAGCTGTTCATATTGGTGTAGAGCCCCAAGAACCGTTCCAGGACACTGGCCAGGAGGTAGATCCTACCTCCGGAGAAGAACTCTTCGTCAAATTCCACTGTGACCTTCCGGCCCCGGGCGAAGCTCAATCCGTGATCCCCCCGCACCCGGGCGTGGGTGTTGGAGCTCTCCACCCGGACGATCCCCTGGATCTGCTTCTCGCCGGCTTCGGGATCGGCGAAACTGTACAGGCTCAGGACCTCCCTGAGAGCCGCTCCCCCTTCGTCCACCAGGGAAAGGTAGTTCAGGGATAGTTGCGAGACGATGCGCCAGAAGGTGGAGCTTCCCAGGGGGGGGGCGATGGGCTCAGTGGGATGCATGAGGGAAACCACCCGGGCCATGGCCGACCCCTCGCCTCCCTCGGCATGGAAATCGTGGTCCGTGCCGATGGGGAGCTTGCTGGGGAGCGTGCCGTTGAAACAGGTCAACCGACTCGAAACCGACGGAAATTCCGGTCGAATGGTGTTTCCCGATGGATCCACAAAAGCCAGGCTCACATCGGTGGCGCCGTCCTCCAGCCAGTTGCTGGGAAAACGTCGAACGTGCCAGAAGACGGATTGCCGGCCCGTCTCCTCCCGGTTCCGGTAGGAAAAGAAGGGTTCCAGGGGCTGACGCTTGGGTTGGATTCCCACCACCGCCTCCACCTCGTCCACCGAGAAGATCTGCGGCGCGAAATCCCGGGTGGCTCCCTTGGCCCTGAGAAGATATTCAGCCCGCCTGTGGTCCAGCCGGATGGGCTCGGACTCGGTCTGGAAGAGATTGATCACCGGGGTGCAGCCCAGACGGAGCGTATCCCGGGTGACCCCCCGGGCAAGGGCCTCCTGGCGCTCAGAGCCGGAGAAGGGTCCCATGAGGAAGAGGACCTCCACTTCGTCTCCGAAATCCACCGCAGAGAGACGTTCCAGCCCGGAGACATCCAGAAAGAGGAATTTGTATGGAAAGGTGAAGTACTCCTGGAGGATCCGATAGCCCAGAAAGGAGTTCCTGGGGAGAGGAAGCATTCCCTCGTCCTTCTCGAAGCCCACGGGAGTGAGGGCGCTTCCGGGCAGACGCACCACCTGGCCCTCCGGATCCGACGGGTCCCGGACGAGGATCTCCGTGCAGTTGTTGTCCAGGATCTCGTAGAGGGACGACATCAGGGGAAGATCGCCGTCCAGGTAGAAGCGCAGGGTGTCCAGCTCCATCTCACCGAAGCGGAGCCCTCCCGTGCCTCCCAGGGTCACCGACAGGACCGCCGCGACCTCCCGGGCCGGGCTTCCCAGCTTCAGCCCGTGAGGCGATTGCCACCTGGCCCGAGTTACCTTGATGGGCCACAGCTTTGCCGGATAGCAGCTTCGGAACCGACAGCGTACCCCCCCTTCCCTGGTGGGCGGGGAAACCAGGGTCTGCCCCGCCTCCACCCGGACCCCCGAGGAGATCCCCTGGTCCGGATCCACCTCCATCTGGACCACGGACATGGAGGGGATGGGCCTGAGATAGTGGGGGTATACGATGTTCAGGATGGCCTGGCTCATCTCGGAGAAGTCGTCGTCGATTCTCCGGTGGACCCGGGCGGAGAGAAAGGCGAATCCCTCCAGGAGCCGTTCTACGTGGGGATCCGCCCAGCGCCCGGCCTCCATGCGGAGCCCCTTGGCCACCTCGCCGTGCTGCTCGGCAAACTCCTTCCCCAGCTCCCGGAGGTACCGGAGCTCACGTTCGTAATAATCCTTCAACCCTGGTTCACGCATTGGGCCCCACGTTCACCTTGAAGCGCTTGCTCGTGGTCTCCAGGACCGTATCGAACTCCACCCGCTCGGGCTCGGGATCGGTACGGAGAGTGGCCTCCACACGAAAACGGATCTGCCGCTTCGACCTGCCGGTCCCGGAGCCGGCCTCGTCCTCGCCGGGGTCAACCACCGCCACGTCCATGAGCCGGGGCTCGAAGCGCTGGATGGACTCCTTGATGAAGCGCCGAATCCGCTCTGCGGTCTCCGAAGCGTCGGCGCTCATGCTGGCAAAGTCCACCAGTCCGTAGTTGTAGAGGGAGTTCGCCAGATGGTCATAGGGGGATTCCGCCGGCTCCGATATCTGCCGGGTGTTCAGGAGCTGCTCCAGGTCCCTCATCACGTTTCGCTCCAGGAGCTCTACGGACTCTTCCCAGGTCCTGGCCCTCCGCCCCTGCCCCCCTCCCCCGTGAGAAAGGAGGTCTGCGCCGGTCAATCGATCCAATACCGACTGGCGAACCATCTCATCAGCCATTCGGCTCTCCCGAAGAGGGGTCGATGGGGGTTATGGGCATGGGGGTCGGGCCCCTGGGCCTGGGCTTCGACTCCTCCACCGATCCGGCGCGGGAGGCCGGTTGGGGAGGATCCGGTGAGGTGCCCCCGGCGGCACCCTGCCCGGCCTGCCTGTTCACCCGCATGGCCAGGAGGGGGTCCAGCTTGGCGAGCCTCGGATAGAGCTTCTGCCTGAGGGGCCCCTCCCTCTGGGCGTCCAGGCAGCGGAGCAGAAGCCCCATGGGCTTCGCCACCACCTCCGCCTGCTCCCACTCCTGGAGCTGATGCTTGTCGATGGTTTCCAGAAGCTCGTCCAGAATGGGCCGGGCGATGGGGGACATGTCGTAGTCCACCATGATCCCGGCGGCCTCGGCTTTGGCAATGAACCGGGCCCGCTCACTCCGTTCGTGCTCAGCCCTTTCCATGAGCATCTCCACGGCCCCTTCCGGATCGCCGGCACGGGCCATGGCCACCGCCCGTTCGAAGCCGGCCTCCCGGATGATACGGCCGGCCTCCGCGGCACTGCTCCTCTCTTCCCTCCCTTCCTTCGGGGAATCCCCTGGAAGAAGGCCCTCCCCATCCAACCAGGCCAGAGTGTCCCTGGATGCCGTGGGCGAGTCGTCCATGAGCGTGCTGTCCACCAGGCCGGGGACGTCTCTCAGCAGCGAGGCGAGAGCGCTCCGGACGGCGGCGGCGGGCTGCCGGTAGTCCTGGCCGAGCCTGTCCATGGAAAGGACGGAGTAGCGCTGGAGGTCCAGCCAGCCCCTTCCCACGGGGGTGGTGACGATCTCCTCGGCCAACTCCAGGAGATCCCGGAATTCCTTGTCCAGGAAGAGGCTCTTGAGCCGGGTCCTCTGCTCGGTGGCGGGAGCCTCCAGGAGCCGGGGATTCACGTGCTGGCCCTCGGCCCTGATCTCTCCCCAGCGGAGGGCTCGGGGAAGGAGATATCCGGAAGGATCCGCCGGACGTTCCCGGCGGAGGACTCTGGCCGCCGAGGCCACCGCGGCGGCAGCCTCCGCCGCCGAGCGGGGCTCTCCCGAGAAGACGGCCACGGAGGCCTCCGACCTCTCCGTGGCGGCGGCGGCAGGAGCCGACGTTTCCGCCCTTTCTTCCGGAAGCTCCTGCTCCACCTCAAGCTTCGGGGGAGCGGGCTTTCGGCTCAGGAGATCTGTTCCGGCAGCCCTGACCCTCTTCAGCGCATCGGCGAGACTGGAATAGCGAGGCGGCTTCTCCCCGGCTTCCTGAAACCGCTCCCTTCCGAAGGCGTCCAACTCCTCCAGGGCGGTGCTGCAACGCTCCAGACCCGCAGAGAGGCCCTCGTACCATTCCCGGGAGGTCTGGCCGAAGCCGGAGGCAAAATCCTGCCCCTCTTCCCCCCGGCTCTCCTGGCGGCGGCCGGCATTTCCGGCAGCATCCTCCTTCGCCCACTCCTTGTAATCGGTGTACCGATGACCGAACTCGGTGAGAGGCACGAGATAGAGGGCGAAGGAAACGTCGTCGGACCCCATCCAGTCCAGGATGGGCGCCCGGCTGGGGATCCCCGGATGGAGTCCGTCCCAGTAGCGCTCCAGGAGGCCCTTGATGAGCTCCAACCCTGTGGCCATCCCGGAAAACCCCTCCACCCTGAGGAGGCTCACGGTCAGAAGGACCGCCACCTTCAGGTCCTTCGACCGGCTCTGAAGGAATTCGGTGGCCAGCTCCACCACCTCTTCGAACTCTTCGCCACCCTGGTCCTCTTCCACCCCGGCCGGCGTCATGAGGGCCGGCTGATCGGCGTCCAGGAAGGCCCGCTCGATGGCGGAGAATTCGTTGCTGCTGCGGGCCTCGGGGCCCGCAGGAGCCTCGCCCTCGATGGGCGACAGGAGCTCCTCGAGTAAAGACATGATCAGAGGGGTTTGGGGACCGCTGGGGTCAGCGTTCGGGAGTACCGATGACCAGCTCTCTCACTTCAAGAAGCGGGAAGACTTCACCGTCCACCAGGAGCATCTTCTGCCCGACGGGGATCTCCTCCCCTGATTCCAGCTCCACCCATTCCGTGACCCGGCCAAGGCGAACCGCGTCGTCTTCGTGCTGCCAGGCCAGCGCCGTCATCACCGGAAACAGGGCGTCGCCTTCATACCCCCCCAGATCCTCTCCGGTCTTGATCTCTCCCCGGGCCCAGAAGAGATCCCGGAGCTTGGCCGGCGGCTCCATGCGAAGGGCGGCCAGGTGCTCCAGGGGCAGCCAGGTGTAGCGCCCCCCGACGATCACCTCCAGACGGGGACCGATCCGTGCATCGGCGTCTCTGAGATCTTCGAAGGGCTCCCCGTTGAGGGTTCCCGAGACGGCGGAGGGGGAGTCGCCGTCTTGAGGCAACTCCCCCTTTTTGAACATCTCCTGCCGCTGCTCTTCGGCCCTGAGGGCCTCCTGATACCAGGCGGTGGCCACTGCGGCCTCGGGATCCGCCGTAATGACGGCATTGAGCTGTTTGCCCGCCCGTTCATAGGCTCCTGAGAAGCAGAGGAGCTCGAAGAGGAAGAGACGGCTCTTGAGGTCCGTGGGATCCTCCCTCAACGCCCCGTTCAATACTTCGATCACTTCCGTGAGACGACCCTCACGGAACAGCGTATCCGCGTTCACATGATCCCCTGGTGGGAGGCTCAGCCCATATCGATGAGGCCGATATCGTACTCCGCTTCAACCGTGCCTGACGCCGTGCCGTCAGCGCTGACCTCCGTGTAGGTGACACGGATCCTGTCGAAGTTGAGGGTCACGTTCTCCTGGGGGATGCCGGCATACTCGGCCTCCGATCCGTTCCAGGTCATGGAGGCCAGCACCACGTCGCTCAACTCGAATTCGAAATAGGGAATGGAGGTATTGGATCCGGCCCGATAGAACGAGATGACGGCCTTGTGAAACTTCAGGTTGTGGCACATGGCCTGGAACAGCTGGGGGCTGGATTTGTCGGAATCCTTCCGGAAGCTGAAGCCGGTGATGGAAGCTCTCCCCGTCACCTGGAGGGGCTGGCCCGGCGCCGTGCGGATGGGAAGACTGCCTCCTACGGTGAAGCTGATAAGGGGGATGTCCCCTTCGTGCCCCTTCCTGATTGCCTCTCCTTCAACGCCGTCCAGGTGCAGATACGCGTCCCAAGCCATGAATCCCTCCATTGGAAAAAAATGGTGACGACCGGTGGACCGGACTGGCGGTCCACCGGCCCATTATCCATCCACGATCCCTACTCCACCGGAGCCGGCACGTCAGCCACCAGGCGCATGGAGAAATCCACGGCATCCAACTGGAAGTGGGGCCGGAGAAAGGCCACTGCCTGGTAGTTCCCCGGCTTCCGGGGATTTTCCACCACATCGATTCTCGCTTCGCTGAGCGGCTTTCTGGCCTTCTGGCTCTCCGTGGCGCCCTCTCCCTTGAGGACGTACCCGGCGATCCAGTTGTTCAGCATGTCGCTCAGGTCCTTCCTGGTCTTGTAGGCCCCGATGTGGTCCCGCATCATGGTCTTCAGATAGTGGGCGAAGCGGGAAACGGCGAAGAGATAGGGGAGCTGGGCCGAGAGAGCCGCATTGGCCGTGGCGGCGTCCCCCGCCGGGCCCTCGTACTCCCGGGGTTTCTGGGCCGACTGCACGCTGAAGAAGACGGCGTTCGCCGTGTTCTTCTCATTGGCCAGGGGCGCGAACCCCAGCTTCGCCAGCTCGAACTCCTGATCGTCGGGGATCAGGACCTCGGTGGGACACTTCATGGCGATATCGCCGGAGTCGGTCTCGAAGGTATGGGTGGGAAGCTCTTCCACCTTTCCCCCCGCTGTGACCCCCCGGATCCGGGCGCACCAGCCACTCTGGGCGAAGGCCTTGTTGATGGAAGCTCCCAGCCCCCATGCCGCGTTGGCCCAGAGATACTTGTCATGGTCCTTGCCCGTGACGTCCTCGGTGAAGTCGAAGGCCTTTACCGGCACCGAATCCCGGCCGTACGGCTCCCGAATCAGCATCCGGGGGGCCGTCATGGCCACATACCGGGAGTCCTCGGTTTCGCGGAAGGCGTTCCACTGGGCGTAATCCGTGCCCTCGAAGGCGCTCTCCATCTCGTAGACGTTGCTGAGATCGGTGAAGGTCTCGAAGCCGAACATGGAGGGATCCGTCCCCGTGATGAACGGAGCGTGGGCCGTGGCGGCGAGCTGCGAGGCCCGGGTGAGGACCTTCACGTCCTCGCCGCCCTTGCCGAAGGCGTAATCCCCCAGGATGGCTCCGTACGGCGTGCCGCCGAACTGGTTGAACTCCTCCTGGTAGATCTTCCGGAAGAGCTCGCTCCGGTCCACGGCCATCTCCGCCTTGCCGGAGGTGAGATCGTCCTTGAGCTCGTCCTTTGTGAGGCTCAGGGCCTTGACCTTCAATTGGGGGCCCGTCTCGGTCTGGGACACCAGGTACCGGAGGCCCCGCCACGAGCTTTCCAGCTTCTTGAACTTCTCGTGATGCATGACCTCATTGAGTTGGGCGGACAGCAGATCGTCGAGTTGACGGATCTGCTCGTTCAGCATGGCCTCGGTGTCCTTGCTATACGTGACGGTCTCGTCCAGCACACTCTTGATGAACGAGCCGATCATGTCCTTGGCGCGCCGCCGGGCGGACTCCTCGGCGGGCCGAGCTTCCTCCACGATCCGGTCCAGGAGGCTCAGCTCGACTTCCTGTCCCTCCGCCTCCGCGGCTGCCTTTTGCTGTTCAGCTTCCGCCATCTTCGTCGTCTCCCAGGCTGGCGATTTCTTCCTTCAGTTGAGACTTCGAGCCCTCGTCACCCAAAGCCTCCTGGATGGCCTTATTGAGCTTCCTGTTGGTGGCGAGCTTGCCCTTCAGGTCGCTCAGCTCCTGCCGTTTCTCCAGGAGCTGCCGGAGGGGTCCCACCTGTCGGGCCACCCGTTCCGGCGTGAAGTCGTCGAAGCTCTCGAACTTCAGTTCCACCCCGATCTTCTCCTCCGAGTCCGGATCCAGCTTGTTGTCGACGCTATAGGTCAGGCGGGGCTTCATGCCCTTGAGAACCTTGTCGAAGTTGTCCGGCTTGATCTCCACGAACTGGCGATCGGCCAGCTCCGGAAGGTCTTCGGCACCGTCCCCGCTCAGGTCGGACATGACCCCCATGATGAAGGGAAGCTCCCGCTTCACCATGGCGCCGCCGGTCTCCACATCATAGACAAGGTTTACCCGGGTGGGTCTCTGGCGCTTTCTTCGTTGTTGGAAGCTTTCGGCCATCGTTGGATCTCCTCGGCCTTCAGGATTCTCTGGCGCCGACGCCCCGGGATGAGGCCGGCCGGCGGCAGACAGGATGCGGAACCGGAAACAAAACGAGAGCGTAAAGGACTGGACCCCTGTCCACGAATTGGAGAGAATCGCGTCGGGGCCACCCTTTCCGTACCAGGGAAATATGGGGGGTGGGTCAGGGATTCGCCAGAAAAAACTCGTCCAATCCCCGCATCATGATCATGTCCACCCTCCGCGGAATCATGTCCACCATCCGCGAATGGTGGTTCGAGGAGCCGCCAAGGGGTGGATTCCGCCGATTCTGACTCCGGCCCGCTGCGGAAATCCGAGGACGGGGATCACCCCCAGATCCATCAAGCGCTGCGCCGACCGGGGAGAAAGGGGAGCCTCCACGGACCTGGCTTCCGAGCCACCTTCCCCCTCGGGGGCTCCCATGGGCATCCCCCCCAACTCCAGGCTCCGCTCCGGCGCGAACCCCCGTCCCTCCCGGGCGTAGCCACCGGCCAGGAGGGAGGCCACCAGGAAGCCCCCCGGCCCCCACAGGAAGTCCTGCCAGGCACCGACGGTCTCCCGGAGCTCCGGCTCCCTGCCGTCCTTCTCCGAACCCCGGTGGGGCTCACGAACCAGGAACCGGGGAAACGTCAGCCCGACCCAGGCGGCCTCGGGGGTCTCCCGCAGGCGCTGCCACTCATCAGGCAGAGCTCCAAAAGAGAGGGCTTCGGGAGATCCGCCGCCGGGGGGGGGCTCATCCAGGGAATGTTCCAGGGAGGGGAGCTCCCGGAAACGGACTTCCGAGAACCACGGTGTCCCGACGGCCCGGGCAATCCGCGCAATGTCCGTCAACAGATCCACGTCCCGAACCCCGGGCCCGAACCCGTACGCCCCCACCACTACGGCCCAGCGCCGTTCGGGGGGACCCGGCGGGGGGCTGGAGAGCAGCTCGTAGAGGCGGGAACGGGCCAGGTCTTCCGAAGATTCCAGGTCCGCCTCCAGGACAGGCTGCGGCACGTGCGCCAGGTAGACCCTCACCTTTCCCGTAGTATCCGCCCGGGACAGGAGAAAGGCCAGGGAGCGCCAGAGGCTCTCCAGGTCCTGGAATCCCCGGGTGTGCAGGAGGTTGGAAAGACACCGGCCCGCGGCCTCGTCCACGGCGGCCACCCGGGCCTTCTCGTCGGTGTCGTTCGGCACCAGATGAGGCCGAACCGCAGCCCTCACGAAGGCCTCCAGATCTTCCTTCGTCCCGGGAATCGGGCCCGTCGGCGGCGGAGCAGGCGCCGTGGCGTCCAGGACAGCGTCCAGCAAGCCCCTCCGGTCCGGGCTGCCTTCATCTGCCGGCAGCGGGGGGCCGGGATCCCCTTCAGCGGCCGACTGCCCGGCCTGGGATCCCCCTTCTCGCGCTGCATCCCTGGCTTCCCGGAACGGGTGAAAGAGCTTCGACCTCCGATACAGGGCCAGGGGATCGAAATCATGGAGGGTGGCCAGCTCCAACTCTTCCACACCTCCTTCCCGGGTCCGGTCTTCTTCCCGGGCACCCTCCCATTCCGTGCCGGTCAATACCTGCCTGGAGACACGGATGCGCGGCCGAAGCCCGGTGAGCTCCATGACGGTATCGGGGGTGGCACGGCGGAGCAGCCAGTGGACTTCCGGCGAATCGGGAAAACCGGAGGCCGCTCCCAGGAAGTCACCCAGAACCAGAATGCAGAACGTGTCATCGACGGCGCGAACCAACTGCATGGACCGCTCCTCGGACGTTGAAGAGACGCTGGAAGAGAAAGGGAGGGACCGTACGCTCCTCATCAATCTACCGGACGGGCATTGGGAGCGCGACGTTCCTCCCGCGAAAGGCGCGGCGAAACCTGTGCGGACCCGACCGGCCGCGGTCCCGGAACGGTTTCCTCCCGGCCCGGGGGGATGCAGATTGATGCCGGACCCCGGAAGCGACCCTGGACAACCCCCGGCTTCCCTCCCAGAGTGGAGACGTGGTCGGTGCCCCCCGAAAAGATGGCCTGGAGGCCGAGTCATGAGACAAATGCAGGGCGTGCTCTGGACCAAGGGACTCCTGTTGAGCCCTCATCACCTCCAACTACATGACAAGTACTTCGAGGACCAGCTCGCCTTCCGGGTCGGGGCCATGGCCAAGTACCCGTGGGGGTTCAGTCTCCTGGAGGTGGACCCGGAAGCCCTGGAAGGCGGGATTCTATCGGTACCCCGGGCCGCCGGGATCATGGAGGACGGACTCCTCTTCGACTTTCCCGCCGCGGATGCCGCCCCGGAATCCAGGCCCCTGGAGGACGGCTGGAAGCCTGACCAGGAGGCCATGACGGCCTACCTGGCCATTCCGGATTACCGCCCGGGCGACCGGAACGTGGGATCCGACGGCGCCGGAGCACGGACGCGCTATTCTTCCGAGCTGGCCTACCTGAGGGACGAGAATACGGGAGAGGCCGAGCATCCGGTGGAGGTGGCCAGAAAGAACCTGCGGCTCCTGGTGGAAGGAGAGTCGCTGGAGGGAGTCAACGCTCTCCCCGTGAGCCGGATCCTCCGGGCAGCCGACGGAACGCTGTCCCTGGACCCGGCCTTTCTTCCCCCGCTGCTGGATTTCTCTATCCACGAGCACCTGGTGGGAATGATCAAGCGCATCGACTCCATTCTCACCGGAAAGAGGACCGGGCTGGGGCGGTTGAGACGGGAACGGTCGACGGGGCTTGCCGGGTTCGGCGCCACGGATATCCCCAGCTTCTGGCTCCTGCACACCATCAACTCCCACCTGCCGGAGATCCGCCACCTTCTGGCTTCGGGCCCCCATCACCCCCTGGATCTCTTCCGGGTTCTCCTCTCGTTGGCCGGAGCGTTGACCACCTTCTCCGCCGAGATCCATCCCGGCGATCTCCCTGGTTACCGGCACGACGACCTCACCGGTTGTTTCACCGCCCTGGACGAGACACTCCGGGACCTCCTGGACACGGTCATCGCCAGCCACGCGGTGAGCATCCCCCTGGAACCGCTGGAACCGTCCGTGTTCGGGGCTTCCATCGAAGAGGATCGACATCTCCAGGCCGTGCAGGCCTATCTGGCCATCCGGTCGGAGATTCCCGAAGCGGATCTCATCCAGAAAGTGCCGAGCCTGGTGAAGATCGCCTCCAGGGACGAGGTGCAGCGCCTCTTCAACCAGTCCGTCCGGGGAGTGGAGCTCACCCATGTGGGAGAGCCTCCGAGAGCCCTTCCCGTCAAACTGGATTACACCTATTTCCGCCTGGAGCTCTCCGACCCCCTGTGGCAGACCGTTCTCCGTTCCAGGAGCATCGCCGCCTGGGCTGCCAGCCAGATCCCGGATCCCCGGATGGAGCTGGTCCTCATCCTGCCTCCGGAGGAGAAGTAGGCCTCCGGGCTATCCGGTGAGGGCAAAGACCAGAATGAGGGCCACAATGACCACGAAGATGGCCACCAGTCCGACGATGGTCATGGTCTTCGACCGCCGGCTCGGCATTGAGGCGGCCTCAGGCCCGGGCGCCTTCTCAGGCGCCTCCCTGGCGGATCCCGGCCTGCCTCTGCCGGGAGGAGGAGACGAGCCCGGGGTGAGCCCCTCCCGCACCATGGTGTAATGCCCCGGCCCCGAGGGGCGCCCTCCTTCAGGGAACACGGGCCCGGGAGCGGCCCTGGGGGTGGACTCACGGACCGGGGGCTCACGGCTGTCGGGGGGAGAGCCCGAAGAAGAGGGAGGGCCGCTGGCGCCGCTGGCGCCTCCGGCTCCTCCCAGTCGGCTCAGGTAGTCGTCCGAGGGGATGTGTCCC
>CAZSDD010000054.1:7429-19562 GCA_964605505.1 uncultured Gemmatimonadaceae bacterium | reverse complement strand
CCCCTCCGGGGGCTCCTTCACCGGGCCGTCGCCACCGGAAGACCGGGTCACCTCCACCACCTTGTCCCCTCCGGCGAGATGGACGATGATCTTCCCCTTGCTCCGCCGGTGTTGCACCGGGACCTCCCGGGCCTTCACCCTGAAGACCCTTCCGGCGGCGGAAACCAGCATCACTTCCTCCTCCCCCACCACCTCCAGAGCTGAGACCAGCGCCCCGGCTTCCTCCCCGCTGGAAAGGGCCAGGGTACCCATGCCTCCCCGGTTCTGAAGGGGGAACTCGTCCACCGGTGTCCTCCGTCCGATACCCATCTCCGTCACCGTCAGCACCTGGGCATCCCTTCGCACCAGGAGCATTCCCACCACGCTGTCACCGCCCTTCAGCCCCATTCCCTTCATCCCCCTGGCCGTCCGGCCCAGGATGGAGATCTGGTCTTCCGGGAACCGGATGGCCCGGCCCTCCCTGGAAAAGACCAGCACTTCGGCCTGCCCGTCGGAAAGGACCACGTCGAAGATCTCGTCGCCCTTCTTCACGCCCGAGGCGATGATCCCGCCGGCCCTGGGATTCGAAAACTCGGAGAGCCTCGTCCGCTTCATGAGGCCGGAGCGGGTGAGGAAGATGAGGATCCGGTCTTCCTCCAGATCGTCCACCGGAAGAACCGAGACGATGGGATCGGAGCGGCCGGCCCCCATGAGGGCGTAGATGGATTGGCCCCGGGAGGCCCGGCTCCCCTCCGGCACGTCCAGGACCGGGAGGAAGTGGGCGTGGCCTTCCCGGGTGAACGCCAGAATCCAGCCCTTGGTCCGGGCCACGAAGACCCGCTCCAGGTAGTCCTCCTCGTAGCGGTCCATGCCGGCCAGGGCCTTGCCCCCGGTCACCCGGCGCCGATAGAGGTGCATGGGGATCCGCTTCACGAAACCCTCGTGGCTCATGGTCACCACCACGTCCTCGTCGGCCATGGAGCTCTCCACGGCCGCCTCCTCTTCCTCCCCGGCATCCAGGAGAACGGTCCGGCGGGGGTCTCCGTAGCGCTCCAGGATCTCGTCCAGCTCCTCCAGGATGACGTCCAGCTGCTTTTCCTCGCTGGCCAGAATCTCCCTCAACTCTCCGATCTTCTCCCTCAGCGACTCCAGGCGGGACCTCAGCTCTCCCTGCTCCAGGGCGGTGAGCTTTCCGAGGCGCATGTTCAGAATGGCGTCGGCCTGGATCTCGCTCAGTCCCAGCCGGTCCTGGAGCCGGATGGACGCCTCCGGGCGGTCCCTCGAGCTGCGGATGATCCCGATGACCTCGTCGATCCTGTCCAGGGCGGCCAGAAGTCCCTCGATGATGTGCCGCTCGGCCTCTGCCTTCTCCAGCTGGTACCGTGCCCGGCGGCGAATCACCTCCAGGCGATGATCCCGGAAGCGCTCCAGGATCTCCTTCAGGTTGAAGATCCGGGGCTGGCCCTGATCCAGGGCCAGGAGGTGGGCTCCGAACGTGGTCTGGAGCTGGGTCCCCTTCAAGAGCACCCGGAGCACCCGTTTGGGGTCGGAGCCCCGCTTCAGCTCCACCACCAGACGCATGCCGTCCCGGTCCGATTCATCCCGCAGCTCCGTGACCTCTTCGATCTTCCCCTTCCGGGAGAGGGCCGCCACCTGCTCGATGACCTTGGACTTGGACACTCCGTAGGGTAGCTCCGTGACCACCAGCTGGAGCTTGCCGCCCCGGAGCGCCTCCTTCACCACCCTGGCCCGGCACATCATCTTTCCCCGGCCCGTCTCGTACATCTCCCGGACGCCGTCCTTGCCCACCACGAAGCCGCCGGTGGGAAAATCGGGGCCCGGGAGCACCCGCATGAGGTCCTGGATGGTGCACTCCGGATCGTTCACCAGGATCCGGATGGCCCGCCCCACCTCCACCAGGTTGTGGGGGGGGACGTTGGTGCTCATCCCCACGGCGATGCCGGAGCTCCCGTTCACCAGGAGGTTGGGCAGCCGGCCGGGCAGGACGGTGGGCTCCTCCAGCCGGTTGTCGAAATTGGGGCCCCACCGGATCGTGTCCTGCTCGATATCGGCCAGGAGCTCCATGGCCGGCGGGGCCAGGCGGGCCTCGGTGTACCGGTAGGCGGCCGCCGAGTCCCCGTCGATGGACCCGAAGTTGCCCTGGCCGTCCACCAGGGGGTAACGGAGGGAGAAGTCCTGGACCATCCGCACCATGGTGTCGTACACCGCCGCGTCTCCATGGGGATGGTATTTTCCCAGGACGTCCCCCACCACTGTGGCGCTCTTCTTGTAGGGGCGGTCCGGGGTCAATCCCAGCTCGTGCATGGCGAAGAGAATTCGTCGATGCACCGGCTTCAGCCCGTCCCGGACGTCCGGGAGCGCCCGCTGGACGATGACGCTCATGGAGTAGTCCAGGAAGGACTCCTTCATCTCCTCTTCCAGAAGGCGCGACTGGATTCTCTCTCGCTTCTCGGCCGTGACCATTCCTTGATTTCACTTCGTGCGGGTTGAAGGGGGCCCCCGGGGGGCGCGGCCTGAACCTCCACCTAACATACGAGGCTGGCAAGCCTCATCCCGGGAACCCCGGCCCCGCACCCCCGACGGCTTTCCCCATTCGTCAGGACAGGTCCTCCAGGGCTTCTTCCATCTCCTCCAGGAGGGCTTCGTGGCCGCGGGCCCTGGCCGTCTCCATCCCTCTCTGCAGAGCCTGGCGGGCTTCCTCCACCTCTCCCAATTCCGCCAGGGCCGCCCCCAACCGGGCCCAGGCGTTTCCCTCGTCCTCCGCCAGCTCCAGATACGCCCTGAGCGACTCCACCCCTTCCCGGGTCCGGCCCCGGTTCAGGAGCTCCACCGCCAGGCCGAATCGCAAACGGGGGTCTTCGGGTCGTTTCGCGGCTAGCCGCTGAAGGGTTTCAAGCCTCTCGTCGCTCATCTCTGTCCCTGGATCCTGTGGCAGGCATGGGCCGTCCCCGGCCCTGGAGGTCCGTCGGGCTTCCGGGGAGCTCAGGACGGAAAAAGGAAGGTCTCCGCCACCTCATCCGAGGGCGGGGCCCCCGTCACCACCTCGATGAGGGCTTCCATTTCCTGCCCCATCTCGAACAGACGGGCCAGCACCGCCAGGGCATGGGCATAGAAAAAGTAGGAAGCGACGGCGGATTCATCCGCGGGGTGTGCGGTGATGACGAAGAGATCCATCTCCTCTTTCAGGTAGGTCACGATGGCGTGGACCGCCTTGGCCACCCTCTGCTGCTCCGCCAGCGTCTCGATGACCAGATCGCCGCCCAGCCTGGGCAGGAGATCCTGAAGCTCCTCCCGGCCCTCCGGCGGTGCCACGACAGGAACCGCCGCTCCCGAACCCCCGCTCAGGAGAGCGTTGGCACCCGTCTTCAGAGCGCCCAGCTCCTCGAAGTTGCAGTGCAAGATCATCTCGACCCCCTCAATCCTGCATACCGGCAAACAGCCCGTTTGTTTCCCCCCCCTCAGGCCTGGGCGGGGGGGCGGCCGGTGCCCGGCATGGGGGGAGTCCCCCCATGGGAAGTCCCCCCATGGACCGTGAGGGGAAGAGAGGCCTGATGCTCGCCGTCCACGATGACCTCGAAGGTGTACCGCCCGGCCTTGGCAAAGACCAGACGGTCGATGTTCAGCACCTGGGGAACCCGGATCTGTCCCCCGGCAGGCGCTCCCCCCGGGGCCACCTGGAGATCCCCGTTCAGGTGCAGCAACTCCTTCCCGTCCGGGTCTTTCAGGACGATCTCCACCCGGTGCTTCCCACTCTCGGCCATGGTGGCGGAGAATCGAAAGACCAGCGACACGTGGGGGTGGGACGCCGGGAACCGGGCCACGGAGATCCGATCGAAGACCCCCAGGATGTTGAGCTTTCCCGATGCGTCGATGGTGGCGGCGTCCGCCAGGAGGGCCAGGTCGATTTCCATTCGGTCAACGTTCCTTCAGAAGGGTGTCGCCCAGGATCAAGCCCGAGACCAGATCCAGGGCCGTGTGGGCCAGGATCCCGGGCCAGAGGCTTCCGGTAAGGACAAAGGTAACGGCCAGAACGAGGCCCATGAGGCCCGTGCGGAAGATCCCGATCCATCCCTGGTAGCCGTGGAGGAGGCCGAAGGCGGCGGAAGAGAGGAGGACTCCGCCGGTGGTGGATCCCGTGACCAGTACCAGAGCCGGCAAGGCAAAGGCCCGGAACGCCAGCTCCTCCCCGATTCCGGCCGCCAGGGAGAGAAAGGCGAACAGGAGCTTTTCCGTCCGGCTCCGGGGAAGGATCCGGGCCAGGATCCTGCTTTCCCGGATTCCCCACCGCCTGCGTGCCACGAAAAAGGCGCCCTGAAGGAGGTGAATGACCAGAGTGGCCGCCAGGGCCCAGACCAGGACGTCTTTCCACGACGGGGGCCCCAGGCCCATGGCGGCCCTCCCCAGCTCCCGGTCCCCGATGAGGAGCGCCCCCCACCCCAGGGCCAGGATGATGGCCGCCGAAGACAGGTAGACCGATGCCCGCGGGAACTCCCCCTCGTCGTCCGCCAGGGGAAGCTGGGCCAGCCCCAGCAGGGGGAGAAGCTCCCCGAGAAGAGCCAGGTAGAGGCTTCCCCAGAGCCCCAGTGGACTCCAGCTCCAGAGAGCCCACGCCAGGAATGGATAGGCCACAAGGCCAACCTTCAGCACACGGAGAAGGACCGGGGGGTAGGGATTCAAGAGCCCATCGCTCCCAGCCTCCTCCATCCGATGGCCTCGATGGCCTCCAGCGTCTGCATCACATCGCTCCGGGTGGATCGGTAGTTCATGATGGCCAACCGTAGAGAAAAGGCGCCCCTGAGTCGAGTGGAGGACATCATGGCCAGGCCCGAGGCCAGGACCTCCTCCTGGATGGAGAGGTTCAGGGACTCCACCTCCCCGGCTTCCAGCCCCTCTCCCGGTGGATTGAAGCGGAAGCAGACGATCCCCATGGCCGGCGGGGCCAGGAGCTCCATGGCCCCCGAGGAGGTGATCCGCTCTCCGGCTTCACGAGCCAGGATCATGCTCTCCCGGATGGCCCGCCGGAAGGCTCTCAGGCCCAGCATCTGGATGGACATCCACACCTTCAGGGCCCGGAACCGCCGGGTGAGCTGGACGCCCCGGTCGGCGAAGTTCACCTCCTCTTCTCCCAGCGCCGTGTCCTGCAGGTACTCGGGGAAGATCCTGAAGGCATCCTCCAGCACACGGGTGTCCCTCACCATGAGACACCCGGTCTCGTAGGGCTGGAAGAGCCACTTGTGGGGATCCAGGGTCACGGAGTCAGCCAGCTCCATGCCCCGGAGGAGGGTCCGCCCCTCCCGGGTGAGGACGGCGAAGCCGCCGTAGGCTCCGTCCACGTGGAACCAGATGCTGCGGCCCCGGGCAAAGGTCCCCATCTCCTGCAGCGGATCCACGGCCCCGGTGTTGGTGGCCCCGGCGTTGGCGCAGATGCAGAGAGGCGTCCGCCCCTCTGCTTCGTCCAGCTCCACAGCGGCCTCGAGGGCGTCCAGCCGGACTCGAAAGGCGTCGTCCGTGGGGATCTTCCGGATGGCGTCGGCGGGGATCCCGGCGATGCGGGCCCCCCGCTCCAGGGAGCTGTGCCCCTGGTCGCTGAGATAGAGGACCGGCTGCAGGGGATTCCCCGCCGCTTCCCGGGCCGTCACCAGGGCCACGAGATTGGCCGCCGACCCACCGGATGTGAGGAGGCCCCCTCCGGTCTCGGGAAGTCCCAGCCAGGAGCGGAACCAGTCCATCACCACCAGCTCCAACTGGCTGGGCCCGGCCGACTCCAGCCAGGTTCCCTGAAAGATGTTGAATCCCGTGGCCAGGGTTTCGCCCAGGACCGACGGCCACGTGGGGGAGGAAGGGATGAAGGCGAAGAACCTGGGATGGTCGATGCGGCCGGCCCGGGGAAGGATGTCCCGGACCGCCCGGTCCAGGACCGTGTCGGGATCCACCCCCTCCTCGGGAGGATCCTCTGCCAGGAGCGGTTCCAGATCCCTGCGGGAGCCCCCCTCCCAGGCCGGCCCGTCCCTGAGCTTCTCCCACCGCTCCACCAACTGGTCCACCACCCTGTATCCCAGACGACGCATCTCCTGGGGCGGCATTTCCAGCCCCTTCGTCACTTCACCCTCCGTGGGGTCAGACACAAAAATCCTCCCGGGATGTTCTTTCGCAGTCTCACAACGCTATTTTAGTCTCTCAACCCTTCAAGGGGAGTGGAAGGGGTCTGAGGGATGCAACCACTCCATCACCCACCGCAGGCAAGGATCAGGCAAGGACCATGACAGCAGAGAAACAATCGGAAGCCCCGGTGTTTCGGGTCGTCGATGCCCTGGACGCGCCCTACGAGGGTCAGATCCTCCGGCTCCGTCTTCAGTCAGGCCGGACGCCCGTGTTGAAGGAGATGAAGGGAGGGACCTACACAGCCACCTCCCCGGAAGGGGACCAGGTCAAGGTGACGGTCATCAACTTCTCCGTTATCGGAGGCAAGCCCACGCAGGCCAGGTTCGAGCGGACGGGCCGTGTGGACGTTGTGGCGGTGAGCGAGAACGGATCCGCCCCCGTCTCCCTCCGGTGGACCCTGACGGGCCCTGCCTGAACCGTGAAGAGCCCCCCGGATTCGGGGTCCGGGGGGCTCGTGATCTCGGCGGAGCGGGGGGGCCGAAGGGTCCGGCGTCAACCCTCTTCCCTCAGCCCGGGCGGCTCCCTGGAAAACGTGTCCACGAACCAGCTCCGGTAGCTTTCCAGGGCCTCCGGATCTTCACGGAGCCACGCCTGCCGCTCTTCCTCGAACTCCTCGCCCCGGGCCGTGAGTATGAAGGCGTTCAGGTATCCTTCCTCGTTGCTGTAGAGCAGTTCCTCCAGGGGCCCGTAGGCCTGGGCTCCGAAGGTGGACCGCCCCAGGAGCCAGACGTCCGAGACCCGGTCCAGAATCGCCCGCTCCAGGTCGAATCCCTCCATCCGGTCTCCGCCGGAAAGGAACTCCTCGATCCGGCTCATGTCCTTCATGATGTGATAGTGGGCGTAGACGGTGTACGCGGTGCCGGCCTCCGG
Organism: uncultured Gemmatimonadaceae bacterium; assembly: GCA_964605505.1. Lineage (GTDB taxonomy): Bacteria > Gemmatimonadota > Gemmatimonadetes > Longimicrobiales > Gaopeijiaceae > CAZSDD01. Next base: position 12,530 of record CAZSDD010000054.1, on the reverse strand, counting down.
GGACTTTCCGACCTCCACCCCGATGCGGACCGTATCTCCCTCCCTGAACCTGTCCCCCTCGATGAGCATGGACTCCCACGGATAGCCGGGAGTGTCCCGGTCCACCGTCATGATCATGAAGCTCGGATCCTGCTCGATGTTCTCCATCTGGGGCTGGTACCAATCATTGATCTCCGTCAGGCGTTCCTTCTCCGGATGAAGCCTGGCGCCGGAGCGGATGACGATGGGCCGGGGGTCCGGCAGCTCGGCCGGCCCCGTTGCGCATGCGCCGACGACGGAAGCCGTCAGGAAGAGGAGCACGCCTCCACGCATGGAGGGGATAGTATCGAGGAAGGACGGGACTTTCGACGCCATGGTGATCTCCAGACGGAATTCCGGACGGGCCTTGCGCGGCGTTGGCGAACTGGTTTCGGCGACCCTTTAAACCCCCGGGGCCCACCAAAGGGTTCCTGAAGAGAATCTTGACACCCGAGCGCTTTTCGGCGGAATTGTCAAGACGCCTCAACGATACGGAAACGATATGATCACGACCTTCGATGAGATGACTGACGAGACTCGCGGTTTCAGCGCACCGCAACATATGACCCCCCGGGAACTTGGAGACACCCTGGCCAGGCTGGTCTGGGAGAGCTTCTCCGATTTCATCGCCGACGGGGACGCCGAAGTCCTTCTGGGCGACCTGGGGTTGACCCGTGAAGACGGCATCCCGGTGGAGGCCACCACCGAGGAGATTCTCATCTTCCTCATGTGGGCCCACACCCGGGGCCTCCAGCTGGCCTTCGTCGGCCGAGCCGACGAGAGCCTCCTTCGGGAGGGACTGGACGCGTTCCATGCCGCCATCTTCGAAGACATGGTCGACATCGGGACGCCCAGGAGCCAGCTCCCCCTCTTCGAGCAACGAGTGAGCGTCCGATACGCCGAGTACCACGACGCCGCCCGGAGGTCCGACGCGGATCTGGGCAGGGCCGTGGCTCACCACCTTTCCGGCTCCCGGACCGGCTCGGACTCCCTGGCCCTGGCCCTCCAGGAGCGGGCCATCGCCGTGGCCAACCCCCTGAGAGACTTCCTGGAAGAAGTGGAGCTGGTGAATCAGGGTTGAGGGAACCCCGGAAGTCAGAGCCCCAGCGATGACCGGATGAGGGGGCTGATGCGTTCCGGGGTCCAGGGCGGATCAAAGGTCAGCTCCACCTCGGCCTTCTCCACGCCTTCCACTTTGGCGACGGCCAGGCGGGCTTCGTCCACGATCTGACCCGCCACCGGACACATGGGGCTGGTGAGGGAGATGATGGCCTTCACATCCGCACCCTGGACCTGGATGTCGTAGACCAACCCCAGGGTCACCAGGTCGATATTCAATTCAGGGTCTTTGACCTTCTTCAGCGCGTCTCTGATTTCCTTCTCTGATACAGCCATGATTCTCCTTACGAGTGCCTGTCCTCCCGGACGGGACGCCCCCTACTGCCGCCTGGCAAAGAGAACGGAAGTCTCCAGATCCACCTGGGACCGGGCTTTCTTCAGGGCTTTGTGGACCAGGGTCACCACCTCACCCACCGGCTTCCCCTGGAGGGAAACCACCAGATCCGCCGCACCCCGGAAGAGGCCCTGGGAAGCCGCCGAGAGAACGATTACCGCATCGCCGGCTCCCAGTTCCATCTGCTGGGTCCCGTAGAGGAAACCCTCCAACATTCCGAGGGGAGGGCCGTGGCTGGAAAACTCTTCGAACACACCGCTTCTCCGGATGACGGCTCCGGGGCACCGACCGGCGCCGGCCCATTCCACCGCACCGTCGGAGAAGAGCAGGATCCCGGCTTCCACGTATTGCTCCATCCCCTCCACCACCGCCGCGGCCAGACCGGAATTCACCCGGGCCAGAAGACCGTCCAGGCCGGAATGGTCCCGGGCGATCTCCCGGAGAAGGCTCCGGGTCATGGCCAGGTAATGCCCCGGCGGCAGGCCGTCACCCTGGACGTTGAGGGTGACCAGGGCCGTCCGACCGTCCTTCAGCTCGGCGAAGTCCCAGACCGTCCTCCCCTCCCCCCCCTCTTCCAGGTTGGTTCCTGCGGCGATGTCGAAGCCCCTGATCCGGGGGGCCTCCAGGGGGATCATCCCCCGCTGGAGGAGGCGGCTCATCTCTGCAGGCCCCATCTCCACGGCTCCCATGGCCGCAGATCCCGCTTCCGCAGATCCCACCTCCGCAAATCCAAACTCCGCGGATCCGAACTCCGCAGGTCCCGTTCCCCCGCCCGACCCCCCGGCCTCCGCCGGTTCCTCGTCCACGAGGCCCCCGCCCGGGGGCCGGAGGGTTTCGGAAAGGGAGGCCAGGATGCCGAGAGCCAGGGGGTTGTTCCCCAGCAGGCCTCGAAAACTCTCTCTGTCCACTCTCAGAAGCGTGCTGGGGGAGGCGGCCCGAGCCGTTTCCCGGCGGGGGGCATCACTCAGGAGGGCCGTTTCTCCGAAAGCATTCCCGGGTCGGGACAGGAGCGGCTCTTCCGTGCCTCCCCGCTGACGGGCCATGGAGAGCTCCACAGCCCCGTCCCGGACGACGTACAGGGCGTCTCCCCCATCCCCCTCACCGAAGATGATCTCGCCCTCGTCCACCGTGGCCTTCCGGACGATGGCTGCCAATTGATGGAGGTCCCCGTCCGGCAGATTCGCGAAGAAGGAAACCCGTCGAAGGAGGGGAATGACTTCCCCCGGAGACCAAGAATGACCCTCGATACGCACGTTGAGCTCTCCCGGTGGACTGACTCATGGACTCGTCAATCTAAACATCTGTTGGTAACCGGTGAAAGAGACCGATTCTTCCCGACGTGCTCCCGCGGAGACGATCCCGACGCCGGCCGGGTGCCCCGCCCCCAGAAAATCCTCGCTACTCCAGGTGTTTCAGACCTAGATTGGGAGGTCGGGCACCGCGGTCCGGAATCCCCGGCGAAGGCCGAGCCCGGGCCCGGTGAATACCGGTTCTCCCGGAGCCCGATCTCTACTGTCTGATTCCTGCTGGAGGAGGATTGACGTGAAACGGTACGGACCTCTCGCCATCCTCTTGTTGGCCGTGGTTCCGATTCTCGCCTTCGGGCACGAGCCCCGGGCACCCACCCACTGGGCCCTCCTCATCGGAATCAGCGACTACATCCATTTCGGCGACGAGCCGGGTGGAGACCTTCCCGGAGCCGAGCGGGACGCCAGGGCTCTCCGGGACGTCCTGGTGGAGCGGTGGGGCTTTCCCGAAGACAACATCCGCCTCCTTCTGAACCACGACGCCACCCGGGACGCCATCGCCCGGAGCATGACGGAGTGGCTCCCGGAACGCGCCCGGGCCGGAGACCAGATCACCATCTTCTTCGCCGGCCACGGTTCCCAGATGTGGGACGAGGACGGGGACGAAGCCGACGGTCTGGACGAGACCATCGCCCCGGCGGACGTGAGAGCGGAAACCACGGAGTTCGACATCAGCGACGATCAGATGGGAGAATGGCTGGCGGCCCTCCCGTCGGACAACGTGGTGGTGATCCTGGACAACTGCAATTCGGGCACCGGCACCCGAGCTGCCACCCCCTTCGCCCGGACCCGGAAGCTGGGAAGGGACGTGAACGACCTGGCCAGGCCTCCCTCCGCCGCCCGACGGGCCCTCCCGGGCCTGGAGGACGAAACCGGCTTCGACGCCGGCCGCGGGGAGGTCCTGGAGATCTCCGCCGCCCAACCCCACCAGGCCGCCGTGGACGCCTACTTCCCGGCCAACGGGGAGGGGGAGGGGTTCCACGGGGGAGCCTTCACCACCTTTCTGGTGCGGGAGCTCTGGCGGGCCCCGGACGACGACTCCTACGAGGAGGCGTTCCTCCGGGTCCGGGACGCGCTGAAGCGTAACCGTTTTCAGCAGGACCCCTACCTCTCCGAGGACGCGACCCTGAAGAACGCCCACCTCTTCGCGGTGGAGGGCGGAGGCCCGGCCAGATCCAACGCCTCCCTCAGGATCATCGATCCGGCGGGAACCGGGGCCATGACGGCGCTGGCCGGGGGGATGGCCCTGGGGATCACCACCGGATCCCTCTTCCGGACGCCGGGCGGGGCCCGCCTGCTGGTGGAATCCGTGAGTCCCGAGGAAACCCGGGTCCGGGTGGTGGAGGGCCGGGTGGAGGCCGGGGAGCTGGCCCGCCTGGAGGGATTTCGGTTCCCTGAATCCGTTCTCCGGGTGGGCGTCGGGGGCATGGACTCCGAGACCTCTTCAGCCCTTACCGCGGCCCTGGAAGACACTCCTTCCATCCGGTTGATGGCCGGGACCCGGGATTTCTCCCACCTCATTGTCCGGAGACAGGAAGACGAGGTCAGGGTGGTGGGTATGGACGGGGCTCTCCGGCACACGTTTCCCGCCGGCGCCGCCGGCGTGGGAGAGCTGGCTGAAGCCCTGAAGATGGAGGCCGCCGCAAAGCAGCTGGCGGACATGGAGAATCCGGCCCCGCCCTTCCAGGTGAAGGTCTGGATGGCCCGCGGACAGACCACCTTCGGCATCGGGGACGCCGTTACCTTCCATGCCGAGGCCGGTCGGGATGGCTACCTGACCCTGGTGGACCTGGGGACCGACGGAACGGTGACCGTCCTCTTCCCCAATCCCCATGACCGGGACAACCGGGTGAAGGCCGGCGAGGAGGTCGTCTTCCCGACCCCGGAGATGGAGTCGGAGATCCGGGCCCTGCCCCCGGCCGGGAGGGGGCTGGTGAGATCCTTCCTGACCTCCCGGCCGCTGGACCTGCCCCTGGGGGATGATTTTGTTTCCGGCGACATCCTCCTGGCCGACCTCATCGCGGCGGCGGTGAAGGGCGCCGCCGGGGAGGTCTCCGGCGCCCCGGGGGCAGTGGGCCTGGACGGCTGGGCCAGCGCCTCGGTGTTGTACGAGATCCATCCGTGAACTGGAGCCAACCATGAACAGGTCCCTGGTCCTTCCGTCCCTCCTGTGGGTGGTGCTGCTCTCGGTTGCCGCCGTGCCCCGTCCCTCCCAGGACCCACCCGTCGCCCAGGACCCTCCCGCTGCCCAGGACGCTCCCGCTGCCCTGGTGGTGAGGGTGGATGGGACGGTTCAGGTCCAGGCGGGTGACGCCGCACCCCG
>CAZSDD010000054.1:0-7329 GCA_964605505.1 uncultured Gemmatimonadaceae bacterium | reverse complement strand
TGGTGGTGAGGGTGGATGGGACGGTTCAGGTCCAGGCGGGTGACGCCGCACCCCGGCTCGCCGCCGTGGGAACCAGGCTCTCGGCGGGGGACAGGATCATCCCCCTGGAGGGGGGCCGGGCCGTGCTGCTCCTCAACTCCGGCGCAACCCGGACCGTCACCGGCGAAACCACGATCCAGGCGGCCGAAGGGGACGGGGCGGAGCTGTTCTCCCGGGCCGTCCGTGTGCTCTCCCGTACCGCCGGCTCCCCTGCCCGAAGCCGGCCCAACCGGGAGGGAATGATCCGGCCCGTCCCGGGAGCCCCGGAGATCCTCAGTCCCAGGAACGACATTCCGGTGAGGTCCACCCGACCCACCTTCACCTGGATTCCGGCGGAAGGCCGGGAGGCGGGCGAGTACATGGTCCAGATCCGGGAGGAGGGGGAAGACCCCATTCGTTTCCACGTGGGGGAAACCACCAGCTGGTCCCTGCCGGAAGAGGCCCCGCCTCTGACCCCGGGAGCCAGCTACCGGTGGACCGTGGGCCCCAGGGGCCGGGGGCGTCCCAGCAGGGAGATGCAGTTCCAGGTCCTCTCCCTGGAGCAGCATGACGCCCTGAACGAGCGGATGGGGACTCTCCTGTCCGCCGGCCTGGAGCCGGAAGGGGACGGCGCCTTCATGGCCGCCGTCATCTACCGGGAGGCCGGGCTCTACTACGACGCCGCCCGGTCCCTGGGCTTCCTGGAGGAGATGGGCCAGCCCCTGGGGGTGAACGCCCTCCTCCTGAAGGGAGAGATCATGGATATCCTGGGCGACCTGGACGCCGCCCGGAAGGCCTTCGACGAAGCCGACAGGCTGGCGGGCCCCGGGAGCCTGTCCGGGTAATGGGGTGAGCCGCGTTACTCGGGACAGGCTCCTACCGGCCCTGGGGTTTGATTTCCCCCGAGGGACCCACCACCGCCAGGGGAATGTCCCCCCATCCGGCCTTCTGGGGATTCTGACGGTTCTCCGTGGCGCTCCGGACGTTCCGTTGCACGTAGTCGAAGACCTCGCTGAAGGTGACGATCCCGTTCCCGTCCAGATCCCCGGCCCCCCGCAGCCCCTCCAGGAGGAAGTGGGTGAAGACCCCGTGCCCCCCCCAGCGGGCGTCCTCCAGTGAGAACTCATTGGTGTTGGCGGCCGTCATGGTCAGCCGCCGGGAGGGAGTGAACAGCTGGGAAAACCCCCCGGCGATGGGGTTGTCGCCGGCCAATCCCTCCATGGCCCCGGCCGAGTGGCACGCGTCGGCGATGACGATGACCCGTTCCGAGGAGATCTGACGGCGAAGGGCCGTCTTCACGTCCCACATGGGAAAGCCGGTGGACGCCAGAGCGTCCAGATCGGCATCGTGGGGAAGCAGGTACAGGTTGTCCGGCCTGGAAGGGTCCGGGGCTCCGTGGCCTGCGAAGTAGATGACCACCAGGTCGTCCCAATCCGCCTGCTGGAGGAACACGAAGAGGGCTTCCCGCACGGCGGCCCCCGTGGCCTCCTCGTTCTCCAGGAACAGGACCCGGTCATCCTGGAAGGGGCCTGCCGCCGGGCTGGTCAGGAATTCCCGGACCGCCCTGGCGTCGGCAGGGGCGAATTCCAGGTCCGGGATCTCCCGGGACGCATAGTCCCCGATTCCCACGATGACGGCCCACCGCTGGTCGATGCGCGGGGCGGCCACGGCCTCGGACACGGCGCCGGACGGCCCCTGGGCCACCACCCTCACAGTGTCCCTGCTCATGGGGAGATTGGTTTCGGCCCAGAAGCGCATGGCAATCTGGTCCTCCAGCCCCAGGCGTCGAGCCTCACCCTCCTCCAGGGGCTCCAGGTTCGCCGGCGCCCCCTCCACCGACACGCTCCGGGCTTCGCCCACCACCACTCCCTCCAACCGGACGGGATTGAAGATGGACGCGTCCCCCTCCCCCTTCTGGACCACGCCGAGTCCCCGGGTGGCTCCCTGGTGCGAGGGGCGCACATCGGCCAGGAGGATGGCCAGCGCCGGAGCCTGTCCCGTCCGGGACTCCTTGGCCGCCGGCACCGATCCCGGGTCCGGGCGCCAGTACTCATCGTCCGACCAGGGCTCGGAGGTCCAGTTGTTCATCAACTGCCCCACGAACGAGCTCTCGGTCAGGATCTTCTCCGTGGCCTGGCTCACCACCTTGGTCCGGGCCGCCTGCTCCGTGGCGTCGATGCCCCGGGCATCGGCCGTGGCGGTGGCGATGACCCGCCCGGCATCCAGCCGGAGAGCCCGGAGCGATACCTGGCTGGTGGCGGTCACCAGGGTCCCGTCCACCGGATCCGGCCGGGCCCCCCAGTCCGCTCGTCCCACCACCAGGAGCTGGGCGCCGAAGTCACGACCCAGATCCGTGGCGGCTCCCTCGTCCCCCCCCAGGGCCCGGCCCACGAGCTCCCTCTGGGCAACGGTGTGGGCCAGGGCCGGGTCGATGAGGGGGAACCCGGCCGCCCTGAGGAAATCCGAGAGCCGCCGTGCCGCCACGCCGCCTTCCCCCTCCTCCGCCACGAAGACCAGCGTCCTGGGAAGATCGGTCTCGAAGGCGATCTCCCCGCCTCGCTGGCCGGAGAGGCCGGTGACCGGGCCCGCCGCCAGGGCCAGGGCCAGGGCTCCGAGAATGCCGCTGCTAACCCTCTGCCGGGCCATCATGTGCCCTCCCCTCCTCCCTGCAATCGATCCAGGGCTTTTCGGGCATCTCTGTGGCCGGGGAAGATCTCCAGGGCCTGCCGGTACTGCTCCGCGGCCTCTTCGGTCTCCCCCCTGTCTTCGAAGTCCAACCCCCGGGAGAATGCGATGGTGGCCTGAACCGGGATGGGTTCCGGGGCGACCCGATCCGAGGGAGGCGTCAGGTGGAGCCGGCCGGAAAAGAGGTCGGCGATGCGAACCACCAGGGTCAGAAGCTCCGTGGTCTCCCCCGTGACCTTCTGGACTTCGAAGACCTCGGAGGTCTCCACGTCCACGGCCCGCATGTCCATCCGCGTCACCCCACCCACGGCGGACACCTGCCCGTGGATCACGTACTGGGCTCCCACCATCTTTCCCACCTCGATGGCCGTAGCCTCGTCCACCCGGCCGGAAAGGGCCAGCCGCTGCTCCGTCAGGAGGTCCTGGAGGTGCTGCCGCTCCACGATCCGCATGCCCTCCCGGCCCGAGAGCTCCGTGGTGAGCATGGCCGAAACCGCCTTCCCCAGGGGAGCGGAGTTCCCCCCCTCCCCCAGCATGAAGCCGGTGAAGTCCATGACCGCCACACCCGGCAGATCCGGCTGAGTCCCCTGAGCCGTGGCCTCCCGGGAGCCGAAAACCTGGGCCGGAAGAACCAGAGCCAGAACGCCGAAGGTCAGGATGCGCAAGTGATTATCCTCCATCTGGACGGGAAGGTCCCGGGAACCGCGCCGGATCACGGCGAAAAGGCGGGCCAAGCAGGGTTCCAAAAAACCCTTTGCCCGCCTAAATCCGGCTCGTTAAATTTAGGAGCCCTCCAACAGGGATGCGAGACTTTTCCTCTCCTCCGATGCCGCACCATAACGGCACCCTGCTCCCCACAGGAGCCATTCTTCATGAGACATCCGCGATTCCTGTCCCTGATCTTCCTGGGAGTCCTCGTCCTGTCTTCCTGCGCCCGGCGAATGCCCGAAGCGGAGCCGGCCGACATCCCGGGGTTGGAGGAGGCCCTGGAGAGGGACCCGGGCAACCCGGAGATTCTCCTCCGGCTGGGTGTGGCCCATTTCAAGGCCCGGAACTACGCCCAAGCCGAGGAAACCCTCCTGAACGCCGTCGGGACCGGTGAGGCCACGGGAGCCGCCCACCTCTATCTGGGCCTCGCCAGGGAGGAGCAGGAGAAGTGGGGCCCGGCCCGTGAGGCCTATTCCACCTATCTGGAGCTGGGGCGGCACGATCCGTTGAAGGAAGACATCCGGGAGAGGCTCGCCCTCCTGGCCCGGAGGGAGCTCCGGGTCAGGGCCCGGGAGATCCTGGCACGGGAGGACGAGATCTCCCGGCAGGACCCGGTTCCGGGGAGCGTGGCGGTCTTCCCCTTCCGGATCACCACGGAAAACGAGGAGCTGGAGCCCCTTCAGGTAGCCCTGGCGGACATGATGACCACCGACCTGGTCCTTTCCGGGGGCCTCACCGTCCTGGAGCGGGCCCGGGTCCAGAGCCTTCTGACGGAGATGTCCCTCACCGAAGCCGGATTCACCTCCCCGGAAACCGGGGCCCGGGCCGGGCGGATGCTCAGAGCCGAGCACGTGGTCCAGGGCGCCCTGACCTCCCTTTCGGACGAGATCCTCCGCTTCGACACCGACGTGCTGAACACGTCCCGGCGCTCCTCGGCGGGGGAGGCTTCCGCCCAGGACGCCCTGGCCCGGCTCTTCGAGATGGAAAAGGAGGCGGTCTTCGAGATCCTGGACATCATGGGGGTGTCCATCACCCCCGCGGAGCGGGAGGCCATCCAGGAGAACCGTGCCTCGAACCTCCTGGCCTTTCTCACCTACGGCCAGGGCCTCATGGCCATGGACCAGGGATATTTCGGCACTGCCCAGCAGTTCTTCACCCGGGCGGTCCGGGAAGACCCCGGCTTCACCGCTGCGCAGGGCGCCCTGACGGAGGCCAACACGATCCTGGAAGCCACGACCCTCAGCACCTCCGGGATCTCGTCCCTGGCTCTCCCGGAGCTTTCGCCGCTGCCCGCCCCCTCCCCCGTCGACCCGGAGGCGGCCGCCGCGGAAGCCGCCTCCACCGTTTCCTCCGTGCTTGAAGCCACCACGGAAGGCCTGGTCCCCAGCCCGTTCGGTTTCATCGTTGACCTGGGGGGTATCCTCGGGGGCATCGAGGCGAATATCCTGGAGCGGAATTACCTCCCTGAGATCAAGGGGCAGGAAGGAGTGACCACACCCGCCACGGCCACCATCCGAATCATCATTACCCCGCCGGGAGGGGGAGGCTGAGATGGGGAATCCGAGAATCAACCGGGGCGGAACCATGGCGGGGGCTGGACTCCTGGCCTGGAACAGGGCGGGGCTGGGGGCAGGACTCCTGGCCGCATCTCTCCTGATCCCGTTTTCCGCTTCCGGCCAGACCCGAAGCCACGCCTTCGGCACCGGAATCCATTTCCAGGGCTTCTCCTTTTCGGAGGCCCTCGGGGCCGACGACGCGAACCTCACGCTCCTCCCGGTGGGCTACACCCTCCCGGTGGGACGTCGTGTCTCCCTGGATTTCTATGGGGCCTACGCTCATGGGACGGTGCAGAAGGATGGGACGACCTTCACCATGAAGGGCCCTGTGGACACGCGGGTTCGCGGCTCCTTTCAGATCACCCCCTGGGCCGTCTTCACGGCGGCGGTGAACCTCCCCACGGGGGATGCGGCCCATGACCTGGAAGAGGCGGTGGTGGCCTCGGTCCTTTCCACGGACATCCTGGGGTTTCAGGAGGCCAGCTGGGGCACGGGTGCGGCGGTGACCGCTGGAGTGGCCTCGGCCTACGAAGCGGGGGAATGGGGCATCGGATTCGGCGCCAGCTACCGCCTCTCCAACGGCTTCGAGCCCGCGGAGGACGTGAGCCTGACCTACGAGCCCGGAGATGAGATCCGGATCCGGTTGGGCCTGGACCGGAACGTCGGAGACGGCGGTAAGCTCACCCTCGGCCTCACCTTTCAGAACTTTTCCGAAGACCAGTTTGACGGTCAGAACCTGTTCCAGGCCGGAAACCGCCTGCGGGGGGATATTTCCTACGCCTTCCGAACCGGGCGGTCCACCTGGTCCCTCTACGCCATGGACGTCTGGCGGGAATCCGGGGACTTCTTCACCGGACAGGGGATTGTGGCGGGGGACGCGGCCGTCACCACGGGCTCCCAGAACCTCCTGATCCTGGGAATGAACGGATCCACCCCCGCGGGCGCCACCTTCCGCATCCGTCCCTCGCTGGACTTCCGTTACCAGGCCAGGGAAGAGGGAACGGGGGCGGGCTGGCTCCTGGGAGGCGGGCTGGACGTTCCCCTCCGGATTCCGGGGTCATGGGATCTGCTCCCCAGGGTGAAATATTCCTACGGGGCACTGGAGGCTCTCACGGGAGAGACCGAAACCCTCTGGGGTGTGGAGCTGGGGGTGACCCTCCGGGGACGACTCTGACCAGAACCTGTGGAGAGCCCCGGGTGTAGGCCCTGATTGCGGCTGTCTCGTTTCCACCTCCGATTGCGCCCGGCACCACCGGGCGCTTTCTTTCGAGGTCACTCTTTCGAGCATCCACACGCGGGACCGATTGTCATGACTCGCAAGATCGCCATCAACACCGGGGGCGGCGACGCGCCCGGCCTCAACGCCGTCATTCGAGCCATCGTACTCTCCGCCATCAACGAGGGATGGGAAGCCTATGGAATCCGGGACGGGTTCGGAGGCCTCCTGGACCCGGAGAGCTTCGGTGGAGAAGGGGTGGTCCGTCTCACCGCCGATTCGGTGAAGGGAATCACCCACATGGGCGGGACCATTCTGGGGACGTCCAACCGGGGAAACCCCATGAAGTGGCCCCAGGAGCAGCCCGACGGCTCCATCGTGGAGATCGATCGCTCCGATGAGATCATCGAGGAATTTCGGAAGCGGGAGCTGGACTGCCTCATCGCCATCGGGGGGGACGGCTCCCTCACCATCGCCCGCCGGCTCCGGGACAAGGGGCTTCCCGTCATCGGAATTCCCAAGACCATCGACAACGACCTGGGCTCCACCCTCATGACCTTCGGTTTCCTCACGGCCGTGGAAACCGCCACCGACGCCATCGACAAGCTTCATTCCACCGCCGAGGCGCACCGACGGACCTTCGTGGTGGAGGTCATGGGCCGCCATGCGGGCTGGATCGCCCTCTTCGCCGGCGTGGCCGGCACCGCCGACGTCATCCTCATTCCGGAGATCCCCTACTCCATGGAGAAGGTGGCGGAGAAGGTCCGGGACCGCTACCGGAGCGGGCGGCAATTCGCCATCGTGGTGGCCGCCGAGGGCGCCAAGCCCCTGGGTGGAGAGGCCAGCTTCGTGGAGAGGGCGAAGCCTGGCCAGGAAGCCCGGTACGGTGGACTGGCCGAAAAGCTGGCCCAGGAGATCGAAGAGGCCTGCGGCGTGGAGACCCGGTCGCTGGTCCTGGGGCACCTCCAGCGGGGAGGGCAGCCCATCTCCTACGATCGCCTCCTGGCCCTCCGGTTCGGCGCGGCCGCCATCGAGCTGGTGAAAAGGGGAGACTTCGGCTCCATGGTCTCCCTGGATCCGCCGGACGTTCGTGCCGTCCCCCTGGGGGAGGCCCTGGCCAGCCCCAAGCTTGTGGACATCCCCGGG
>CAZSDD010000053.1:13676-19955 GCA_964605505.1 uncultured Gemmatimonadaceae bacterium | reverse complement strand
GCCGTCCGTAGCGCCGGTAATCCAGAACTGAACGAAGCGGACGTCCTGGAGCAGCTCCACGACCTCCTCCATCCGGTCCTCCGGGACCGTGGCCTCCAGCAGTCTAAGGGGCATGGGACCTCCTACGGCCGTCGGGCTCGGTCATCCGGCTCCTCCACGACTCCAACTCCTCCACGACTCCAACTCCTCCATGGCTCCGGCCCTCCATGGCTCCGATTCTTTATGGCTCCGGCCCTCCATGGCTCCGGTCCTTTCCTGATTCGGGGTGTCCCATGGTCCCGGCTCGTTCACGATTCACAATCTGCCGCATTAACAATCTGCGGCATTCACAATCTGCGTCCCGCCCCCTCATCCCGATAGTCGATATCCGGGGAAATGGAAGCCGCGCATCCCTCCGCCCGGGCCCCCAGCGGGACATGGCCGGAATGCACGCCTGGTTTGGACAGGGAGTGGAGATCCTGGAGCCCGGCGCACAGGCGACTCTGCTGGCCTGCACCGGGGAACCGCAGAACGCGATGCCGAGGTTCACCCCTCCGCCGGTCTTCTCCTCAGAACGCGATGCCGACGTTCACGATTCGAAGCGTGGGAATGGACTTCATTCGAAGCGTGGGAATGGACTGCAACAGATCGTTGGCCTTCTCTTCATCGCCGATCCCGACCAGCCGCTTCAGCCCGGAGCCGACCCCCAGGTAGAAGTTGTCGTTCTTTCCCAGGAGCCAGTTCCGATCCCAGGAGCCAGTTCCGATCCCAGGAGCCGGGCCTGGGCCGCTGCCGGGGGCCCACCGGGAACCGGACATCCCTCCATTCCCCCCCCGGTCACCGGTCCCCCAGGTCACCGGTTGATCCGAGTCCACATCCCCTGTTTGCCCTGATCCGGCATACATCCGCCCAAAAAACTCTTGACAAGATCTGTGCGGCGGAAACGCCGAAGGCCGGGATGCCCCCGGGGCGCCCCGCTCAACCCCCCTCCTGACCCGCTACCGCACAAAACCCGAACTCCCGATACATCTCGACTCTCCGGAGCTCTTCTCGGGCGGCAGGGGACCGCTCAGTGCCTCGAAAAACCCCCTCGTATATTGGAAGGAGAAGCTCTGCCAACTCCCATGGGATGACGTGAGGAGGGTTTTCATATGATCGCCTTTGCCGGCAACACTGCCGCCACCGCATCGGCCTGCGGCCATTCACCGGCCCGCCAGGAAGCGACTGCCGACTCCCAGGAAGACACCGAGCGACTGGGAGATGAAATTGCCCGTCTCTCGGCCCATATCCACGCCGCCACCTACCGCCTCCTGGTCCTGATCCGGGCCTTCGACGAGCGGGAAGGTTGGGCCTGGGGCTTTCGCTCCTGTGCGGAATGGCTCTCCTGGCGTACCGGGATCGCCCCGGGGGCAGCCCGGGAGAAGGTGCGGGTGGCCCGAGCCCTGGCATCCCTGCCCGGGGTCTCGCAGGCCATGTCCCGTGGGGAGATGTCGTATTCGAAAATCCGGGCCCTCACACGGGTAGCCGACGAGACCAATGAGACGGAGCTTCTGGAACTGGCCAGGCACGCCACGGCCGCCCACATGGAGCGTCTGGTGCGGGCCTGGCGGCGGGTGGACCGGCTGGAGAAGGCCGAAGCGGAAGGGGAACGGCACCGGAGCCGCTTCGTGGACCTCTTTCCCGACGAGGACGGGAGCTGGGTTCTCCGGGGACGGCTGGACCCGGAAGTCGGGGCATTGCTGCAGAAGGCGCTGGAGTGGGCCGGCGAAGCCCTGTTCCGGCAGGAGATGGGCCCGGAGGAGGAGGGCCCCGGAAGCCCGATATCCACCGACGCTGCCACAATGACCGATAAAGAGGCCTCTGCGGCCTCCGCCACGACTGCGGCCCAGCGCCGGGCCGACGCCCTGGGGCTCCTGGCCGAGAGGGCCCTGGCGGTGGGCAGGGTCGATGCAACAGGGTCATCCTCAGAGCCGGAGGCGTCCGACCGTCCCCTTCCACCGGGCCGGGCCGACCGGTTCCAGGTAGTGCTCCATGTGGACGCGGGGGCGCTGGAAGAAGGTTCGGAGGCGGGGCAGGCCGTGCTGGCGGAGAGCGGAATCGGCGTTTCTGCGGAGACGTCGAGGCGCCTGGCGTGTGACACGGGAGTGGTGGAGATGCGCCACGGAGCCGACGGAGAGGTACTGGACGTGGGTCGCCGCCGGCGCACCGTACCACCAGCCATCCGCCGGGCCCTTGAGCACCGGGATGGGGGTTGCCGTTTCCCGGGGTGCGGATGCCGCTACACGGACGCCCATCACATCACCCACTGGGCCGACGGCGGCGAGACCAGCCTCAGGAACACGGTCTTATTGTGCCGGACGCACCATCGGGCCGTGCATGAAGGGAAGTTTCAGGTGAAACTGATGGAGAATGAAGACGAAATCCGGTTCTACCGGCCTGACGGGCGCCGGATTCCCCGGGTGCCCGCACCCCTTCAGGTCCCGGGGGAGCCAGTCCCGTCCCTGGAAAGCCTCAACGCAGAGCGAGGAATCGAGCCGGATGCCTGGACAACCACGCCTCTCTGGCACGGGGAGGCCATCGACTACAGCCTGGCCCTGGACATGCTTCGCCATCCCGCGGCGGGATCCGAAGGCCGACGCTGACCGATTGTCCCG
The DNA here is from genome assembly GCA_964605505.1 of uncultured Gemmatimonadaceae bacterium. Classification (GTDB taxonomy): domain Bacteria; phylum Gemmatimonadota; class Gemmatimonadetes; order Longimicrobiales; family Gaopeijiaceae; genus CAZSDD01. The sequence goes on along the minus strand of CAZSDD010000053.1, from coordinate 17,322 downwards.
CCTTCTTCTCAGAACGCGGGGCTGACATTCGCCATCCGATGGGTGGGCCCGCCGTAGGCGGCCCGGAGGGGCTCGCTGCTGCCGGGAGAGCGGGAGCGGGTGGAACCCCTGGCGTTCAAGCACGACCCTCGGCGTGAAAGCCGAATGCACCGGTCCATGCTCCATCTCCTGGCCAGCAGTCCCCGGGAGGAGCGGTCCCCCCCCGGTCATGCTACGTCACCCCACCATGCCTGCTACGTCACAATACGGAGGGTATCCGCCCCGGGGTCAATGCAGCTTGCATTGGGGACGGGAGGTGAAGCCATCATTCTCCGAAAGGGAGGGACACCATGAAGCATGCCACGAAGCACCCCAAGCGATTTCACGTCATGCCGCTGGCGGCGTTGGCCGCCCTCGTCCTGGCCGCCGGGTGCGACGATGGGGCGAATCCCGTGACCGCCACGGCGCCCGAAGCCGACTTCTCGGTGGTGCCGGCACCCCAGGCTTCCAACGCTGCGGAGCCCCTCCGGGTCATGACCCGGAACATGTACCTGGGCGGCGACATCGCCATCGCCCTGGCCGCGGATTACGAAAATCCGGTGGCCCTGGTCCAGGCCACAAACACGGTCTGGAGCCAGGTCCAGAACACGCGCTTCCAGGAACGGGTGGTGGCCCTGGTGGACGAGATCCAGGCCGGGAATCCCCACATCATAGGCATCCAGGAGCTGGCGAAGTACGTGATCCTCGACGGGAGCTTCCAGCCTATCGGGGTGCAGGACCACGGGGCCCTCCTCATGGCCGAGATCCAGGAACGCGGTCTCCCCTATGAGATGGCGGCGTTGCACAACAATTTCGAGATCACCATGCCGAAGGCCGTCGACTGGGGCTCCGGCCAGGTCACCGAGTACATCCACTTCATTCTCGGCGTCGCGGTTCTGGTGCGCTCCGACGTGGCCATCCTGGACGTGGCCCAGGCGAACTATCAGGCAGCGGTCCCCCTTCCCTTCGGGGGGGAGATCGGGAGGGGCTGGATCCGCGTCGAGACGGAGCTGGGCGGCCTTCCATATCATTTCGTGAACACCCACCTGGAGGTCCAGGGCTTCGCTCCCGTCCAGGTGGCTCAGACCCAGGAGCTCATCAGCGGTGTCCTGGCCGGGCTGGAGGGGATGACCATCCTCATGGGAGACCTGAACTCCGACGCCGAAGCCGGGCCCGGGGACCGGTCATGGACCCCCACCTACGACCTCCTCCTGGAAGCGGGATTCCAGGACGCCTGGAGGACGGCCAACCCGGGACGTCCCTTCCGGGGATACACCTGCTGCCAGGCCGCCGAGCTCGGAAATCCGACCTCGGAGTTGGATGAGCGCATCGACTTCGTCCTGGTCCGTGCCTCCAGTGGACCCGACGGGGGGCAGCGACTCCCGGGGAAGGTGTCGGTTGACATCATCGGCGACAGGGCGTCGGACCTGACCGCCGAGTCCGGGCTGTGGCCTTCGGACCACGCCGGTCTGCTGGCCACATTTCGGACGCCGGAAGCACCCTTCCTGAAATGAAGTCGGCGTGACGGACACCCGAAGCCGCCGTCCAGGAGATGCCGTCCCGAAGGCCGGGGCGGCATCTCCGTCGTCCGGGGCTCATCCGGGCCGGGGCGAATTCATCTTTCCAGAAGTTGCCGGCGATTCGGGAAACCACATGCCGGCCGCTTGCGGCTCCCGGCTCCGGCGGGGATCTTGGTCAGCCAGAGGCCTCGCCAGGCCCGGATCCCGACGGCCACTCCGGCCCGGGCCCCGGCGGAACGGCCCGACATCCTCGCCGGGAGACCAGGTAGTGGGACGCATCTTCGGACGGGAGACCACGTGATGGGACGCATCTTTGGACGGAAGGGAATCCTCTCGGACCGGGAGCAGGAGCTCCGGGCCCGGGAGCAGGAGCTCCTGGAGCGCCTTGCCGGAGCGATTCAGAGCTTCGAGCCTGCCCTGGCCGCCGAAGACCTTCGCCGGCTGCGGGAAGCGCTGGAGCAACTCGACGGCCTGTTCCTGTTGGTGGTGGCGGGGGAGTTCAACTCGGGCAAATCAAGCTTCATCAATGCCCTTCTGGGGGAGCGGGTCCTCCCGGAGGGCGTCACGCCCACCACCGACCGCATCAATGTGCTCCGCCACGGAAGCGAGGTGGCGGAGGAGGAGCGGGAAGCCTTCCTCCTGGAACGCACCCACCCGAGCCCCCTCCTCCGGGAGCTCACCATCGTCGACACCCCCGGCACCAACGCCATCATCCGGCGCCACGAGGAGTTGACCCGGGACTACATGCCCCGCTCGGACCTGGTTCTCTTCGTGACCTCCGCTGACCGCCCCTTCACGGAGAGTGAACGGGCGTTCCTGGAGAAGATCCGGGAGTGGGGCAAGAAGATCGTCTTCGTCATCAACAAGATCGATATCCTCCAGGACGATGCCGAGCGGAGTCAGGTGGCGGACTTCGTGCGGGAAAACGGCGGAACGTTGTTGGGCCAGGCACCGGAAGTCTTTCCGGTCTCGGCCCGGCAGGCCCTGAAGGCCCGGGCACCGGAGGGCGAGGAAGCCCATCCGGGTCTCTGGGAGGCCAGCGGCTTCCAGGTCATGGAGGAGTACCTGCTCCACACGCTGGACCAGCAGGAGCGGATCCGCCTGAAGCTCCTCAATCCGCTGAATGTCGGACTGCGCCTGGCCGCCACCTACAAGGCCACGGCCTTCGACCGTCTCAAACTCCTGGCCGATGACGTCGAGACCATCGACAACATCGACCGCCAGCTCGCCCTCTTCCATGAGGAGATGCTGAAGGACTTCGAGCCCCGCCTGGATCGGCTGCGTCTCCTGCTGGGGGAGATGGGGCGTCGGGGGGAGAGCTTCTTCGACGAGCACGTCCGCATCGGCCGCATCAAGGGGCTCCTCGACAGCGAAAGCACTCGGAAGGCGTTCGCCAAGGAGGTCGTCGGCGATACGCCCCGGACCATCGAGGAGGAGACAGGGCGCATCATCGACTGGATCGTCGAGCGCAACCTCAAGGTGTGGCACGACGTGAGCGGCTACATCGACCGCCGCAAGATCGCCCGCCACCGGGAGGAGATCATCGGAGAGGTGGGGCGTACCTTCGACTACAACCGCCAGGCGCTGCTCGATTCCATCGGACGACTGTCCCGGGAGGTGGTGGGCACCTACGACCGGGAAGCCGAGGCTCGCTCCATCGCCAATGAGGTCCAGGGCATGTTCGCCACCACCGCTCTGGCCGAGATCGGCGCCATCGGGCTCGGCACCGCCGTGGCCACCGTCATCACCGGCGCCGCCGCCGACATCACCGGAATCCTCCTCGCCGCCGTCCTGGCAGTGGGAGGCTTCTATCTGATCCCCCGCAAGCGGAGGCAGGCGAAGGAAACCTTGCGCAAGCGGCTGTCGATGCTGGAAGAGCAGCTCACGGACGCCCTCACGCGCCAGGTACATCTGGAGATCACCCAGTCCACGGAGCGGGTGAACGAAGCCATCGCGCCCTATCGCCGTTTCGTGGTGTCCCAGCAGGAACGGTTGAACGAAGCCCGAGGCGAGCTGGTGGCCACGGAAGATTCCCTCCAGCGGCTGAAACGGGAAATCGAGAAGAAGTAGGGCTCGGGTGACCCCTGCCCCTGGGCGTGATCCCATGC
>CAZSDD010000053.1:0-13576 GCA_964605505.1 uncultured Gemmatimonadaceae bacterium | reverse complement strand
CCTCGGACATCGGGGGGAGACCTTCAGGCCCCGGGTTGGTCCCCGGCAGGTGGAAGCGTCCGGCCCACGATCAGGGTAACGTTGTCAGTGCCGCCGTCTTCCAGGGCGTCCTGGAGGAGGTCCTCCGTCACCTGGCGTGAGCTGGTCATGGCGGCGAACCGGTCCCGGATGCGAGCCTCGGACACGTGCTTCGTCAGGCCATCGCTGCACAGGAGAACCACCGTCCCCCAATCCCGCACTACCCGGGTCACCACCGGCTCCGCCTCCCCGCCCCCCATGGCGCTGGACAGGACGTTTGCCCAGCGGCTGTTCTCGGCCCGGGTCCGGGTCAGCACTCCCTTGTCCACAAGCTCCTGGGCCAACGTCTGGTCCCGGCTGATCTGAGTGAGCTTGCCGTCACGGAAGACGTAACAGCGGGAGTCCCCCACCTGGAGGAGGTAGGCGTGAGGCCAGAGTCCCAGGAAGAGAGTGAGGGTCGTGGCGAAACGGCGTTCACCGCCCTCCTCCCTGGCCCGCACGAGAAGGCTCTCGTGGACGGCCAGGGCCGCCTCGTGAAGCAGGCGGGAGAACACCTCCGGATCCTCCTTCTCCTGGAACTCCGCCTCATGGAAGAAGCTGGACACCGAGGACACCAGCCCTTCCACCGCCCGCCGGGCAGCCTCCTCCCCACCGAAGGAGCCACCGACCCCGTCCGCCACAACTGCCAGGCTGGCCTGACGCTCCAGGTGGAGCATCTCGCCCTGGTTCTCCGTGATGCTGGTCTGCTCCGCCCTGACGCCCCGGGCCAGCGAGCCCACGAAAAAATGATCCTGGTTCTCGGAGCGCACCCTGCCCCGGTGGGTCAATCCCCACGCATCGATGTCCGAGAACTGGGGCCGCACCTGGTTGTTCATAGGAGTTCCCTCGGCGAAAGAGGGCCCGCTTCAGCTCAGCAGGCCGCACGTCGGAAAAGATGAAGAGGAGAGTCCGGGATGGGCAAGGACCGCGACGACCCCGATCCCCCGATCCCCCGTTCTCCCCGATCTCCCCGATCTCCCCGTTCCTTCTTCCGGTTCCTTCCGGTTCTTTCCGTTCTTTCCCCCCTTCCCCTGTTCGTCACCTCCTGCCAGGGAAAGCCAGACCCACCGCGATGCCGTCCCGGTCTCCCAGGGAGGCCCCGAACCGGATTCCCCAGCCCCGGGCGAAGGAAAGGTCCAGGCCCAGATCCACCACAAGACCCAGGTCCAGGTCATCCCGCCGGTCGTCTCCCATGAATGCGTCCACCACCAGGCGGGGGCTGACGTAGGGATGGATCCAGGCGCTCTCTGCGGCGAACCCCCTGCCCAGGGAGATCCCGAAAGGGATGGTGACGAGGGCGTGGTCTCCGGCTCCCATGCCGAAGCCCGTGACCCATACCACGTCCAGGGGGAAGTCTTCGTTTCGGGAATGGAGAGGGCCCGACAGGTCCGCGCCGCCGAAAACCGCCAGGTCGTCCCGGGGAGCTTCGGCCAGCCCGAACCTCAGCCCCAGGCGCGTGCCCTGGGCCCTGCCGTGCCAATGGGCCAGCACCCCCAGGCCCGCTCCCGGGTCCGCCATGAGGACGGACCAACCGGCGGGGGATCCGGGGCCCACCAGGAGCGGGCTCTCCCACGGTACCTGGGCCGAAGCCTCGGCTCCGGCAAAGAGGAACAGGGCCACCATCAGTCCGGAAAGGCGTACTCGCATGATCTCTCCTCATCTGGGAGCCTGTCCGAGTGACGCGGCTTGTCCCATTACCCGGACAGGCTCCTGGGTTCACCTCCACGGGGGATTGGCCACCTCGAGGGGGCAGGCGGATATGCACAAGGTTCCGGAAAATAAAGCAAAGCCCGTGCCGGGCTCAGGCCGCCGGTGCGGGGGGAGAGAGCCGGTGTTCCGCCACGGCTCGCGCCGGGGAAACGGAGGCCCCTGCCTCGAAACAGGTCAGGGAGTTCGGGGCACCCGGGGTCCGGAGGGTCCTTCGAAGGCCGGCGGGCCCGGGGTCAAGGGGGGTAGCTTCGAAGGCGGGTGCGTCCGCGGTCCGGAGGGTGCCTTCGAAGTCGGATTCGCCCAGATTACCGGCCCAGGTAGCGCATCACCGCCGGCATCCAGACTTCCCGGAAGAACAGGCTCACGGGGCTGGGTGACAGCGCCGAGTGCATCCCTCCCACGTTGGCCAGCAGCACCACGATGATGTCCGTGCCCTCCAGCCAGTACATGTACGCGGTGAACCCCAGGGTGCCGCCGGAGTGACCGTAGGCGGCGTAGTCCTGGTAGAAACCCCCGGTGCGGGAGATGCCCTGCATGTATCGGGCGCGGCCGCTGCCGCCGGCCTCAGGGGGATGGTAGGTGAAGACCTCCTCCTGCATGGCCGGCCCCAGCAACTCCCCGTCCCGAATGGCTCTGGCCCACCGCACCAGGTCCGGGGCCGAAGACACCATGCCCCCGGCTGTCCACTCCGGGCTCAGGTTCCCCGATGTGGATTCCACCAGGTACTTCCCCATCTCCCGGAAGGATGGATGGACGCCGGCCACCTGCCGGAAATGGGGGGTGGCGTAGTGGTAGTGGTGCACATAGCCCCCGGGAACGTCCTCGAAGGACTCCAGAAAGGTGTCCTCCAGGCCCAGGGGCTCCAGGATCCGCCTCCGGATCTCCCCGGAAGCGTCGTTGCCCGTGACGGCTTCGATGACGAGGCCCAGGAGGGTGTAGTTGGTGTTGGAGTAGGAATACCGTTCCCCCGGACGGTTGGTGGCCGGAAGGAGGTCTTCTGTGCAGTACTCCAGCGTCTCGGCCTTGCCCCACACGTAGCCCGGGGTCAGCTCCCGGCCCCTTCCCCTGGGAATCCAGTCCTCCTGAAATTCCCAGGTGGGGATGCCGCTCTGATGGTTCAGCAGATGCCGGAGGGTGGCCGTGTCTGTATTGGGGATCTTCTCCACCAGGTCCAGGTCCAGGTAGTCCGCAGGGGTCTTTTCCAGATCCAGCTTTCCTTCTTCCACCAACTGCAGGATGACCCGGGCCACGAAGGTCTTGGTGATGCTTCCCACCCCGAACCGGTGGCGGGACTCCACTGGTGTCCGGCCCATGACATCGCTGTAGCCGTCCGTCCCCTGCCACAACAGGGAATCGCCCCGGCCGATGGCCACAGAAAGGCCCGGAATCCCCATGGCGATCCCCTCCACCAGGGCATCGGCCAGGATCCGGTCCTGGTTCTCGGAGGCCGGAGAGAGCCGGGGCGGGGTGGGGAGGGCGCTCAGCCGGGTGACCAACCCACTGGCCGCCTGTCCCAGGTTCGTGGCGCCTCTCCCGTAGTTCCGGAGCAGGACCACGCCGATGCGGGATTCCGGATTCACCGCCATGTGGGCCGTGTACCCGGACACGGAACCTCCGTGACCAACGATCCTGGCCCCGTTTTCGTCCACGGTGATGGAAAGGCCGATGCCGTATCCCCGGTCTTCGGCTTCCGGAGTCTGGACGGAGATCATCTCCCGACGGCTGGAATCCGACAGGATCTCCAGACCGGGAACACCAGCCACCGCTCCCAGGAAGCGCCCCAGGTCGGCCACCGTCGAGTACACTCCGCCGTTGGGCACCTTATACCCGCGGCCGGCATGCTCCCGGGCCGGCGTCTCCGCGTCGATGGTGCCGTCCCGCCGATTCGCATAACCTCGGGCCAGGCGCGGCTCCAGCTCCCCGCCCACCACCACGAAGGAGGAGCCGGTCATCCCCAGCGGATGGAAGACCTCCTCCCGGACCAGCTCAAAGAACGGCACTCCTGCGGCTCTGGAAAGGGCCAGCCCCAGGGCCCCGAACCCGATGTTGGAATACTGGTAGCGGGCGCCGGGCAGGGAGTCGAATGCCGTGTTTTCCAGCGACTCGACGACCCGGTCTTCCCACAGGCCGATGGGCCCCGCTACCATCTCCTCCACGTTGGCCGGCTCCCTCTCCAGGCCGGCGGTATGGCTCGCCAGGTGCCGCAGCGTCACGGCTTCTCCGCCGGGGGTAGGCCGGCTCACGGGGGCGAACTCCGGGAGGTACCGCTCCACCGGATCGTCCAACTCCACAACTCCGGCGTCCACCAGCCGCATGAGCACCATGGCGGTCACCGACTTCGAGATGGAGCCCGTGCGGGAAACCGCGCCGGGCGCCATGGGAATTTCGGCCTCCCGGTCACTCCACCCAAAACCCCCGGCCCACACCAGATCGCCGTCCACCACGATGCCGGCGGCAATGCCCCCCACGCTGTCCCGGGCCACATCAGCCGCCAGCCTCCGGGAAAAAGCGGACACGGCCCCATCCCATTCCGGTGTCTGGAGGGCGTGCCAGGTGGCGGTGGCCGGGACCTGGTTCGGCTGCAGAACCTGCCACGGAGGAGCGGTCGGGGCGGGCACCGGATAGGGGAGCCTCTTCTCCGCCCTGAGCTCCTCCAGGAACCCCCGATGTCCCTGGACCAGAAGGGGATCGGCCCCGGGGTCCAGCCAACGAAGGATCTCCAGAAGGTCATCCTCCGCCATGGCGGTGCACCCCGCCGTGGGTGACCCGGGGCCCCGCCACAGGTGGAGGAAGATGCAGGATCCGGCTCCGGGAACCCGGTCAGCGTTGTACCGCACCATCACTCCCAGCTGGTAGAGGTCGTCCCCGTGGGCCAGGTCCCGTCGCATGGCTTCGGCGCTGTCCCAGTCCTTCGCCCCCGAGAGGGTGTCGGCATCGAAGACCAGGTCATAGAAGGCCGACGCCGTGTCGTCCACGCAGACCGACGCCGGGGCCATGGCCCGGTAGGGGAACTCGACGCCCGCCGGAGGCTCCGGGGCGTAGCCGAAGGCGGGGCCCAGGGAAAACATTCCCTGGGGAGAGCGGCCGTCCCCCTCCTTCTTCGGCCCCACCCCGCTTCGACCCACCACCACCGGCACAGGAGGACCCGCCTGGCGCCACGAGTCTCCCGGCGGATCGCCGGGCAGTTCCATATCCCGTCCCCGCTCCATTCGATAGAGAAGCCCCTGGATCGCGTCCGGAGCCTCTGTGACGACCAGCAGGTGTTGGCGGGGTTCCCCTCCGCCGCCGCTCGGGATGGAATCGGAAGCCAGAGGACCCGAACCCGTGAGGAGAGCCGCCGAAAGGCCCGTGCAGAGCCAGATAAGGAACGTCGCCATGGTCTACTCCATACCTCTTCGTCTTCTCGGGGCCAGACCCCCTCGGTCCGGCGGTGAAACGCCTACTCCGGAATCTCCGGCTGGTTGGATCCCGCCCCTTCTCCCCGGGCCAGTACCACCGCCGCCCCCATGTTCCCCGTGACGTTGGCCGTCGTCCGGAAGATGTCGGGAATCGTGTCCACCGCCAGCAGAATCCCGATGCCCTCCACCGGGAGGCCCACGGACATCAGGACCGGCAGGGCGGCGATGACACCTCCTCCGGGGACCCCCGGCACCGTGAAGCTCGCCAGTATCGAGGTCACCACCATGGTCATGAGGTGCAGCGGCTCCAGGGTGATGCCGTAGAAGTAGGCGATGAAATAGGCCCCGACGATCATGGGCACCGGAGCCGTGATGCGGAAGGTGGAGAACCCCAGCGGCAGAAGAAAGCTGTTGATGGCTTCCGGGAGCTTGAGGCGGTTCTTGGCTTCCTCCACCGCCGGGGGAAGGGAGGCCAGGGACGAACGGGAGCTGAAGGCCACGGCCTGAGCCGGGAGGCTGGCTCCGCTGAACTCCTTCAGGGAAATGCGTCCCCCGAACACCGCCAGCGGGTAGACGCCGGCCAGAAGGAGGATGCAGAGCCCCGAGTGGATCACCACGTAATAGAGGATGGCGCCGGCCGCGGCCAGCCCCATGTTGGCCCCCAGGTTCAGGGCCAGGGCGAACACGCCGATGGGGGCCAGGTCCAGGATCCAGCCGATGAGGATCAGCATGGCCTCGGAGATGGCCCGGAAGAAGCTGGTCACCAGGTCCCTCCCCTCTTTGCCCAGGCGCGCCGCCGCCAGAGCGAAGAGGAGGGTGAAGATGATGAAGGGTAGCATGGCTCCCTCGGCCATGGCGCCCACGGGGTTGGTGGGGACCAGGCTCACCAGCCACTCCTTCACAGTGAGAACCTGGGTTTGGGTCACCGCCTCCCCGGCCTGGGCCAGGTTTTCGCGGAGCGCCGCCGAGGCCGCCGGGTCAGCCGGAAGCCGGGCTACCAGGGGTGGGGTCACCAGTGCGGTGAGGACGGCCGCGAAGGCAATGAGTGCTACGAACAGGAGGATGGCCCTCCCGCCGATCCTCCCCACCGCCCGGACGTCGGTTCCCACCACCCCCACCACCAGCAAAGAGCCCACCAGGGGCAGCACCGTCATGCGGATGGCGTTCACCCAGATCCGGCCCAGGGGCTCGATCCAGTCCGCTGCCGTCTCCAGGGCCGGGATGCCGGTGGCCCCGATGGCGAACCCGGCGAGGAGGCCGCCGATGAGAGCGGCCAGCACTTTCATGGTCAAGGACATGGTGTCTCTTCTGGCTGAAAAGGCATCTGGGGTCCGGGGGGCCAACTTCGTGGTTTCTCCGGAGGTTGGCCAGCCCGAAGTGGAGCTCCTCCGCCGCGGTCATGCGGATCCCTCCTGCCACGGGAGGCCACGGAGTAGCGGACCAGGGGCGTCATGAAGGCCGCTCGGCGTGGAAACCTTCCCCGGCCTTCTGCCGCCTGGTCAGTCCCGGCGCTGATACTTGGGATGGTACTTGACGGTCCGCATCGCCGTCTTCCACTCGGCGACATGCTCGGCCCGAGCCTGAGGATCGACCCTTCTCCGGTCGAATGCCGCCTCGGCCTGGAGCTTCCGATAGCTGGCCAGTCTACCCGGATCCAGCCGCCCCTCGTCCACGGCCGCCAGAACGGCGCATCCGGGCTCGGAGGAATGGGAGCAATCCCGGAACCGGCACTCCCCAGAAAGCCTTTCGATCTCCGGAAAGGCGCGCCCGAGTCCCGCATCCAGATCGAGGACCTTGAGCTCCCGCATTCCCGGCGTGTCCAGAAGGAGCGCGCCGTCATGGATGGGGAAGAGCTCACGGCCCGTTGTGGTGTGACGTCCTTTCCGGTCTCCCGACCTCACCTCGCCGGTCCGAGCGACTTCCGAGTCAGCGAGGTGATTGATCAGGGTGGATTTCCCGGCGCCGGACGGGCCCAGGAGGGCCACCGTCCGCCCGGGGGCCAGGCTGCTCCGGAGTGCCCGCATGGAAGCGGGGTCTCCCACGCTGACCGTCCGGACCGGGGTCCCGAAGGCGATGCCGCTCACCATTTCCGACGCTTCTTCCGGATCGTCAACGAGATCGGCCTTGGTCAGGATGATCTCCGGCGAGGCGCCACTCTCCCAGGCCACGGCGAGGTAGCGTTCCAGGCTCCTCAGGTTCGGACGGGTTTCCAACGATTGGACGATCCACAGGCGATCCACATTCGCGGCCAACACCTGTTGCGACTGGGACTCCCCGGCGGAGCCGCGGCGAATCGCTGACCGGCGCGGCAGAACGGCAACGATGGACCACGGATCCGGCTCGAGGGGCCCCTCGACGCAGCCCACCCAGTCTCCCGTCACGGGTCGCAGGCCGGAGGCTCCCGAGCTGACGACCCGGGCATCACGGGGGCCGTCGGAAGAGTGAACGGTCCAGCGGTTCCGGTGCTGGGCGGTGACTCTCGCCGGTCGCGCCTCCGGGACATCGATCCGTTCGAACTTCGCCGCCCAGTCCGAATCCCAACCCAACGCCATGAGCTTCTCTGTCACGGTTGTCTCTCAATTCGGCCACACGACGATATTCGCTTCTGCCGCCATGCAGGATGCAGCGGGGCCCCTGAAACCTCAAGGGAAACGCAGCGGAAACCCGGAAACCTCAGGGAGGACGCAGCGGAAACCCGGAAACCTCAGGGAGGACGCAGCGGAGCCTCGGATACCTCGAGGAGGACGATCCCGGGGAAAACCCCGATGCCCAGTCCACGGGCGCCCCCTGTCCTCCGGATATATCCCCGGGAGCCCTGGCTCAGACCATCCCGGGAGAAGGCCCGGACGTCCCCGAAGGTCTTGTGTATACATAGATCTGTCATGTATACTGGTTCTATGTATGCCGCCATCATCTCCCGGGGCCAGGAGGCTGGGCCGCCATGAGCATCGGAAAAGACCTGGTGGCCGCCTCCGCCACCCCCCTCGTCCTGGCCATCCTCAGCGAGGGAGAGAGCTACGGCTACGCCATCATCAAGCGGGTGGAGGAGCTCTCCGGCGGCGAGTTGCAATGGACGGACGGCATGCTGTACCCGGTGCTTCACCGATTGGAGAGGGCCGGTTACCTGAAAGCCACCTGGGGAAAGTCCGAATCCGGGAGACGAAGGAAGTACTACCGCCTCACAGAAGAAGGAAAGGCGGAATTGGCCGACCAGCGGCGTCAGTGGAAGGTGGTCGATGCCACCCTTCGCGGCACCACCTTTCATCGACTCGAACCGATCCCGCAGGGGATCCGACCGTAAACGCAGGAGACCAGCTGTGCTGGATGAACGGATCGCCGAATGGCGGGACTATGTGAGCCGACGGCAGGCAATCGAGGCCGCCGACCTGGACGAGCTGGAAGACCACCTGCAGAGCCAGGTGACGGACCTCCGAAGCGCCGGCCTGGACGAAGAGGAAGCCTTCCTCATTGCCGTCAAGCGCATGGGGGCCCTGGACGCCCTTTCAGAGGAATACGCCCGGGAGTATTCCGAGCGGCTCTGGAAGCGTCTGGTGATCTCCCCTGGGACCGGTGACGGTGGGTGGAACCGGGAGGCCACGGCGGCCGTGGGTCTGGCCGTGGCCGCCGGTGTGGCCATAAAGGTCCCGGAGCTCTTCGGCATCCCATGGGACGGTGAGGCGGGCACACTCTGGTACGCCCGGAACATCGGCCTCCTGGTCCTCCCCTTCCTGACGGCTTTCCTGGCCTGGAAGCGGGCCCTGCCTGCCGGAGGATGGGCCGGATTGGCCGGGGGATTCGTGGCCGCCGCCCTGGTCATGAATCTCATGCCCTTCGTGCCGGAAGGGTACACCATGACCCTGGCCATCATCCACCTCCCCATGGCCCTATGGCTCGCACTGGGGGTGGCGTATACAGGCGGGGATTGGCGGGATCAGCGACAGCGCATGAACTTCGTCCGCTTCAGCGGCGAGTGGTTCATCTATTACGTCCTCATCGCCCTGGGCGGCGGCGTCCTCATGGCCATCACCATGCTCCTCTTCGAGGCCGCCGGCATGGACGCCGAACCGCTGGTGACCCTCTGGATCCTCCCCTGCGGAGCCGTGGGGGCCGTCGTCATCGCCGGCTGGCTCGTGGAGGCCAAGCAGAGCGTCATCGAGAGCATGGCGCCGGTCCTCACCATGATCTTCACTCCCCTCTTCGTCCTGTTGCTCCTGGCCTTTTTGGCCACCGTGGCCTGGACGGGGAGCGGCATCAACATCGAGCGGGAGGTCCTCATCGCCTTCGACCTCCTCCTGGTGGTGGTGGTGGGTCTCCACCTGTACGCCATCTCGGCCCGGGACCCCCACGCCGCGCCCGGGCTCTTCGACAAGCTGCAGTTCGTGCTGGTGGTATCCGCCCTCCTGGTGGACGCCATGGCCCTCTGGGCCATCCTGGCCCGGATCACCGAGTTCGGCTTCACGCCGAACCGGACGGCGGCCCTGGGCGAGAATCTGATCCTGTTGGTGAATCTCATGGGGGCGGCGGTTCTCTACACGCGCTTCCTGCGGGGCCGCAGGGATATGGCCTCCCTGGAACGGTGGCAGACCAGCTTTCTCCCCGTGTACCTGGTCTGGGCCGTGGTTGTCGTGCTGGTGTTCCCGGTGATCTTCGGGTTCATTTAGGGGGATGGGCGGAAATGACGTGAACGATGCAACCGTGAATTTGCGAGTGCACCCACTCCGGGGTCAGACGGCCGGGAGCCGGGAAAGTCATCGATGAGGAAGTGGATGAGAAGAATCCGGGGCGCCATCGGAATGGGCCTGACCTGGGGACTTGCCTGGTTCGGCGCGGGCATGGTCATGCTCCTGGGGTTTCTGCTGACCACCGGCAGCACCGGGGCGGATGTGCCGTATCCTCTCGGGTTCGGTGCACTCGGCTTCGTCGCCGGCGTTACCTTTTCAGGGGTTCTGGGGCTCATGGAGGGCCGTCGAAGGTTCGACCAGATGTCTCTGCCGCGCTTTGCCGGGTGGGGAGCAGTTGGAGGTTTTCTGCTAGCCGGCGTCTTCGTCTCGGTGGTGGCCCTTGCCGGAGACCCCTCACTGCTGGATGATCTGATCTTCCTGGGCCCCCTGTTCGCAGCGGCCGGCGCGGGATCCGCTGCCGGCTCCCTGGCCCTGGCCAGGATGGCGGAAGACCGGGAATCCCTTGAGGCCGGCAAAGATGCGGCCGGTTTGGGGCCCACGGACGACGAGACGAAAGAGAAGCTTTCACCCTCGGGAGGTTAGCCCTGCAAATCTACGTGGATGCGGACGCATGTCCGGTCAAGGATGAAGTCTACAAGGTGGCCAAGCGATACGGCCTCCAGGTCACGCTGGTCTCCGACTCGTGGTTTCGGGTGCCCACCGAGCCGTGGATCCACCTGGAGGTGGTGAAGGAGACCGGCGATCTGGACGCCGCCGACGACTGGATCGTGGAACGGGTCGGCGCCGATGACATCGTCGTGTCCGAGGACATCATTCTCGCCTCACGATGTCTGGAGCAGAAGGCTCGGGTGTTGAATCCCAGAGGACGGGTCTTCACCCCGGAGTCCATCGGCGAGGCCCTGGCCACCCGGGAGCTCATGGCAGACCTGAGAGAGGCCGGCACCATCACCGGCGGTCCGGCGCCTTTCGGGAAGGCGGATCGCTCCCAGTTCCTTCAGCGGTTGGACGAGATCATCAACCAGGTACGGCGCGGAGGCTGAGGCCGCTGCCGGTCAGGGTCGGTGAGGGTGCCGCGTTCCGTTGACCCGTCGCTGCCTCGCCTGTCCTCGCCAAGCCGGCGTGGTAGTCCGGCTTCAATAGGTGATCTCATCACCGTCCTTGCCTTTCTTCGGCTCGGAGTGTATAGTGTGCCACTAGACCGATCGGTCTAGTACAGATTCATACTCTGGTTTGGGAGGACAAGGATATGCGAGTGGCAAAAGACGACGTGGACATCCGGATGGAGATTCCAGGCGCCGTGATCCGACAGCGCACTGGCTTCGGGGACGTCAGCGGTTTCGCCGAGATCGGCGCCGAGTATTTCACACTCTCCGCCGGTGTCGATACCACCCCGCTCTTCCAGGGATTGGAAGGGAATCTCTGCCAGTGCCCCCACTGGGGGTTTGTTCTGCGGGGCCGAATCACCACGACGGATTCGAACGGCGAGCAGGAAACGGTGAACGCGAATGACCTGTTCTTCTGGCCGGCCGGGCACAACGTCAGGGTTGATGAGGACGCAGAGATCATCATGTTCAGCCCCCAGCGGGAACACAGCCTGGTGATCGACCACATGATCCGGATGGTGGAGGGGTCGTAGCAGGGCATACCGTGCAGCGGTCGGGATCTACCGGGCACCCCATTTGACCACAAGTCGGGAGATGCACTCAACCAAGCAGCGGCTGCTGGATGCGGGGGAGGCCATGCTACTGAAGCACGGCTACCATGACCTGGGAATCCAGGCGGTCCTCGCGGCCACTCAGATCCCGAGGGGTTCCTTCTACCATCATTTCCGGGACAAGGAAGACTTCGGACTCCAGGTCATCGACCAGTACATGCGCAAGGTCCATGAGGGCCTCGACCTGTGCCTCGGAGACCTGACCCGTCCACCTCTTGACCGGGTCCGCAGCTTCTTCGAGTTGACCCGGGAAAGCTACCGGCAGGAGGGATACATGGGATGCCTGCTCGGCGGCCTCGGGCAGGAGTTGTCGGGCGTGAGCGATGTGTTCCGCCACAGGATCGAGGAGTGCTTTTCTGCGATCCAAAAACGGATCGCCACCTGCCTGGAAGAGGCCCGAGGGAGAGGCGAGCTGCCGGCCGACTCCGACTCGGAGCGAATGGCCGGTCTGCTGGTGGACTGCTGGGAGGGCGCGGCACTTCGGAGCCGGCTTCGCGGGAGTCCCGCGCCGCTCACGGCAATGCTGGATTTCTATTTCGGTTCGGCAGTCGGCGAATAAAGATGGACACCGGGCTTCTCCACGAGCGATAACGACTGGGTAAGACGATCCTGTAGCGCCTTCGGGGGAGAGGTGCCGCGCCTCTCTACATGGGTGAAGATGTGGCGATCCCCGGCACGGGAAACCGCTGGGCACCTGTCCGGAATGCCAGGAGGGGTAGGGGCGAACATGAACCGGGGACAGACCGACCAATGCAACTCTGCGATTGTTGGCGGTGGGGTGATCGGTGATCGCCAGGGCCGGCGTGTTATTGAACCTCCAAATCGCTCACCTGGTCCAGATGACGATTGCCCCACACGAATTGGATGCACTCGGGAGATTGAGAGGAATCTCGGCCTGACTTCGATACACCTCGATGCCTCTGATATCGCTGGGAGAGATCAGGCTATCCAGGTCCGCAGGTTGGTCCTTTGAAACGACGATGCCGTCAATCAATACCACCGGATAGCATGCTTCCCCAAGCACTGAAACGGACCCGGCAATCACGACGGCGCTCCGATGCTGCCCGATTCGTCTTCCCCCTGGAGCCCCGGACGGGAGCCCGAACCCGAATTCCTTGATTCTTACTCGCGGGATCATTCTCAGGAGATCCGTCGTCTTGACGGCAGGTTTCCTCTCGATCTCCTCCGGCCCCAGGAACTTCCCGAATCCGATCCGCCGGCGCTCATAGAATCCCATCAGCTCCAGACTGACGTCCTGGCGCTCCACCGACACATTCATCGTGTCGAGGATGATGGGGTTCCTCGCCAGTCGGAACTCCACCGTAAGGACGCCATCCACCCCGAGGTCGAAGATCCCGTCCAACCGGCTTGAGTACCCGAGCCTCTCGGCCCTGAGGAAGAAACTCCCGGGGGATTCCGAGGCGACGCTGAAGGACCCGGTCTCGTCAGTGACGGTCTCGTCCACGATCTGACCCGATCCCTGGAGCAATAGAATGCGGCCAAGCAGGATGGGCTCCCCAGTGTCAGCCTCCATCAGGCGGCCCCGGATTACCTGTGCGGACACCTCTGTCGGCAACAGGAGCAGGGTGAGGAGCAGAGCGAAAGTCGTTCGCATCCCAGGTATCCTCGTGCCGGAAACATCTCGATTCCTCACCAGGCCGCGAGCGTGTCGCACGAGCTGGTGAATCCGCTTCGGTCAGCGGCATGCGGGAGTTTGGGGGCACGGCCGGAATCTATTCAGAAGCCAAGGGCAGGGAAAGCGACAAAGCCCTGCAGGACCTGAAGGGCCAGTAGCGCGATTACCCCGAGCGAGTGGTACCGAAGATCCCGACTCCGGATGCCGACCAAACACATGACCACCATGCCGCCCCACAGGGACCACGTGAAGGGGCCCTGGTCCAGTACGTAACTCCAGCCGTTCTTCAGGTAGGCGTCGACGATGTCCAACACTGTCACCAGGAAAAAGAACGAGTAGAACCAGACCCGTCTGGCCAGGAAGTACTCGTTAACGTCGT